>JAYVUZ010000251.1:0-20590 GCA_043787415.1 Fimbriiglobus sp. | reverse complement strand
GCGACGCCCGTGACCAAGACGCGGCGAACGTCACGGGGTCCGTCGAGGATCAACGACGATGGGGTGATGCGGATCGAGTCGGGCGGGGGGTTATCGGCCGCGACCATCGTCGAAGCGGTTGCCAGTGCCGCGAACAGAATCAAGCATGTGCGCATCTGGGGTCGCCTCGGTTGCGATTTTATCAATGAATGCTCGCGACGCTGCGCGGCTGAAGGGGGACGGGGACGAACCCCGCGACGAGCTTGCCATCCGCCGGGTCAAACAACCTGACCGTCCCATCAAATCCGCCCACCGCGATACGCTTGCCGTCGGGGGCGAAGGCGATGGCATAGATGCTGCCCTTGATGCCGCCGAGCGTCGCCTTACGTGAGCCGTCCATCGTGTCGTACAGGCGGACCTCGCCGATGGTCCCGCCGACGGCGATCCGCGATCCATCGGGCGAGAATGCGACGGCCGAAATCGGGCCGCCGGGCTGGGCCTCGAACGCCTTCAGGAGGTTGAAGTCGGTGTAGTTCATGTCGCGGGCCTGGGTGCGGAAGACCTTGTAGACGCGGGGGACTCGCTCGTCGCCGCCGATCACGAGTTGGTCGGCTTTGGGATGTCTCGCCAGAGCCTTCAACTCGCCGTAGTTCTTGCCGATGTCGTCGATGAACGACCCGGTCGCCGCCTCGATCAGCTTGATCGTGCCGTCGCGGCTCAGGGTGATGAGGTGCTTGCCCTCGACGGAGAACGCCGTGGCGAAGACCCAGTCGGAGTGCTGCTCGACGCGAAGCACTTCTTTGCCGTCCTCGACGTTGACGATCCGCGCGGTGTTGTCGGCGCAGCCGAAGGCAAACTTCTTGCCGTCGGGCGTAAAGGCCCCGCCGTACAGCGTGTCGTAGCTGGTGCGGACGGCGTTCTTGAGCTTATACGTCTTGGCGTCCCAGAACTGGACCTCGCCGAACCGGCCGGGCGAGCCGCCCACGGAGGCGAGGATCGAGCCGTCGGGCGAGTACGTCAAGGTCTCGATCCGCTGGGATTGTCCCACCAGTCGCTTCAACAGGCCCGAGCCATCAGCTTTGTGGATCAGGATCTCACGGTATCCGCTGATGGCCAACGTCTGGCCGTCGGGGGCGTAAGCGAGGGCGGTGGTCAGCGGCGGGGCCGCGTAGACGGGCGGGTGATCGGCGTCGATGGTGTCCTTGGCGGCGGGCGGCGTATCGTCCTTCGCGCCCTGGGCCACCCAGCGCTTGACGAGATCGACTTCCTCGGTCGACATGGCCGGGCCGGTCGGCGGCATGATCGGCTTTGGGCCTTCGACCTGATCGACGAGGGTGCTGTCGTCGGGCTTGCCGGCCTCAAACCCGGGGCCGGTCTTGCCGCCCTTCCTGAGGGTCTCGAAGCTCGTGAGGTCGAGCTTGCCCTGAGCTTTGGCCGGCTGGTGGCAGCCCTGGCACTTGGCCTGGAGGATGGGGCGGACCTGCTTGCCGTACCCGACCGGGTCGGCCGCCCGGACCCGAGCCGCCCCCGTCAGGGGGTGGAGGGCGAGGGCGAGGGCGAACAGCGCGACGGGTCGCAGCGGCACGGCAGCGGCTCCGGGGGGAGGGCGAGCGAGGCAAGGCAAAGCGCGGCGGGGCAGGACCGACTCGCATATGATGCCGCGCCGGCCGGCCGGAGGGAAGAGAAATCCGGCCGGCCGGCGGGTATGCTGGAAAGGGGAACGTGGAGGGCGACGCGATGAGCGTGATTCGAGCGACGGTGCGGGACGGCAAGTTCGAGGGCGACGCCCCGGCCGACTGGCCGGACGGGACTGCCGTGGAGGTGGCACGGGTGGAGGATCGGTTCCGGGAGATGGAAGAGGCAGTGCAGGGCGACACGCCGGAGGAGATCGAGGCGTGGGTCGGTTGGCTGAACTCGCTCGAGCCGATTTTCACACCCGAGGAAGAAGCCGCCTGGCAGGCCGACTTGGACGCCCAGAAGGCCCGCGACAAGGCGACCTTCTTCGAGCGGGCCGAAAAGCTCGGTCGGCTGATCGAGACGTGAGACGCTACCTGCTCGACTCGAACGCCGTGTCCGACCTGGTGAACGGCCGATACGCAGTCCGACACCGCGCCCAGGCAGCACGTCAAGCCGGCGGGCGGTTGGGAACCTGCACGCCGGCCGTAGGTGAGCTTCTGTTCGGCATCGAGAAGAGCGCCACTCGGGTAGCCAACCTGCCGCCCATGCAGGCCGGGCTGCGCCGGTTGACCGTCTGGCTCTACGACCGGCCGGCGGCCGAGGAGTATGGGCGGCTGATGGCTCAACTGGTCCGACTCGGGCGGCCATCCGGCGAGATCGATGTCCAGATCGCCGCCGTCGCCCGCGTCCTCGGCAACTGCACCGTCGTGTCGTGTGACTCGGACATGCTGGCCATCCCCGGCCTGGCGGTCGAGGACTGGCGGGCCTGACTCACCCGAGCGGCCGGTTCCCCCGGAACCCCACCCGCTCGCTCTCCGGCAGGGTCGCTTTCGCGGCCTGGCCGAGCAGCAGCCGGGCGGCGAACGTCTTCGGCAGCGGCTTGGCCGTCCGGTCCGGCAGCGGCACCGCCGGGGCGGCCGGCTTCTCCTCCGTCGGCTCCGGCAGCGACCGCTTCTTCCGCGGCTCCAGTTCGCCCGCCCGGCGGGCTTCGACGAGTTTCTTGGCCGCCTTCTTGGCGTTCCCCTTCTTGAGCGGCAGGCGGGGCGGGTTGGCGATCAGGTAGGCGACACGGGCCGCCTCGGCGGCCGCCTCCGCCGCCGCCAGTTCCGCCGCGGCCTTGGCCGCCGCCTTGATGGCCGCGTCGCGCTCGGCCTGCTTGTCCTGCTTTTCCTTCTTCTTCGACTTCTTCGCCACAGCTTCCCCCACTTCGGCGCCCGCCGGGTGCGGGCGGCGCTCCCGTTAGATGTATCACGCCCGCGGCCGGTTCGCCACACCGCTCCTGACCTTGCCACCGCCGGCCGGCCGGTTGACAATCCCGACACCTCACCGGGAGCCTCGCCCGTGGCCACCAAGCCCGCCGCCCGCGCCGCCGCCCTGCGGTCGCTGCTCGACCACCACAACCGCCTCTACTACGTCGAGGACCGGCCCGAAATCAGTGACGCGGAGTGGGACGCCCTGCTCCGCGAGCTGACCGCGCTGGAGGCCGTACACCCGGACCTGAAGACGCCGGACAGCCCGACCCAGCGGGTCGGCGGCCAGCCCATCGACGGGTTCCAGCCGGTGACGCACCGCCGGCCCATGCTGAGCATCGACAACACCTACAACCCCAACGAGTTGCGGGAGTTCGACGCCGGCGTGCGGAAGCTGCTCGGCGGCGAGCCGGTGGCGTACGTGGTGGAACTCAAGATCGACGGCGTGGCGTGCAGCCTGACCTACGAGGCGGGTCTGCTGACGTGTGCCGCCACCCGCGGCGACGGCGAGCGGGGCGACGACATCACCCACAACCTGCGGGCCATGCCGGGGGTGCCGCTGCGGCTGCACACGGACACGCCGCCCGCCCTGTTCGAGTGCCGTGGCGAGGTCTACCTGACCCGGGCCGACCTGATTCGCATCAACCGGGAGATTGTGGCGGAGAACGACCGGAGGGCCGCCGAGGCGAAGAAAAAAGGCAAGGAGCCGCCGAAACCGCGGGAGCCGTATGCCAACCCCCGCAACCTGACGGCCGGCACCCTCAAGCTGCTCGACCCGGCGGAAAGCGGGCCGCGGAAGCTGAAGCTGTTCGCCTACGCCCTCGGGGCCGTCGAGGGGGTGAGCTTCGAGACCCATACCGAGGTGCTGGCCGCCCTGAAGGGCTACGGCTTCCCGATCAACCCGCACACCGAACGCTGCCCGGACATCGAGTCGGTCATCGCCGTCGTGCAGAGCTGGGACCAGAAGCGGCACGACCTGCCGTACGACACCGACGGCATGGTCATCAAGGTGGACTCGCTGGCCCAGCAGGCGAAACTCGGGCTGAGCAGCAAGTTTCCCCGGTGGGCGCGGGCGTACAAGTTCGCCGCGGAACAAGCCGTCACCCGGCTGGCCCGGATCGAGGTGCAGGTCGGCCGCACCGGCAAGCTCACCCCGGTGGCCCACTTCGACCCGCCGGTGCGGCTGGCCGGCACGACGGTCAGCCGGGCGACGCTGCACAACGCCGACGAGATGGCCCGCAAGGACGTGCGGGTGGGCGACATGGTGGTGGTCGAGAAGGCCGGCGAGATCATCCCCCAGGTGGTGCGAGTGGAGGTCGCCGCCCGCACCGGGGCCGAGGTGCCGTTCGCGTTCCCCGATGTGTGTCCGGTGTGCGGCTCCCCCACGGCGAAAGACCCGGACGGGCCGTTCGTGCGGTGTACCGCCCCCCGGGGCCAGTGCGGCGGGCAGCTCGTCCGCCAGATCATCCAGTTCGCCCGGCGGGACGGCATGGACATCAGCGGGGTGGGCGAGAGCATCGCCGAGGGGCTGGTCGAGCAGGGGCTGGTGGCGACGCTGCCGGACCTGTACCGGCTGACCAAGGCGCAGGTGCTGACCGTCCGCCCGCCGAAGGACGGCAGCAAGGCCGAGGGCAAATGGGCGGACAACCTGCTGGCCGGCATCGCGGCCAGCAAGGGCCGGGGCCTCAAGCGGCTGCTCGGCGGCATCAGTATGCCCCTGGTGGCCGACACCACGGCCGACGCCCTGGCCCAGGCGTTCGGCTCCCTGGACGCCCTGCTGGCCGCCACCCCGGACCAGTTGCGGGCCGTCGACCGGGTGGCCGACGAGAAGGCGCGGGTCATCCACGAGCACCTGCACCGGCCGGACGTGCGGGCCATGTTCGAGGACTTCCGCGAGCTGGGGCTGACGCTGACGGAAGAAGCCCGGGCGGCCCCGCCGCCGGGGGCGACGCCGCTGGCCGGCAAGACGGTCGTCGTCACCGGCACGCTGGTCAGGTACGGCCGGTCGGAGGCAGAGGCGATCATCCAGCAGCACGGCGGCAAGGCGAGCGGCAGCGTGTCCAAGAAGACCGACTATCTGCTGGCCGGGGCCGACGCCGGCAGCAAGCTGGACAAGGCGACGGCCCTCGGCGTGGCCGTGTTGACCGAAGCCGAGTTCGCCCGGATGATTGGTGTGGAGGAATCAACATGAGTGCCGCCACGCTGACGCCCCCGCCTGTCGGTCCGTCGTCCGCCCAGACAGTCGCCCGGCCCCGGTCTCGCCGCGGACGGTATCACCGGCTGAGCGTGGCCGATTACCATGCCATGATCGCGGCCGGCATCCTGAAGTCCGGGGCAAAGGTGAAACTGGTCGAAGGACTGTTGGTGAGGATGCCGATGAGCCGCAACCCGCCCCACGACGGCTCCCTCGGCCTACTAGAGGACCGGCTCCGCCGGCTGCTCCCCGACGGGTGGGTGGTCCGCGGGCAGAAGGCCGTGACGCTCCCGACCGGCGAGCCGGAGCCGGACGTGTGCGTTGCGGTCGGCCCGCTCGACCGCGATCTCGCCCACCACCCGGGGCCGGCCGAGATCGGGCTGGTGTGCGAGGTGTCCGACACCACCCTCCGCACCGACCACGGGCCGAAGCTCCGCGACTACGCCCGCGCCGGCATCCCGGTGTACTGGGTCGTGAACCTCGTGTCCGGCGAGGTCGAGGTGTACACCGACCCGCACACCCCGGCCCGCCGGCGGCCGAAGTACCGTAGCCTGGCCACCTACACCGCAGGACAGGCGGTGCCGGTGCTGCTGGCCGGCCTAGCCGTCGGGGCGGTGGCCGTATCGGATATCCTCCGCTGACCACCGGCCGGGGAAACGGCACGCCCCTTGCTCAAAACTCCGCCGACAACGCCGCCCGGCGGCCTTTCCAACTGGAGGACTTCCCATGGCCAGCCCCACCCAGCCGAACGCCTACACCGGCACCAAAGACCCGGAAAAAAGCGTTGACGTGCCGCCGTACGGCAGCCGCAACCCGGACCCCCTGACCGACCAGCCGGGCAGCCACCCCGTCGAGACCGGCATCGGCGCCGTCCTCGGCGGGGTGGTCAGCGGGCTGGCCGTCGGCATGGTGGCCGGTCCGGTCGGGGCGGTCATCGGGGCCATCGCCGGGGGGGCGGCCGCCGGGGGACTGGCCGGTAAGGGCATCGGGGAGCTGATCGACCCGACCACCCAGGACAACTGGCTGCGGGAGTACAGCGAGACCACCTCGACCACCCGGGCCGACGGCACCCGCTACACCGCCGACGACTACCGCCCGGCCTACACCTACGGCATGACCTCGGCCGCCGACACCAGCCGCGGCGGCAAGCGGTACGAGGACGTGGAGATGGACCTGCGCAGCCGGTACGAGAAGGACAAGACGCTTGGCAGTCTGCCGTGGGACAGCGTCCGCGGAGCCGTCAAGGACGCCTACGACCGCACCCTCAGATCGCACGGCGACCGCACGACGCTGCCGGCGCAGCGGGAGGAGCTGGTGATCGACCGGCAGGTGGTCAACAGGGCCGACGGGCGGTAGACCCGCGTTCCAGTGAATGACGACAACTCCTTACGGCCGCCAGGCGGCGGCCCCGGCCGCCGCCCCACCCGGGTCGCGAGTGGCGACGGCCAGCAGCTCCAGCCAGCCTTCCCGGAACGGGTGGTCGAGCGGCCGAAACTCGAGCACCCGGACGGCCACTTCGGCCGCCCGAGCTGGTCCCGTTTCGACCATCCGGGCGAACCGCACTAGGGTCCGCAAGTTGGCCGAACTCGGGGCGTCTGCTCCTGCCGCGGCCTCACTCTCGGCCAGGGCCGACTCCCCTTCCCGGACCGCGTCCCCCGTCTGCCGACGGCCAGTGACACGACGGTGCTGACCAGCACGGCGGTGACGAGCGGGTAGCGGCGGGCCGCCCGCACGGCGGTGCCGACGGCCCCGAGTCGCCGGGCGATCACCGGCCGGCCGGCGGCGAACCGGCCGAGGTCGGCGGCCCGGGCGTCGGCCGTCAGGTAGCGATCCGGCGGGGTCTTCGCCAGGCACTTCAGGCAGATGCTTTCCAGGTCGGCCGGCACCGTCGGGGCGAAGTGCCGGGGGGCCATTGGGGGCACCCGCTGCACCAGCCCGAGGTACCGCTCAGGCTCGTCGGCGGCGATCGGCAGGCCGCCGGTCAGCCGCTCGGACAGCACCACCCCCAGGGCGTACACGTCGGCCCACGGGCCGACCGCGCCGTTGACGGTACACTGCTCCGGGGCCATGTCCCCCGGGGTGCCGGCCACCGTCCCGTCCGGGCTCACCTCGGGGTCGTCGGCCATCAGCCGGGCCATGCCGAAGTCGGTCACCAGCACCCGGGCCGACAGGTCCGGGCCGGCGAGCAGGATGTTGGCCGGCTTCAGGTCGCGGTGAACCACCCCTTCGCGGTGGGCGAACCCGACGGCCTCGGCGGCGGCCCGCACCACGGCGGCGGCCACGGCCGACGGCACCGGCTTGCCGCCGGCGGCGGTGTGCAGGTTCGGCCCGTCCACATACTCCATCACCAGGTGGGCCGTCCCGTTCACGCCCCCGAACTGGTGCGGCTGGACGATGTGCGGGTGCCGCAACCGGGCCACCACCTGGGCCTCGAACCGGAACCGCTCGGCCCCTTGTGGGTCGGCGAACCCGCCGGAGTGCAGGAGCTTGACGGCCACGGAGCGTTCGAGTTGCTCGTCCCAGGCCTCGTACACGATGCCCATGCCGCCGGTGCCGACCACCCGCCGGAGTTGGAACCCGGGGATGGCAACGACCGGGATCTGTTTGTGCGAGCCGCTGCGGCGGAGCACCGGCCGCTGCTGCGGGGGGTGGCCACCGGCGAGTCGAAGATGGCGGAGGGCATGACGGCGGATTCCGTTCGGGGACCGGCACGGGCGGCGTACAGGACGAACTTTCACGGCCGGGCGGAAAACCGCCGCCCGCCGGCCCACCGCCGGAAGGCCGCCGAACGAGCCGGTCGTCGGCGCGCATTCCGGCGGGCGGGGGTATAATCGCCCGCCGTCATCGGGGAGGGTTCGCACCGTGCAACACGCCCTGTCAGCCCGCCAGAAAGCCGCCCTCGGGACGGTCGTGCTGGTCGCCGTCGTGCTGGCCGCCGCCGGGCTGACGGCCGTCGCCGCCCGCCAGGGGTTGGGGGCCGGCAGCATCGAGCTGACGGTCGGCGTGTCGGACGCCGGCGACCTGGCCCCGGGCACGGCGGTGCGCATCCGCGGCGTCGAGGCCGGGCAGGTGGTGGCCGTCGATTACCCGGACAGCGACGGCCCCGGGTCGGCGGTGACGGTCCGGCTGCGGGTGCCGGCCAAGTTCGCCCCCCGGCTGTTCGCCGACGCCACCGCCCAGGTGCAGCCGACCGGCCTGCTCGGCGGGCGGGTGGTGGCCGTCCACCCCGGCACGCCGACCGCCGGGCCGCTGCTCGACGGCCGGCTGAGGCACGTTCCGACCGCAGACATCGCCCAGGCGGCGGCGAAGGTCGGCGACCTGGCCGACGAGGCCCGCAAGTTGCTCGCCGAGGTGCGGGCCGATGACGGGCTGTACAAGGAGCTGAAGGGGCTGACGGCCGACGCCCGGCAGGCGGTCAAGAAGGCCGAGGGGGCGGCGGCGACGGTGGAAGGGGAGGCGGCCGGGGTGCGGCAACTGGTGCAGGACGGCCGGGACACGCTGAAGTCGGTCAAGCAGGGGACGGACGCGGTGCAGAAGCTGCCGCTCATCCGCGGGTACGTCGCGGACACACATTCGCTGCTGGTGCGGCCGACCTTCCGCCGGCAGGCGTTCAGCTACCGGGCCGACGACCTGTTCGAGCCGGGTACGGCCATCCTGTCCGACGCCGGCCGTGACCACCTGCTCGGACTGCTGCCGCACGTCAAGACGGGGCTGGACCCGAAGGCCGAGGTGGTGGTGAGTGCCGGCGGCGAGGGCGGGCCGACGGCCGGGCCGCTGACCAAGCAGCGGGCCGACGGGGTGGTGGCGTTCCTGCGGGACAAGGGGGCGCATAAGATGGGGTGGTGGAGCCGCCGCACCATGACCGCGGTCGGCCTCGGGGCCGACCCCGACCCGGTCCACGACCCGGACCGGCCGGCCGGCCCGTGGGTGCAGGTGCTCATCTTTACGCCGGCGTGAGGCAGGATGTCGGAGCCGTCTTCCGCTGATCGGGTCCGGGCCGCCGCCGTCTACCAGTTCGCCCGGCTGCAACTGCCGGGCGTGCCGGTGGCCGAGCCGGCGTTCCACGGCCACCTCGGCCGGGCGTTCGCCCTGTTCGCGGCCAAGAGCGAGGCGCCGCTAACGTGGCCGGCGTTCCTGGACGGGCTGTACGCCGCCGACCTACTGGTGTGCGGCGGCTGTCTGGACGGACTGGAGGCCGGCTGGGAGCACCTGTTCGCCGCCCGCACCGGCCGGTCGGACGCCCTGCTGGTGGACGCCCTGCGGGCGCGGGCCGCCCGGCTCTACCCGCGGGACGACGAGCGGCAGGAGTCGGCCGTCGTCGAGTTCTGGAGTCAACTTCTGGTGCCGGAGGCCGAGGGCCGCACCCCGGTGCTGGCCCGGTACGACGGCCAACGGCCGCTGGCCCCGTGGCTCATCCGCGTCTTCCAGAACCTGCACCTGAGCAAGCTCCGCAAGCACGACGGGGCGACGAGTCTGCCGGACGACGACCTGGCCGTGCCGCTGCCGACGCCGCAGCGGGCCGACACCCGCTGGCACGAGCGGTTCGTCGCCGCCGCGCGGGACTGGCTGGCCGGGGTGAGCGACGCCGAACGGCTGCTACTAGGCCTACGGTGGCGGTATCGGCTGAGCCAGCGGGAGGCGGCCCACCTGCTCGGCGTCCACGAGGGCACGGTGAGCCGGCAGACGGACAAGCTGCGGGACAAGGCGCTGGCGGCGATCGGCGGCAAGCTCACCGCCGAGGGTTGGACCGGCGATGATTTGGCGGAGTTGGTCGGCAGCGAGATGGGGGCGGTGCTGGTGGACGACCCGCGGCTGAGCGCCGACCAGTTGGCCAAGCTGCTGGCAGCGAAAGGGATCGTGCTGTAGGGCACGCATGGCGTGCCGCCCACGCAAGCCGGTACGCATGGCGTGCCCTACGGTCAGTAGTCCTGCGTGTCGAACTCGTAAGCGGCCAGCCCGAGCGTCGCCGCCGCGAAGCCGACGCACGCCAGCACGGCCAGCACCGGCCGGCTCTGCCCGGCCTGCTGCACCATCTGCAACTCCGGCAGTTGGGCCACGAACCCGTCGGCCCCGACGGCGTCGTAAAAGATGCCGCCCAGGGCCAGCGGCTTCGGCAGCACCCAGTACGCCGCGTCCAACATGAACTTGGCCAGCCCGCTCATGCCCTCCGGCGGGAAGGCCGCCAGCCGCAGGTGGGTGTAGTCGGTGGCCCAGCACACCAGCCAGAACAGTAGCACCCCGAAGGCACTCGCCACCGTGCTGCGGGTCCAGACGGCCAGGAAGGCACTCACCGCGTAGAAGACGGCGAAGTTGAGCATGAGCAGCGGCACGGCCAGCCAGTACGCCCCGACCCAGACGCCGGTGCGGAGGCCCAGGGCCGTCCAGGTGCCGGCGATGAACAGGGCGGCAAACAGGCCGACGAAGAGGACCACCCCGAGGTACTTGCCGAGCAGCACGGCCCACCGCGGGGCCGGCTTGGCCAGCAGCACCGTCGCCGACTGCGGTTCGAGGAACGTCGGCAGGAAGCCGGCCGTCCAGAGCAGGGCCAGCAGCACGCCGAAGGTGTCGGCGATGACCCCGACCAAGTACAGCATGATGGTCCGCACGGCGTCGTCGCGGTCCCGGCCGAGCGGTACGCTCACCGCCCCGAACCCCAAGCTCATCCGCCCGCCGAGGATGCGGACGCCGTCGGCCGCCAGCTTGTCCATGCCGATCTTGGCCGCCTCGTCGGCCGGCAGGGCGGCCGGCACCGGCACGTCCGTCTGCGGGGCCGAGTCGCCGGACACGCCGACGCTGGCACACACCCCGACGGCGACGGCCACTGCCGCCAGCATGACCCAGAACAGTTTGGTGGCGACGGCCTGGCGGACGGTGTCCCGCACCATCCACCGCACCGTCCGGATGGCGTCCGGCAGGGTCACGCGGCACCTCGTTCGTAGATGCCCCGGAGGGCCGCTTCCAGCCCGCCGGCTTTCAGGTCGGCCACCGGGCCGCGGCGGGCCAGCTTGCCGGCCACGATCACCGCCGCCTCGTCGCACAGTTCGTCCACTTCGCTCAGCACGTGCGTCACCAGTAGCACCGTCTTGCCGGCCGACTTCATGTCTCGCACCACGTCGCGGAGCAGTTGCCGGCCGAACAGGTCGAGGCCTTCGGTCGGCTCGTCGAGGATGAGCAGGTCGGGGTCGGCGACGAGAGCTTGAGCCAGGCCGAGGCGCTGCACCATGCCCTTGCTGTACCGGCTGATCGGCTCCCGGGCGCGGTCGCTCAGGCCGACCCGCTCCAGCAGGGCGGCCGCCTTGCCGGCCAGTTGCCCCGTCGGCACCCCGGTGACGCCGCCGTAGAAGTGCAGAACCTCGGTCGCGGTCAGGTAGCGGGGGAAGGCGTGGTTCTCGTGCATGTACCCGACCCGCCCCAGGGTGGAGCGGTCGGCCGCCGGCCGGCCCAGGCGGGTGACGCGGCCGGACGACGGCTTGGCCAGCGACAGGAGCAGCTTGACGAGGGTGGTCTTGCCGGCCCGGTTCGGCCCGAGCAGGGCGAACGCCGACCCGGCCGGCACCTCGAACGAGACGCCGGTCAGAGCCGTCCGCCGGCCGGGGTAGGTCTTGCTGACGGCGTCGAACGCGAGCGCGGACACGGCAACCCCCGGGCGGTGTTGCCGAACTTTAGCACACGACCCGGCTCACCGCGGCGTCTGGCCGAAGGTGGAGGTGCGGGGCATGGCCGGGATGAAGCTGTTCCTGCCCGCGCCCGGGTAGCTGCCCGGGGACGGCAGCGGGCTGTATCCGGCTTGCACCGTGTTCGGGGCGTCGGGCGTGCGGCCGAGCAGGTTGTTGATCGTTTTCACGAACCCGTTCGAGTCAATCGTGCCGGCCACCACCCGGCTGACGTACCGGGTGACACTCGAAAAAATGTTGGTGGCCGTCTCGGTCGGCTGCACCACCAGTTGGTTGGGGTCGATCGGCTTGGCACTGCTGCCGATCGGCGTGTACGTCAGCCCTTGGGCGGTGGCCGCCCCGGCCCAAGCCAGTGCCAACACCGCCCCCGCGAGCATCCGCCGCATGGTCACCCTCCGTGCGAACCGCTGGGTCCGGGGGCGGACATACCCTGTGGCGACGGGGTGTCAAGCGAAAAGTCCCGGGCGGTCGCGGCTCTCACCGCACCACGAACCGCACGCTGGCTGCCGTCGCGGGGGGCGCGTCCGGGCCGGCCTCGAACGGCCGGCCGACGCGGTTGCCGCACGGGTCTTCCAGCGTTGCCGCGGCGGTCAGGGTGTACTCGCCCGGCGGCAGCGGCTGACGCGGGGTGAACCGCCAGCCCCGGCCGCCGTCGGTCGCCTCGCCCACCCCCGGCACCCCGGCCACCGTGAGCAGCCGACTCACCAGCGGCTCGTCCAGCACCCGGCCGAACCGCACCGACACGAGGTCGGGCTTCGCCTTCACCACCCACCGGCCGGGGTCGATGGCGGTGACGGCCGGCGGGCCGGCGACGAACCGCGACTCGAAGCCCTGGGCCAGCTTGCGGCCGTGTTCGTCCGGCCAGCCGGCGGCCACGCGGAGGGTGTACCGCTTGCCGGCCTCCAGCACCGGCCCCGGCGACGAGGCGATGCCGGCCTTCACCCGCCCGGGGTGTAGCAGCACCGTCAGCCGGGTGCCGTCGCCGCTCCAGAGTTCTTCGCCGGGGTCGAGGAACGGCTCGGCGACTGGCTTGCCGTCGCACACCAGGGACAGGTGGTCGGCGGCGGCGCCACGGGTCATCGGCGTGGTGAAGTGGACGTAGAACCGCAGGGCGTTGGCCGGCAGTTCCTTGCCCGTCGGCGACACGGCCCGCACCGTCGGCGGCGGCAGCGTCTTGGGCAGCGGCTTCGGGCCGGCGGTCTTGCCGGTCAGCCAGTCCAGGCCGGCCAGGTTGTCCCGGAGCCGAGCTTCGGCGTCGTCGTCGGTGTGGCCGATGATCCCGACCGGCCCGGCGTACCCGCTCGCCGTGAGGGCGTCCAGCACGTCGCGGTCGCGGTCCCCCTGGCCGAGCGGCAGGATTTTGCGGCCCCGCCGCTCGCCGTCGGTGGCCGTCCCGTTCAGGTTGACGCACAGCAGGTGCGGCTTCATCAGCTTGAGGGCGTCCGGCAGCCGGTCGAGGTGGTCGTGGGCGTGGTGCAGGTTGTACACGATGCCGACGTTCGGCCGGCCGGCGGCCTTCAGGACGGCGACCAGGTTCTTGGGTTCGCCCGGCCAGCCGCCGTGGTTGTACAGGCCGACCGTGTGCCCGCCTTTCGCAGCCTCGTCAGCGATGGGGCGGAGCCAGTCGGCGGCGGCGTTCACCTTCGCCGCCTGGTCGCCCGGCGGGTCGGGCGGCATCATCCACAGTTGCACCGGCCCGGTCACCCGGGCGAGTAACTCGCGGTCGATGCCGCCGGGGGACCACACGGCAGTTAGTGTCACCCCGTTCGCCTTCAGGGCGGCGACCTCGCGGCCGAAGGTCGGCCGGTGTTCGGCCCGCCAGTCGTAGGCGAAGCGGCGGAAGCCGAGCGTCGCCAGCATGGCGGCGCGGTCCTCGGGCGACCGCTTCCGGCCGTCGAACGGCACCACGCACCAGGCGACGAGGTTTCCCCGGGCGAACGGGTCGGTCGGGGCCAGGGCGAGCGTCAGGAGAAGGGCGGTCATGCCGGCGATTGTAATCCGGTTCGTCGCCCGACGCGCTAGCAAGGGAGAACGAAACCCGCGCTAGCGCGTCGGGCGACGAACCGTCGGGCACCCGTCCGTCGAGTCCCGCTCCCACAGCCGCGGCACCTCCCAGCCGCCGCCGGCGAGCGGCGGGTGCCGGTCCAGGTACAGGTTGCGGCTGCGGTCGAAGAACAGGTCTTCGGGGAAGGTGGCCGCCGGGCGGGTGGTGTCCCGCGGCAGCACGCCGGCGTACACCAGCGCCTCCAGCACCACCTCGGAGCAGAAGTAGTCGCGGAACGGGATCATGCCCGGTCGCTTCGGCCGGCCGACGAAGAACGTGCGGAGTGGCCCCCGGCTGCGGAGCGGGGTCAGTTGCAGGGCGAACCGGCCGACCGCGAACGCCTGCCCCTTCTCCTGCTCGCTGAACGCCGTCAGCGTCCGGCACTGGCAGTCAGTGAGCGGCACGGTGCGGCGGCGGACCCAGACGGTCCCCGGGTACAGGTGCAGCCGGCGGGACAGCGGGTTGACCTCGGTGCGGGGGATGGAATCGACCCCGGCTTCGAGTTGGCCCAGACTACCGTCCGGCCGGCGGACCACCAGGGCCGCGTGCCCCGGGGCGCCGGTGAAAGCTAACTTGTAGAAGACGGTGAACAGCGGCGACGTGTTCGACAGCAGCAGCACGTCGCCCGGCTGCGGCTCGTACGGCACGAGCGGCAAGCGGGCGAACTTGTCGATGCAGTTAGCGGGTTGGTGCAGGCTGCCGTGGCCGGGGTTCGGCCCGGGATCGGGGCGAGGCGGCGCCCCCCTCCACAGGTCGGCGCCGAAGGCCAGGGCGGCGGTGAGGACGAGCGGCGTCATGCGGTGGGGGCCTCGCGTCCGTGCGACGCTAGTAGGTTGCCCCACCCTTGTCGCCCCGGCAACCCGGCGGCCGGGATCGACCCGCGGTTACGGCAGCGGGACCGTCTTCACCGACAGAACCTTGCCCGCCTGCACGACCACCACCGCCCGGTCGGCGTCCAGCTTGTCCAGTTGCACCACCCCGGTCAGTTGCGTCACCGGCTCGAACTTGACGCCGGCCGTGCCGCCGCCCTTGACCGGCGTCGTCAGCCCCTCGGCGGCGGCCACCGGGTCCGCCGGAATCTTCATCACCCCACGGCTGCTGTTGGCCATCAGCAGGAACTCCTTGCCGCCCTTGCTGTAGGCGATCAGGTCGAGCGGCACGTTGCGGTTGCCCAGCTCGGCGATGGTCACGCCCGTCAGCTTCTTGCCGCTGGTCAGGTCGGCGGCGGCCAGCCGCACCAGCGGGGTGCAGGTGTAGGCGGCCATGACGTAGTCCACCCCGCCGGCGGTGTACGGCACGAACGCCTTGATCGGGGCGCGGGTCTCGTTGGCCCCGTGGGCGGCGTGGTACACCTCGACGGCCGTGCCCTTGTCGGCCGTCGCCGGCAGCGGGTACGGGATGACCCGGAAGGTGCTGGCGAACTCCTCGTTGCTCAGCCCGGCCACCAGCAGCTTGCCGTTGGCGAAGGCGAGGGCGGTGATGCTGTCCCGCCGCTGCTTATCGCTGGCGTTGGGCAGCTTGCAGGCCGTCATCGCCGTCGGCTCGAACTTGGTCAGGGTGCCGTCGCGGGTCAGTTTGGCCAGGGCGGCCGTCTGCTCCTTGCCGGTGCCGACCCGCACGGCCAGGAACAGGTTGCCGCTGGCCGGGTTCACTTTCAGGTCGGCCACGGCCACGTCGGGCGTGCCGTACAGCTTGCCCAGTTTGGCGGACAGGTCGTCCACGGTCACGTCGCCCTGGCCGGCCGGCGTGGTGTCGCCGGTTTTGACGGCCAGCACGGCGCCGGCCTGGGAGTCGCCGACGAACAGCACGCCGTCCGGGCCGAAGGCCAGGGCGGTGGCCGACTGCAGCGGCCCGGCGGCGGGCGACAGGGCCGCGGTGAGGAATAGGGCGGGGAGCGTCCATCGCATGAGAGACACCTCTTGGTGGTGGGCGGGCCATGTCATCATGGGCGGTGGGGCGGTGAGGGGCAAATGAGAAGTGGCGGGGCGGGCAGTTCCGCATAGGGTGAATGCTCTGTCGCTTTCATCCGAGAGTTTGCGAGACATGGCCGACATCCGCGGGTTCCGGGGGTTCCGCTTCGACCTGGGCAAGGCCGGCGCGCTGGCGGACGTGGTCTGCCCGCCGTACGACGTGATCGACCCGGCCTTGCAGGCTACGCTGGCGGCCAAGCCGTTCAACGCCGTGCGGGTGGAGCTCACCCCGGACGTGCCCGGCGGGGACAAGTACGCGGCGGCGGCGGCCACCCTGCGGAACTGGCTGGCCGACGAGGTGCTGCGGCAGGACACGGCCCGGTCGCTGTACGTCTACGAGCAGGAGTTCGCCACCGAGCAGGGCACGCTCACCCGCCGCGGCTTTCTGGCCCGGGTGCGGCTGGAGCCGTTCGGCACCGGCAAAGTGTTCCCGCACGAGCAGACCCTGAGCGGCCCGAAAGCGGACCGGCTCAGGCTGATCCAGGCGACCGGGTTCAACCTGTCGCCGGTGTTCGGGCTGTACCCGGACGAGGCCGGCCAGGTGTTCGCCAAGCTCGAACCGCTGGTGCGGAAGCAGCCGCCGCTGACCGCCACGGATCACTTGGGCGTGGTCAACCGGCTGTGGGTGGTGACCGACTCGGCGACCATCTCGCAGGTGATCGGGCTGATGGGCGCGCGGCCGGTGTTCATCGCCGACGGCCACCACCGCTACGAGGCCGGGCTGAAGTACAAGGACGAGCAGAACCCGGACGACCCCGAGGCGCCGGCCAACTTCTGCCTGATGATGCTGGTCGGCATGAGCGACCCGGGCCTCGTCATCCTGCCGACACACCGCCTCGTGAGCGGCCTGCCGCCGCTGACGCGGGAGCAACTGGAAGCGGCCCTCGGGCCGGCGTTCGCGGCGGTCGGCCGGTTCGACGACGCGGCCAGTTGTTGGGAACACGTCCAGCTCGAAGACAGCCAGCGGGTGCTCGGCTTCGGCACCACGGCGGACGGCAAGTGGCTCGCCGTGAAGCTGGTGGACGAGGCGGCGCTGGACGCGCTGGCCACGGACAGAAGTGCCGAGTGGCGGGGGCTGGCCGTCAGCCTGTTGCACCGGCTGGTGCTGGAGAAACTGCTACTGACGTCAGTCGGGGGTTCGCCGAGTTGCACCTACGTCCACCGGCTGGACGAGGTGACGGCCGCGACCGGCTACCAACTGGCGTGCCTGGTGCCGCCGGTGGGCATGGAACACGTCGAGGCGGTGGCCGGCAACCGCGAGACGATGCCGCCGAAGGCGACGTACTTCTACCCCAAGCTGCTGACGGGGCTGGTGTTCCACTCGCTCAAGAAGGAGTGATTTGGTTCGTACTGGTTCGTAGCCCGAAGCGCGAGCGAGGATAACGTCATCCTTGCTCGCGCTTCGGGCTACGAACCGGGAACCCACTCGAACAGCACCACCGTGTGCCCGTCCGGGTCGGCCAGCTTGGCCCGGCGGTAGCCCTCGGCACTGGCCTTCGTCTCGACCGGCTCGCCCAGCCGCCGCAACTCGGCCGCGACATCCGCCACTTCCAGGTGCACCGTCGCCCCGCCGCCGGGCGTTCCGCGTTTGAGGGCCAGCCGGCCGCCGGCGTGCAGCAGCGCGAACCCGTTCGCCTCATCGACCAGTTCGACCGCCAGCCCGAGCCGGTCGCGGTAGAAGGCCAGGCTCGCGGCCAGGTCACGTACCGTCAGCTCGACCATGTACAGTCGCATCAGTCGTCCAGCGCCTCGGCCAGCACGTCCTCGGCCACGTAGATGGGCACCTTGGCCGTCACCGCCAGGGCGATGGCGTCGCTCGGCCGGCAGTCGATCTCGACCAGCTCGCCGTCCTTCCGCACCCGCAGCTTGGCGAAGTAGGTGTGCTCCTGCAAGTCGCTGATGACGATGTCCTGCACCTCGCCGCCGAGCTGGTCCACCGTGTTCAGGATGAGGTCGTGCGTCAGCGGCCGGGGCGGCGTCTGGCCCCGCACCCGGCGGTCGATGCTGGTGGCCTCGAACAGCCCGATGACGATGGGGAAGTGCCGCTCGCCCTCGGTCTCCTTCAGCACGACGAACTGATGCTCGTCGATCTCATTGATGATGATGCGGCGAAGGTCCATTTGGATCGGCACGGGGCGACCTCCGGCGGTGGGGACACCTGTACTCTAAAGGCTACCCCCGAAGTCGGTCAAGGACGCCGCCCCAATGCCCATCGACGGTCGCGCGGTCAACGACCAGTTGCGGAAGGCCCTCGCCGACCAGGCGGCGCTCGCCGAACTGGCGCGGCATGTGGTGCGGGCGGCCGCCCCGAGTGCCCCGCCGCCGGGGTGCGGGTTGGCGGCCCGTGGCCAGCCCGGCGGGCTGACCGGGTGGCTGCCGGTGGGCGGGAGCGTGTGCCTGTGGCTGACGGACGCCGGCGGCACCGGCACCACCGCCGGGGCACTCCTGGCCCTGCTCGTCAAGGGGCTGATCCCGCCCGCCGACGGGTCGCCGGCGGCGGTGCTGGGCCGGGTCAACCGGGCGCTGCTCGACCTGCACGCCGACCCGCCGCCGCTGGTCGGGCTGGGGGTCATCGTCTTCGACCCGGCGTCCGGCGATGTGGTTGTGAGCCGCGGCGGGGTTCCGCCGGCGACAGTGTTGCGGGCCAACGGCGAGGTGGAAGTGTGGCACGGGCCGGGGCCGTTCCTGGGGGCGTTCGCCGCCGACTTCGGCGACACCGCCGGCGTGCTGGCCCCCGGCGACCGGCTGCTCCTGGCCACCGGCCCGGCGACCGTCCGCGACCTACCGGCCGACGGGCTGGCGTACACCGCCGCCGGCGAGCTGATGGGCCGGCCGGGCGGCGGGGCGGCGGTGGCCGTGGGTTTTGGCGAGCGGCCGGCGTAAGCCGGTCCGGCTGGGGTGGTCGGTGTCGAACGGCGGCAGTCCGTAACCTCACCGCTCCCGTGCGTTCGCCGCCGCCACCCCCGGGCCGGACCGGCTTACCCCGCCCGCTCGCCTTGCGGGCCGCCCGCCCGCCCCCTATCATGCCGGTTCGGTCATTCGTGCCACCCTTGCGGATCGCGGCCATGAAGAAGGGCATCCACCCCAACTACCGCCCGGTTGTGTTCCTGGACGTGGGGGCCGGGGTCAGCTTCCTGAGCCGGTCCACGGTCGCCACCACCGACACCGTCAAGTGGGAGGACGGCGTCGAGTACCCGCTGTACAAGGTGGACATCTCCAGTGCCAGCCACCCGTTCTTCACCGGCAAGATGAAGCTGCTGGACATGGCCGGCCGGGTGGAAAAGTTCCAGAAGAAGTACTCGAACGCCAGCTACGCCGTCAAGAAGCCGGCCCCGGCTCCGGCCGCCGAAGCCAAGTAGCGCGGTTCGTGCCGTCAAGCCCACCCGTGGCAACGGGTGGGCTTTTTCGCGCCCCCACTTCCGCGGACCCCTCCCATGCTCCCCGCCCTCGACGCCAAACTGGCCCGCTTCCGCGACCTGGAGAGCCAGCTCGCCGATCCGGACGTGGCCGCCGACCCGGCCAAGTTCGGTAAGGTGGCGAAGGAGCGGGCCGGCCTCAACAAGGTCGTCGCCCCGTACCTGGAATGGCAGCGGCTCGACGCCGCCATCCGGTCGTCCGAGGTGCTGCTGGCCGACCCGGACATGAAGCCGATGGCCGAGGAGGAGCTGGCCGAACTCCGCCCCAAGCGGGACGCCCTGCGGGACAAGCTGGAAGACATTTTGCTGGTGGACCCGGCCGACGACTTCGACGCCCTGATCCTGGAAATCCGGGCCGGCACCGGCGGCGACGAGGCGGCCCTGTTCGCCGGCGACCTGCTGGAAATGTACACCCGGTACGCCCGCGAGCAGCGGTGGAAGGTGGAGGAGATCGACGCCCACCAGGGCGAAGCCGGCGGGTACAAGGAGGTGGTGCTGAGCGTCAAGGGGGAGGGGGTGTACCAGAAGCTGCGGTTCGAGAGCGGCGGCCACCGGGTGCAGCGGGTGCCGAAGACGGAGACGCAGGGCCGCATCCACACCAGCCTGGCGACGGTCGGGGTGATGCCCGAGCCGGACCAGGTGCAGGTGGACATCGACCCCGAAGACTTGGAGATCGAGGTGATGCGGGCCGGCGGGGCCGGCGGCCAGCACGTCAACAAGACCGAGAGCGCCGTCCGCATCTGGTACCGCAAGGGCACGGCCGACCAGGTGGAGGTGAAGTGCCAGGACGGCCGCAGCCAGACGAAGAACAAGGAGCAGGCCATGCGGGTGCTGCGGAGCCGGGTGTACGAGATGCAACAGGAGCGGCTGCACAAGGCGCGGTCGGACATGCGGCGGACGCTCATCGGCGGCGGCGACCGCAGTGCCCGCATCCGCACGTACAACTTCGCCGACGGCCGGGTGACGGACCACCGCATCGGGCTGACGGTGTACAAGCTGGCCGACATCCTGGGCGGGGCGGTGGACCACCTGATCGGGCCGCTGGCCGCCCACGACAAGCAGGAGCGGCTGGCGGCGGCGAAGTGACGGGAGCCGTGCCTACAACTCGTCGTCCGTCAATCGGGCGAATCCGCAACGACCAACTCACGTATCCGGACGGTCGCTCCTTGCGCGCCAGAAGTGGCGAAAACTAGTTTGCCTGGCCGCGTACCGACTTTGTCGCGTGACTCGAACAGAACCCGGTAGTGGCCTTATGGCCGGCACCGGCGGGTGCGGTTGTAGAGCCGGGTGAAGGACCACAGGGCGCCGACGTGGTTGCGGTCGCACTTCGAGAACGACAGCGCCGTGCGGACGAGCCGGCCGCAAGGCGCTGTCGTAGGGTACACC
>JAYVUZ010000250.1:0-19862 GCA_043787415.1 Fimbriiglobus sp. | reverse complement strand
GAGGACTTCGCCCGGCTCCAGTCGCGGCTGCGGGCCGGCGAGGCGGTGGCCGCGGCGGCGGGCGAGTAGGCGAGCGGCCGGCGTAAGCCGGTCCAGCCGGGGGGGGCGGTGTGCTCGCCATTTCATCCCCCAGGCCGGACCGGCTTACGCCGGCCGCTCGCCTACTCGCCCGCCGCCGCGGCCACCGCCTCGCCGGCCCGCAGCCGCGACTGGAGCCGGGCGAAGTCCTCCGGCGTCGCCTTCGCCCAGCACTTCCGCGCCAGCTCCAGATACCGCCCGGCTTCCTCAGCCCGGCCCGCTTTCTCGCAGATGGCCCACAGCCCGAGGGCCGCCCGGGCGCTGCCGGCGTCGTGGGCCAGCGCCTCCTGGAAGGCTTCTTCCGCCACCTCCGGCCGGCCGCCTTCGAGGGCCGCGACGCCCCACACCTCCATGACCGACGCCCCGTTGCCCCAGGCGTGGTGGGCGAAGTCGTCCTTGGTCCGGTCCACGGCCCGCTTGAGCAGCTTCAGCCCGGCGTCTGGCTGGCCGGTCTGGCAGAGCAGCCGGCCCTGTACTTCCAAAAGCCGCAGCTCGGCCGCCTTGCCGCGGTCCTTCGATTGCCGCAGCACCTCGACGTGGCCGGCGGCGGTGGCGGCGTCCCCGGCGTCCAGAGCCAGCACCGCCCGGTAGTACGCCCCGGCCGGCTTGTCCGTCTTGGCGTAGTGGTCGGCCACCTTGGCCGCGGCGTCCCGGTCCCCGCAGCCGAGTTCCAGCCGGAACCGCTCCGGCCGGTGGTGGATGTCGGCCTTCGCGGCGGTCGCCTGCACCTGGCGGGCCTCGGCGAACCGGCCGTCGTGGATCAGGCTGCGGGTGAGGACTTCCAGGTGGTGGCCGTACTGGTGGTCGTCGGCCGGCTTCACCCCCTGGGCGGCGTGGTAGGCCACCTCCAGGTCGATGGCCTTGCGGCTCCAGTCGGTGGTGTGGGTCCACTTGCCCACCCGGGTGGCCAGGTGCGCCTGCATGTGGAAGGCGTGCGGCACCCCCGGCGACGACCTCATGTACCCCTCGGCGAACGGCCAGCCGAGTGCCGGGCGTTTGATGTTCTCGGTGAAGTGGACCAGCTCGTGGTTGGCCCCCGGGTGTAGCGGGTTGATGCGGAGCAACGCCTTGTAGAACGGGGCCGGCCCGTGGGTGCCCTCGGCCAGTTGGCCGCGGGCGAACCAGCCCTCCTCGTCGTCCTCGTGGAGCGTCAGCAGCTCGTCCAGGGTGGCCCGCGCCTCCTTCTTCCGCTCGTCCGCCGAGACGCCCTTCCACAGCCCGCGCTCTTGCAGCTTGGCGCGGATGAGCAACAGCTCGCGGTGCGGTGCGGCGTCCATCAGTTGGCGGGCGCGGTCGAGGGCGTAGTCCCGCGGCGGTTTGCCCTTCAGCGTCCCGCCGCCGACGGCCTGGAGCGGGCTGTTCGGGGCGACGGTGCCCTTGCCCCACTTGTCGAGGGCGCGGTGCAGCCCGAGCCAGGCGAAGGCACAGTCCGGGTCGTGGGTGAGGGCCGTCTCGAAGGCGCGGGCGGCCTCCATCCAGACGTACGAGTAGAAGTACCCGAGGCCGAGGTCGCAGAACCGCTGGCACTCGGCCGAGCGGGTGCCGACCGGGTACCGCAGGACGCACAGCCCGGGGTCGTAGACCGACTCTTTCAGCCCGGACAGCGGCAGGTCGGCGCGGACCGGCCGGGGCATCGGGGCGAGTTCCGGGCCGGCGGCGAGCAGCAGGGCGAACAGCACGGGCGACTCCGGGGCGTCAGTCGGGGATGCGGGACCACTCGCAGGCTTCGCGGTAGCTGGCTTCCAGGTCAACCTGTATCCGACCGAGGCCGAGCACTTGCAGTGGCAGCGTGGGGAGCGGCTGGCCGACCGCCAGCGGGTAAGCCCAGGTGTCGAGCCGTAATCGCTCGTCGTGCGGGACCGGGGCGTAGGCGGCGGCGTACAGGTGGCCGCCGAGCGGCTGGTCGGCGGCGCCCATCAGCCTCATCAGGATGTCGTGCAGGTTGGTCCGCCGTACCGTGACCGTGTCCACGACGATCAGCCCGCGGCCGACCAATAGGGAGTTGACCGCCTTGCCGGTGAACGCCGTCCGCTTCGCCCCCCGGTCCTTGTTGCCGGGGCTGACCAGCTCGACCACGGCCGCCACCCGGTAGTCCCGCTCGGCGTCCCGCACCTCGACGGCGAACCGGGACATCCGGCCGACGTCCAGCTCGACGCTCCGGGTCGGCGGGGCGGCCACCGCCACCCCCCCGGCGGCGTCGGCCTCGGGCGACCACGCGGCCGGCGGGGCGAACGGGTCGAGGTCGTACTCGATCACGTCCGCCTCGGCCTGCTGGCTGGAGTGGATCGTGTTCTCGGCCATGAACCGCGGCGGCAGCCGGCGGTTCAGGTCGTTGGCGAGGGCCACCGCCCAGCGGCCGTGGAACGACTCCCAGCGGCGCGGGCGGCTCAGCGGCGGGCGGAAGTGGTCGTGCAGCGGCATCCCGCGATTGTACCGCTTGCCGCGCCCCGGGGCCGCGCCCTATCTGTAGTCGGCAGACATCGGCCCCGCCCCACGACGCCCCACCATGAGCCAGCCGGCCATCCAGGTCCGCGACCTGTGCAAGCAGTACGGCCCGGTGCTGGCCGTCGATCACGTCAGCTTCGCCGTGCAGCCGGGCGAGCTGGTCGGGTTCCTCGGCCAGAACGGGGCCGGCAAGTCCACGACCATGCGGATCCTCACCACCTTCCTGCCCGCGTCCAGCGGGTACGCGTCGGTGGCCGGGTTCGACGTGCTGTACCAGTCGAAGGACGTCCGCCGACACCTCGGCTACCTGCCGGAGAACGTGCCGCTGTACCCCGAGATGCGGGTCGAGGAGTACCTCCAGTACCGCGCCCGGCTGAAGCAGATCGACCGCACCGTCCGCACCCGGCGGGTGGAATACTGCCTGGAACGCTGCCGCATCAAGGAGGTCCGCCGGCGGCTCTTGGCCACGCTCAGCAAGGGCTACCGCCAGCGGGTCGGGCTGGCCGACGCCCTGATCGCCGACCCGGCGGTGCTGATCCTGGACGAGCCGCTGACCGGCCTCGACCCGGTGCAGCAGGAAGAGACCCTGAACGCCATCCGCGAACTGGGCGGCAAGCACACCGTGCTGTTCAGCAGCCACCACCTGCCGGACGTGGAGAAGGTGTGCGACCGGGTCATCATCATCGACCGCGGCCAGTTGCGGTTCGACGAGAAGCTCTCGACGCTGCGGAACGTGGCCCCGTCGCTGGTGGTGGAGGTCCGCGGGCCGGGCGACCAGGTGGCCGGGTTCCTGCGGGGCCAGCCGGGGGTGTCGGCGGTGGCCGTCGGCACGCTCGACGACGGGGTGGGGCGGTTCGTGCTGACGGCGGCCGACGCCGCCGGGCTGCGGGAGCCGCTGAACAAGAAGCTGGTGGACCGCGGCTGGGGCGTCCGCCGGCTGGACGTCGAGCGGCCGAAGCTGGAAGACACCTTCCTGAAGGTGGCGTTCCAGCGGGGGTAGGAAACAAACTGGCGAGCGGCCGGCGTGAGCCGGTCCGGCCCGGGGCGGACCGTCCGCACGCCCGAACCGGACCGGCTCACGCCGGCCGCTCGCCCAGGACACGACATGAGTAGCGTTGTCACAGACCCGCCGCCGGAGCTGGCCCCGTCGGCCACCCGGGCCGAGCCGCCGACCGTCGCCCGGGTGGTCGGGCTGGCCGGGCTGTTCGCCGCCGTCGCCGGGGCCGTCACGCTCGTCGCCCGGGCCAACGACCGCGGCCTGCTGCCGGAAGGCGCCGGCTACCTGCTCGGCCTGTTCGGGCTGCTCGCCCTGCTGATCCATGCCGCCCGCGACGGCGACCTCGAAGTGCGGCGGCTGTACGGGCTGCTGGCCGTGGTGCTGATCGGCGTGGGGGTGGTGGTCGGCCTGATCCCCGGCGGCACGCCGCGGGCCTACGGCAACTTCCTGCTGCCGTGGGGCGCCGGGGCGGGGTTGGCCGGCCTGCTGTTCTTACTGCCGTTCACCCGGCACGAGACGGAGGAGCCGTATCGCGGCATTGCCGAGCGGGTGCTGCTGGTGGTCGGCGGCCTGCTGGCCGTCGGGTCGCTGGTCGGCAGCCTCATCCAGCCGGACTTCCTGGTCGGCCCCGGGCTGGTGCTGAGCCTGCTCGGGCTGGCCTACTTGGCGGCGTACCTGAGCCAGACGGATGCCAGCGTCGGCCGCGGCTTCCAGGTGGCGATCGGGGTCGGGCTGGTCGGGGCCGTCGCCCTGGCCATCGGCCTCGGCCGGAGTGTGGTGCCGACGGTGTTGTACGACGGCCCGTCCGCTCTCAAGACGCCGCTCGGCGGCTGGGACGCCTGGAAGGTGCTGGCCCGGGTCGTGCCCATCCTCGCCGGCGTCGGGCTGGTCGTCCTCGGGCTGCGGAAGTCTACCGCCCCGTGGGCCAAGGGGGTGCTGGTCGTAGCGGGGGCCGCCGTCGCCGGCACGTTCCTGCTCGGCACCGTCACCAACCCGATCAAAGACTCGCCGGCTCCGTTCCTGGTGCCCTACGGCCTCTTGTTCAGCTTTCTCGGCCTGCTGTACCTCGGGGTGTCGCTGGGGGTGGTGTCGGACTCGCCCTTCGTGGTGCTGGTGCGGCGGGAGCTGTCGGCCCAGTTCTACAGCCCGGTGGCCTACGTGGTGCTGTTCGGGGTCGCCCTGGTGTCGGCCGGCGGATACTTCTTCTTCATCGGCGAGCTGGCCGCCCGGCCCAGCCCGGAGCCGATCCTCCAGAACTACGTGTCGCTGCAAATCTTCGCCGTCTTCCAACTGATGGTGCTGGTGCCGGCCCTGACCATGCGACAGTTCGCCGAAGAGAAGCGGACCGGCACCCTGGAGGTGCTGCTCACCGCCCCGGTGGATGAACCCGTCATCGTCCTGGCCAAGCTGCTCGGCACCTGGCTGGTGTACATGCTGTGCTTCGTCCCGCCGGCCCTGTATCTGATCGCCCTGCGGTCGGCCGGCGGCAGCCCGTTCGACTACCGGCCGCTGCTCAGCTACTACCTGGCGGTCGGGGCCACCGGGTTCGGCTTCGTGGCCTTCGGCCTGTTCTGCTCGGTCATCACCCAGGACCAGCTCGCCGCCGCCTTCCTCACCTTCGCCGGCATGATGGTGCTGCTGACGGCCGTCTTCGCCCCGGGCCTGGCCGGGCTGGGCGAGGGGGCACGCGCCGCCGTCGCCCGGTTCGACTTCTACCGGCTGTGGAGCAACGCCCTACAGGGCCAACTGACCCTGGCCGGGGTGCTGGTGTACCTATCGTTCGGCGTGTTCTGGACGTTCCTGACGGTCAAGGTGCTGGAGGCCCGGAGGTGGAGTTGAACCCCGTGACCGACGACGACGCCCCGGACCCGGTCACCGCCGCCGTGGCCGCCAGCCCCAAGCCGCTCGCCCTCGGGCTGCTTGTGGTGGGCGTGCTCGGCGTGCTGGCCGGCATCTACTTCGGCTACCACGCCTACGCCAGCGGCCGGCCGCCGGCCGACGCCCCGGACGGCGAGGCCCTGGGCGGGCTGGTCAACCGCGGGTACGTGGTGGCCGCCCTGGCCGGCCTGGGGGTGGCTCTGGTCGGCCTCGGGGTCGGGGCCGCCGCCCTGGCCCGGGTGCCGGCCGACGACCCCCGCCGGCGGCGGACCGACGCCCGCACCCTCATCCTCACCGGCGGCGGGCTGCTCGGCCTGGTGGTCATGGCCGCCGGCGTGTTCTATGTGGTCTACACCTTCGGCATCCTCACCAGTTGGCTGGGCGATAAGACGCCGCCGAAGGACGCCTGGCAGCCGGTGGCGGCGCTGCTGACGGTGCTGGCCGGGGCCGGCCTGGCCTTCCTGGCCGCCCAGCCGGCCCGGGCCGAGGAGCGGAACAACCCGTTCCTGCGCCGCCTCGTGTACGGCGGCAACCTGGCCCTGGCGTCCCTGCTGCTGCTGCTGGCCCTGGTGGTCGGCAACGTGCTGGTCGGGCTGAAGGTGCTGAACAGGCTGGACACCACCGAGGCCGGGTTCTACTCGTTGTCGGACGCCACCAAGGGGTACGTGGCCGACCTGCAACAGCCGGTCACGTTCGCCGCCGTCATCCCGGACGGGGAGGACCGCTCGCTGTCCGACATCCGCCGGCTGCTGGCCGCCGTCCAGGAGCTGAACCCGACCAAGGTGAAGGTGCTGTACTACTCGCCGACGTTCAACACCAAGGACATCGCTTCGCTGAAGGCCAAGTACCCGCTGGCCAGCCTGACCGAGTACGGGGTGATCGTGGCCACCGGGCCGGACGACGCCAACTACAGCTTCCTGCGGGCGGACGACTTCTTCCAGGCCGGGGCCGGCGGCGGCGTGTCGTTCCAGGCCGAGGGCAAACTGGTCAAGGAGCTGGTGTTCCTGAGCGAGTCCAAGACGAAGCCGGTGGTGTACGCCCTGACCGGGCACGGCGAGCTGGAAGTCGCGGCGGACCCGGCGGCCGGGGCGGACGCGGTCGGCGGCCGGCGGCAGGCCGGGCGGGTGCGGGCGGCGCTGGAGAAGGCCAACGTGGAGGTGAAGCCGCTGGCCTTCCCGCTGAAAGACCCGAAGGTGCCGGACGACGCGGCCGTGGTGCTGGTCCTCGACCCGACCGGCCCGCTGGCCCCGGCCGAGGCGGCGGCGCTGACCGAGTACATGGCCAAGCCCCGCGGCGACAAGAAGGGCAAGCTGATCGTCGCCACCGGCCCGCGGCCGAAGCCGGACCGCACCGGCGTCGCCCCGACCGGGCTGGAGGACGTGCTGGCCCCGTTCGGGGTGAAGCTCGGCGGCGAGTACCTGCTGACGCAGCCGGCCCGCGGGCTGGGGTATCAGGACGTGCTGGTGGCCCCGTCGGCCCGGCTGGAGGAGAGCGGCAACCCGATCGCCGCCGAGTTCGCCACCCGCAGCCTGGTGCTGACGAACTGCCGGCGGCTGGAGCTGGTGCCGGCCCCGCCGGGCGCCCCCGGGCCGGCCGCCGAGCTGCTGTTCGGTAGCCAGCCGGGGCCGATCACCTGGCTCGAAACCGACCCGCCGGCCAACCCGGGCAAGCTGTTCGAGGAGCTGCTGAACGACCCCGAGCAGCAGGTGCGGAAGAAAGCCACCCAGCGGCGGCCGTGGCCGGTGGCCGTGATCGCCAGCGAGGGCGGGGCCGGCCGGCTGGCGGTGTTCGGCAGCGGGGAGGCGTTCGCCGACCCGGACCGCCGGGCCGCCCGGCCGAGCGACGCCGCGGCCGACCTGGTGGCCGTCACGGTGAACTGGCTGCGGGACCGGCCGGCGGTGGCCAACATCGCGGCCAAGGACTACCGCACCTACACCCTGGACCGCAAGGCGTCCGACACCGCGCTGTTGTGGCTGCCGGTCGGGGCCGTGCTGTTCGGCATCCTGGCCCTGGGCATCGGGGTGTGGGTGTTCCGGCGGAAGTGACCCACGGCGAGCGGCCGGCGTGAGCCGGTCCGGGGCGGACTTCACGCCCTGCTCCCGGACCGGACCGGACCGGCTCACGCCGGCCGCTCGCCCCCTGCATCCAACCACGCGCCATCCCCATGAACTTCCGACTCACCGGCGTCATCTTCGGGCTGGTCCTGCTGCTGGTCGGCGGGCTGCTGGTGACCCTGCTGCTCGACGGCGGCCAGGCCGCGGTGCCCGACGGCCTGCTCGCCCCGCTCACCCGGGCCGGGGTCAAGGCCGACGACGTGGACACGGTCGAACTCGTCCGCACCCAGCCGGCCGAGGAGAAGCTGGTGTTCGTCAAGGGGGCGAACAAGAAGTGGGAGCTGCGGCAGCCGGGGCCGGCCCGGGTGGACAGCTTCGCCGTGGACGGGCTGGTCCGCGATCTGTTCCGCGCCGCCCCCACCCGCCACCCCGAACTCAGCAGCCCCGGCGTCCACGGCCTCGACAAGCCGACGGTGCGGGTGACGCTGGCGGCCGGGGACAAGGCGGCCACGGTGAACGTCGGGCTGACCACCATCGGCGGCGACCGGGCGGTGACGTTCGTCACCACGGGGCAGGCGCCGGACCGGCCGCTGGCCGTCAAGCGGGGCGACCTCGGCGGGCTGTTCCGGGACGCCGCCCGCGGCAAGGACGGCCCGGCCTGGGAGCTGGCCAAGTCGCTGCCCGACTTCCGCGCCCGCCGGCCGCTCGGGGCCGACCTCGGCGACGCCGCCGCCGAGGCGACCGCCCTCAAGCTGACCGTCGGGGGTAAGGAACTGGCACTGGCCCGCGGCGACGGCGGCTGGGCCTTCACCGCCCCGGCCGGCTGGGGGGCGGCCGACGAGCTGGGCGAATCGACACCCGGACCGTCGGCCGGGCCGTTCGCCGGCGTCCGCCCGCTGTTCCTGGCGCTGACGAACCTGAGCGTCGGCCCGGCGGATTACCTCGACAAACCCGGCGACCTGGCGCAGTACGGCCTGGCCGACGCGGACGCCAACCGGGTGCGGGTGGAGCTGGCCGGCAAGGAGCCGCCGGCGGACGTGCTGCTGCTCGGCAAGCCGGTGGAGAAGGACGGCAAGCCCCAGGTGCCGACCCGGGTGTACGCCAAGTTCGACGGCGACCCGGCGGTGTTCAGCGTGCCGTTCGACCGGCTCGACGGGCTGAAGGCGACCGTCGCCAACCCGTCGCCGCTGCGGAACCGCGACCTGCTGCCGGCCACCGCCCGGGCCACGACCGACGCCATCGACCTGGAGGTGGCCGGGCAGACGGCCAAGCTCCGCAAGCTGGACGGCAAGTGGTGGCTGTTCGGCGGGCCGAACGGCCCCGCGGAAGCCAAGCCGGGGGACGCCGAGACGCTGCTGGCGACGGTCAGCAAGTCGCGGCTGGCGAAGGACGTGCTGGCTGCCCCGGACGCCGCCGCGTTCGCCCCGGCCGAGGTGAAGGTGGTGGCCAAGTTCTGGGCCGGCAGCACCCCGGGCAAGAGCGAACCCGGCCAGCCGCCGGCCGAGCCGACGGTCAAGGGCGAGCCGACCGTCCTGACGCTGGGCCGGGCGAGCGGGGCGGACGTACTCGTTCGCCGGCAGGTCGGCGGGGCGAGCGCGGACCTGGTCGTGCCGGTGGCGCTCCAGTCGCAACTGGCCCGTTCGCGGGTCAGCCTGCTCGACCCGAAGCCGACGCCGTTCGACGTGACCAAGGCCACCAAGCTAACAATCAGCCGCGGGGCCGACGTGACCGAGGCCGGCCGGGACGACAAAGGGGCGTGGGCCTTCGCCCAGCCGGCGGCCAAGAAGGGCCAGCCGGCCGACGGGATCAAGACGCAGCTCTTGCTCGGCACCCTGGGCAACCCGTCGGTGGTCGGGGTGGCGTCCGAGGCGCCGACCCCGGACGACCTGAAAAAGTGGGGGCTGGAGCCGCCGGTGCTGGCCGCCACCGCCGCCCTCGACGGGCCGGAGAAGGAGCGGACCGTGCGGTTCGGCAACCCGGCCGAGCCGGGCACGGTGTACGCCCGGGTGCAGGGCCAGCCGCTGGTGCTGCTGGTGCGGACGGAGGCCGCCGACGAGCTGGCCGCCGCCGACCTGCGGGACCGCATGCTGTTCCGGCTCGACACGTCGGCCGTCACCAAGCTGACCGTCCGCGGGTACAAGACGGACAAGGGGCCGCTGACGTACACGTTCGAGAAGAGCGGGGACACCTGGAAGGCCGTCCCGCCGACGCCGGACGGGTTTGCGCCGGACGCCGGCAAGCTGCTCCAACTGCTCGGCGTGCTGGGCGGCACCCGGGTGGAAGCCTTCCTGGGGGCCGGCAACAAGCCGGAGTACGGCCTCGACCCGGTGAGCAATTCTGAGGCACTGGAGATCGGAATTGATCGCGCCGGCGGCCCGCCGCTGACCCTGGTGCTGGGGGCGAAGGCCGGCGACGGGCTGGTGTACGCGGCGTCGGCGGCCCTGCCGGGCGAGGTGTTCACCACCCGGGTGCGCGGCAGCCTCGACCCGCTGGCCGCCCGGCCGGCGAACTTCCAGGCGGTCGCCCCGCCGCCGCCGGCGGCCGTTCCCACCCCTGCGACGCCGAAGAAGTAGCTCGGTCTTGGTTCGTAGCCCGACGCGCTAGCGAGGGTCATCCTCCCTCGCTAGCGCGTCGGGCTACGAACCAGGACCCCCGCGGCTCGCATTTCTGTCCGCAACCTGGCACGCGAATCGCGCTCTAAGGTATCGTGCGGCGGTGCCGCCGGAGGGTGACATGTCAAAGACTTGGGCGTGGGCGGTGGGCAGCGGGCTGTTCCTGGTCCTGTCGGCGGCCGACTTCGTGCAGACCTACGCCCTGCTCCAGGGCGGCACGGTGGTCGAGGCCAACCCGGTGGCGGCCGAGTGGCTGGCCCGGCACGGCTGGGTCGGGCTGGCGGCGTTCAAAGGGGCACTCACCCTGACCGTGTTTCTGGCGGTCGGGCTGCTGGCCCGGCGGGGGTCGCCGGCCGCCGGCCGGGTGCTGGCCCTGGGGTGCGCGGTGCTGCTGGGGGTGGCCGTGTACAGCCGGGGGCTGGTGACGGCCGAGTGGGCCGAGGCCGAGTTCGAGGCGGCCGGGCGGACGGTCGAGATATTCCCGGCCGACCCGCGGTGGGTCAGCCAGCTGCTCGCTCCTAAGTATCAGACGAGAACAGATGTTGCCGTCAAGGAACTACGACCGGCATGGCTACCAACGCGGCGGCGGTTTGAAGCCGGACATCAAGGGTCACCAGGGCTAACCCCGGGTGACACGCCTGTAGACTGAGGGCGACTGCTAAGTGAACGGCGTCTTGACTGCCCAACTCGCCGTCCAGCCCGTAACGCCCGATCAGCCGGGCAGCGTCACTATAACGCGGGTTCTTGACCGACACGACTTTCACCAGCCCGTCAGCCACGTCCCGCTTGAACACGTCCATAGCAAGGGAGAAGTCGAGCCTGCTGATCTCCCCTTTGCGGACGTAGTTAGCTGCTGCTGAGTGCATTTCCACCTCACCGAGCCGGCAGGTGAAATGTGGGCCGGGGCTAGCCAGCAGTTCGTCCACCCGCTCCGACGCCGGACCGGGGATGTACCTTAGGATCAGGGCGCAGGTGTCGAAGTACCGGGCGGGCACGTCACCGCCCCCGCCGTGCGGCAATAACCACTCCCGCCGGATCGGTGGTGACGCCTGTCATCCTCGCGCGCACCTGGGCGGCCGTCAGCACCGGCTTACCCGCGACCGCCCTCCGACATTCGGCAACGAACTCGAGATCGATCGGAGCGGCCGGTGTGGGCTTGCCGTGTTTAACAGCGGCGACCGCACGACGGAGTGCCGCCCGTTTCCCGCGCGCCGGGACAAGCTTGCTGTACTTCCTCGTTTTGTGGACCGTAACGACTACGTGCTGACCAACAAGCTCGCTCAACTGGGTTGCATCGGGGGTGAGCTGCCGGATGGCTTCGGCGGTGAGTTTGGTGTGAACCTTCGGCATTAGCGGCTCCCGTAACACCTTGACAACACCGGCGGCGCTGGGTGAGGGGTGGTCCGAGCAGTTACCCTCACGGTCAGCACCTTATCATACCCGCCGGCCGCCGGCCGTGGTATGCTGGCGGCCCCGCCCGGAGCCACCTCCCATGCCGCGTGCCCTGCTGCTCGTCGCCCTGACGGCGACCCTCGCCCCGGCCCAGTCGTACATCGCCCCGACCGACGCCAAGTCGCCGGCCGACGAACTCGCCACCTTCAAGCTGCCGCCCGGGTTCCGGGCCGAACTGGTGGCGAGTGAGCCAGACATCGGCAAGCCGATCCAGATGGCCTTCGACCACCGCGGCCGGCTGTGGGTGACGACCAGCCGGCACTACCCGTTCCCGGCCGCCGGCCCGGCGTCGGACAAGCTGTTCGTGCTCAGCGACTTCGCCCCGGACGGCAAGGCCCGCACGGTGCGGACGTTCGCCGCCGACCTGAACATCCCCATCGGGGTGCTGCCGCTGCCGGACGGCAAGTCGTGCCTTGTAAGCGAGGTCGGCCGCATCCTCAAGCTGACGGACACCGACGGCGACGGCCGGGCGGACACGCGGGAAGTGATCCTGAGCGGGTTCGGCACGAAAGACACGCACGGCATGACCAACTCGTTCGTCCTCAAGCCCGACGGCTGGGTGTACGCCTGCCACGGCTACCTGAACGACAGCACAGTGACGGCAAAGGACGGCAGCACGGTGACGATGTCCAGCGGGAACACCTACCGCTTCCGGCCGGACGGCAGCCGGGTCGAGCCGTGGACCCGCGGGCAGGTGAACCCGTTCGGCATGACGCTCGACCCCGGCGGCAACCTGTACACGGCCGACTGCCACAGCAAGCCGATCACGCAACTGATCCGCGGGGCGTGCTACTCCAGCTTCAGCAAGCCGCACGACGGCCTCGGGTTCGCCCCGCACGTCACCCGGCACGACCACGGCAGCACCGCCCTGTGCGGCCTGGCTTGGTACGAGGCCGACCAGTTCCCGAAGGCGTTCCAGGGCTGCCTGTTCCTGGGCAACGTGGTGACGAACCGGGTGAACGCCGACCGGGTGGTGTGGCACGGCAGCACCCCGGTGGCCGAGGAGCTGCCCGACCTGCTGGTGAGTTCCGACCCGTGGTTCCGGCCGACCGACCTGAAACTCGGGCCGGACGGCGCCCTGTATGTGGCCGATTTTTACAACCGCATCATCGGGCACTACGAGGTCGATCTGAAGCACCCGCAGCGGGACAAGGACCGCGGCCGGGTGTGGCGGATCGTCCACACCGGCAAGCCGCTGCTGGCGGTGGCCGATGTGGCGGCCGACCCGGAGGCGGCGCTGAAAGCTCCGAATCTCGTGGTGCGACAGGCGGCGGCGGTGCGGCTGGGCAAGCTGCCGGCGACGGGCGAGTGCGAGTTCCGGGACAAGCGGGCCGACCTGGAGCGGCTGACCGGCGAGCCGCGGGCGGACGCCATCGACGGGCTGGTGAAGATCATCCGCGACTGCCCGGCCAAGGACGACCACCGTTGGCACGCGGCGCGGGTGGCCCTGCGGAACTGCCTGGGTGTGGCGCCCCAACTGCCGCCGGCCGACGACGCCGTGCTGGCCGATGTCATACCCGGGTTGCCGACCCGGGCGGCCGGCGAGTGGCTGGCCGCGCACCTGGCGAGCGGCAAGGCCGACCCGGCCCGGCGGGCCGAGTTCGCCCGGCATGTCGGCAAACACGCCCCGGCGTCCGCGGGGCAGGTGCTGGCCGGGCCGATCCCGGTGGGCGAGGCTGCCGCAGTGGTCGGCGGACTGTGTCAGGGGCTGCAGGCGAGCGGGGTGAAACTGAGTGCGGAACAGTTACATAAGGTCATGGGGGCCGTCTGGTGGGGGCTAACGAACCGCCCGACAGACGGCCTTGCCCTGCTCCGCGACGTGGACCGGGTCCGCGCCCCCGGCGACCCGCTCCCGGTGCTCGTGCGGAATGCCCTACTCAACCTGCTCGCCACCACCCCGGAGCCGGTCCGCCTCCAGGCGTGCGACACGGTGTTGCAGGTGATGCCGGACGAGTGGAAGGCGGTGGCCGCGCTCATGCCCGGAGGCTCGCCGGCGGTGCGGGAACGGGCCGCTGTCGGGCTAGCCGGCCGGCCGGACGCCGGGTGTACGACCGCGGCGGTCGAGTACCTGAAAGACGCCCCGGCCCGGCAGGCGTCGCAGGTGGCAGCAGCGCTGGCCGGGCACCAGCCGGGGGCCGACGCCCTGTTGGCGGCGGTGCGAGCCGGCAAGGCGTCGCCCCGGCTGCTGCAAGACCGCAAGGTGGCCGAGCGGCTGCCGGCCGCCGACGTGGCGGCGCTCACCAAAGACCTGCCGCCGCTCGAAGCCCGCCTCGCCGACATCATCCGCGACCGGGCGAAGCTGCCGCCCGGCGACGCGGGGAAGGGCAAGGCGGTGTTCGCCCAGCACTGTGCCAACTGCCACCAGCTCGGCGGCGACGGGGCGAAGGTCGGGCCACAGCTCGATGGCATCGGCGCCCGCGGCGTCGAGCGGCTGTGCGAGGACATCCTCGACCCGAGCCGCAACGTGGACGAGGCGTTCCGCACCCGGGTCGTGACGCTGACCGACGGCCGGGTGGTGAGCGGGCTGTTCCTCCGCGACGACGGCGCGGTGACGGTGCTGGCCGACGCCCAGGGCAAGGAGGTGCGGCTGCCGAAAGCGGACATCGAGGGGTCGAAGGTGTCGCCGCTGTCGCCCATGCCGGCCACCTTCGACGCCCTGCCGCCGGACGACTTCCGCCACCTGCTGGCGTTCCTGCTGGGCAGCCGGGCGAAGTGACTGGCCGAGGTTCGGGAAGTTTGCGTGCCGCGTAGGGTTGCCGGCGCGGTAGCCTCAGGGGTGGCCCGCCCTCGCCCCGGCGCCTCCCAGTGTCCCACCGCACGCGCCGCCAACTGGCGGCCGACATCGGCCGCGGCATGATCGCTGCCAGCGTCGGCCCGGCCCTGGCCGCCGACCTCGGTTTCCGGACCGCCCGCGCCGCCGACGGCCCGGACCGGCTCACCTTCGGCGACCTCGACTCGCTGGTCAACCGCCTCCGCGACACCCCGCCCGGCGAGGTGGTCGGCTGGGCGGTGAAGGAGCTGAAGGCCGGCACCGAACTGCGGCGGCTGGTGGCGGCGGCGGCCCTGGCCAACGCCCGCGCCTTCGGCGGCGAGGACTACGTCGGCTTCCACACCCTGATGGCCCTGGCCCCGGCCTTCCAGATCGCCGGCGACGAGCCGGACCCGGCCCGCCGGCCGCTGGCCGTCCTCAAGGTGCTGCACCGCAACGCCGCCCGGCTGGCCGAGGTCGGGCCGGCGAAGGAGACCCTCACCCCGGTTCAACCCACTGGCCCGGCCGACGCCGAGCGGGTGCGGGCGGCCGTCCGCCGGGGCGACCTGTCAGGCGCCGAGGCGGCGTTCGCGGCCGTCTGCCAGGGGCCGCCGGCGGATGCGTTGAACGGGCTGATGCCGACGGTGGACGACGCCACCGAGGTGCATCGGGTGGTGCTGGTGTCGCGGGCCTGGGACTTAACCCGGTTCGTCGGGGCCGAGCGGGCCGGGGTGCTGCTGCGGCAGTCGGTGAGGTACTGCGTGGCGGCCGAGCGACACCCGGGGGCGACGGCCGCCAACGCCCCGCTGCGGGAACTGCTGCCAACGCTGCTGGACCGCTACGGACTGCTCGGCAAGCCGGCCGGCACCCGCACGGCCGACGATGCCTGGGTGGCCGGGTTTGCCGACACCCTATTCCGGGCCGACCCGGCGACCGCGGCCGATGCGGTGGCCGCCGCCCTGGCCGAGGGCATCGACGCCGAGGCGGTCGGCGAGGCGGTGTCCCTGGCGGCAAACCAACTGGTGCTGCGGGACGCCGGCCGCCCGAAACAGTGGGCGCAGCCGAACAAGCCGGAGGGCAGCGTTCACGGGGACTCGGTCGGGATCCATACGTGCGACACGGTCCACGCCTGGCGGAGCCTGGCCCGGGCCGGCGACCGGCGAACTCAGGTGACGAGCCTGCTGCTGGCCGGCTACCAAGTGGCCCGCGACCGTGCCGGCCGGGTCGGGTTCGCGGACTGGTAGGCGTACCCGCACGGCGACCAAGCCGAGGCGGTGCGGGCGGTGTCGGCCGACAAGTTGCTGGCCGAACTGGGGACGGCGGTGCGGGCGAAAGACCAGGGTCGAGCGGCGGCGGTGACCGCCCGGCTCGGGGCAGTGACGCCGGCCGCCGCGGCGGACGTGCTGGCGGTGCTGCGGGGCTTCGCCGTCAGTGAGGACGGAGCGCTTCACGCCGAAAAGTACTACGCCACCGCGGCCGACGAGTACGCCCGCACCCGGCCGGCGTTCCGCTGGCGGCAACTGGTGGCACTGGCCCGGGTGACGGCCAGCGGGTTCGGCTACTTTGCCCCGGCCCACCGGGAGGCGTGCGAACGGCTGGGCGTTCTTTCGTAGGGTAGTGCCGAGTCTTCGAGGCCCACCGTGCGGGCAGATGTGCCGACAATGAGCCTCAAAGGCTCGGCACCACCCTACGAAAGATGGCAATCGGGGGTTGTGAAAGAAGTGGGGCGGGGGATTCGGCCGAGGGGGACTCGCATACCCCTTGGCTACTCCCCCGCCCGTTGCTGGCGTGCCACTACTGTGAGGACGGGACTCGCATCCGCCTCACACTTAACTAGTAGAGCAGGGCCGGTGCCAAACCGCCGGGCAATTCCGGAACAGTCCCGGGAGCGTGTCCCAACTGCTTGCCGTCACGAGGAATCGGTGCGGGTGAATGCCCGATGACGCCCACGGCAGACGACACCGGCGGCGGGTACGGCTCGGCCGCCGGCTCATTCCGCAACAGCCGGTGTGCGATTCCGCCGTCCAGAGTCATTCGCTACGTCCCGGCCTTCGGCGGCAGCAGCACCCGCTCGATGAACGTCGTGTCCACCTTGCCCTCGGCGAACTGCGGCAGATCCATGATGCGGCGGTGCAGCGGGATCGTCGTGCGGATGCCCTCCACCCGGAACTCCCGTAGCGCCCGCCGCATGACCGCCAGGGCTTCGGCCCGGGTCGGCCGGTGGACGATCAGCTTGGCCACCATGCTGTCGTAGTTCGGCGGCACCCGGTAGCCGGTCACCACATGGCTGTCCAGCCGCACCCCGAGGCCGCCCGGCGGCTCCCACACGCTCACGACTCCGGCGCTCGGCCGAAAGTCTTTGTCCGGGTCTTCGGCGTTGATGCGGACTTCGATGGCGTGCCCGCGTTGGACCAAATCCCGCTGGGTGAACGACAGCTTCTCGCCGGCCGCCACGCGAATCTGCTCCCGCACCAGATCGATTCCCGTCACCAGCTCCGTCACCGGGTGCTCGACCTGAATCCGGGCGTTCACTTCGAGGAAGTAGAAGCCGTTGTCCTGGTCCACCAGGAACTCGCAGGTGCCGGCGTTGGTGTAGCCGGCCGCCTTGCACAGCCGCACGGCCGCGTCGCACAGGGCGGCCCGCACCTTGTCCGGCAGGTTGGGCGACGGCGACTCCTCGACCAGCTTCTGGTGCCGCCGCTGCAGCGAGCAGTCCCGCTCGAACAGGTGGACCAGGTTGCCGTGCTTGTCCCCGATCACCTGCACCTCGACGTGCCGGGGCCGGTCCAGGTACTTCTCCAGCAGCACGGCCCCGTCCTTGAACGCCGCCTCGGCCTCCTGGCGGGCGGCCACCAGGCCGGTGCGGAGGGTGGCCTCGTCCCGGGCCACCCGCATCCCCTTGCCGCCGCCGCCGGCCACCGCCTTGATGAGCACCGGGTAGCCGAAGCCGGCGGCCAGCTTCACCGCCTGCTCGTCGTCGGCCACGATGCCGTCGCTGCCGGGCACCGTCGGCACCTTCGCCTTCCGGGCCAGGGCCTTCGCCTTGTCCTTGTTGCCGACCGCCTGCATGGCACTTTCCGGCGGGCCGATGAACTCGATGCCGCTGGCCCGGCAGGCCTCGGCGAACCCGGCGTTCTCGCTCAGGAAGCCGTACCCCGGGTGGATGGCGTCGGCCTGCACCACCTCGGCGGCGGCGATGATGCGGGCCACCTTCAGGTAGCTGTCGGCGGCCGGCCCGGGGCCGATGCACACGGCCCGGTCGGCCAGCTTGAGGTACGGGGCGTCGCGGTCCGCCTCCGAATAGACGACCGCCACCTCGATGCCGAGGTCGCGGCAGGCGCGGATGACCCGCAGGGCGATTTCCCCGCGGTTGGCGACGAGTACACGCTGGAACATGAGAATACCAAGTGCTGAGTGCTGAGTGCTGAGTGCTGAGACGGCCGGCAACCGGATCGGTCACTCAGCACTCAGCACTCAGCACTCAGCACTTAAGCGGGATCGACCCGGAACAGTACGGTGCCGAACTCGACGAACTCGCCGTTCTTGACGCACACCTCGCGGACGGTGCCGCCCACCCCGGCCGTCACCTCGTTGAAAATCTTCATCGCCTCGATCTGGCACACCACCGTGTTCGGGGCCAGCCGGCTGCCCACGCTCACGTAGTCCGGCTTGTCCGGCTTCGCCTTGCTGTAGAAGGTGCCGACCATCTCCGACTTGATCTCGACGCCGGCCGGGGCGGCGGGCGGCGCCGGCGAAAGCGAGCCTCCGGGGACGGGCTGAGGCGAGCCTCCGGCGTGAGCCGGGGGAGGGGCCGAAGCCACCACCGGCTCGCCGCCCTTGCGGAGCTTGATCCGCTGGTCGCCCTCCCGCAGGCTGATCTCGGACAAGTCGTGCTTGGCCATCAGGCCGATCAGGTGTTCGACGGTGGCCACGTCGAACGGGCGGGGGGCGGACGACACCGGGGCAACCTCGCGTCAGCGGTCGATCCCATTTAGAGTAGCAGTTCCGGGTCCCGCGGCAGGGTGGACAGCCGCTCGCACCCGTCGGCCGTCACCAGGTAGTCGTCCTCGATGCGGACGCCGCCCCAGCCGGGGAAGTACAGGGCCGGTTCGAGGGTGATGACGTTGCCGGCTTCCAGGGTGCAGGTGCTGTCGGCCCGCACCCGGGGTAACTCGTGTACGTCCAGCCCGATGCCGTGCCCGAGGCCGTGCGTGAACTTACCTTCCACCCCGGCGGCGGCGAACACCCGGCGGGCGGCCGCGTCCACGTCCTTCGCCGCCACCCCGGCCCGCACCGCCGCCGCCGCCGCGTCCTGGGCCGCGCACACCAGGGCGTACACCCTGTCGAAGTCGGGGCTGCCCTTCGGCTTGCGGGCCGGGCCGAACGGCGTCTTCACGGTCCGCGTCAGGTCGCTGACGTACCCGCAGTCGGCCCCCCAGTCGATGAGCAGCAGGCCGGCCGACGCCAGCCGCACCCCCGGGTCGGGGACGGCGTGCGGCCGGGCCGCCCGCTCGCCGACGGCGGTGATCGGCGGGAACGACCCGGACACCGCCCCGGCCCGGCGCAGAAAACTTTCCATCGCGTCGTGCAGGTCTTTCTCGCTGTCCGCCCCGCGGGCGTGGGGGACGAACGAGCGGAACGCCCGCTCGGCCACCGCGACGGCGTGGCGAATCCGCTTCAGCTCGCCGGCGTCCTTGACCGCCCGCAGCGTCTCGACCCGGCCATGCACGGCGGTGAAGGTGGCGGCCGGCAGCGCCCCGGCCAGGCTCTCGGCGGTGCCCAGCGTGGTCGAGCCTTCCAGGCCGATCACTTTCGCCTTGAGCCTACCGAGGGTGGCCGCCGCCGCCTGGTCGAGTGTCTGGGTGTGCGGGCGGATGACCACCTCGATGTCGGGGCACTCCTCGGCCGCCTGGTCGGCGAACCGGGCGTCCGTCACTAGCACGGTCTTCTTCGGGGTGAGGGCGAGGTACGCGGCCTCGCCGCCGAACCCGCTCAGGTAGCGGACGTTGGTCGGGCTGGTCACAAGGAAGGCGTCGTGGCCGGCCGCCTTGAGGTCGCGGACGGCCGTCTGGCGGCGGGCGGTCAGATAGTCCATGATGGGCGATTGTATGTTCCCGGTGACGCTGAACCTGAGCGGGCGGGCGGTGCTGGTGGTCGGCGGCGGGCCGGTCGGCCGCCGCAAGGCGGCAGCGTGCGCCGCGGCCGGGGGTGTGGTGACGGTGGTCGATCCGGCCGAGCCGGTGGCCGGGCCGTGGGCGTGGGTGCGGGAGGCGTTCCGGGCCGAACACCTCGACGGGGCGTGGCTGGCGTTCGCCTGCGTGTCGGCCGAGGTGAACGCGCGGGTGGTGGCTGACGCCACCGGGCGGCGGGTGTGGGTGCTGGACGCGAGTGCCGGCGAGCGGGGCGGGTTCACGCTGCCGGCCGTCGGCCGGGCTGGGCGGATCATGCTGGCGGTGGCCACCGGGGTGCCGGGGCTGTCGAAGGCGTTGCGGGACCGGCTGCTCAGTCAACTAACCGCGGCCGACGCGGCGGAAGCCGACCGGCGGGCCGGCGAGCGGGGGGGGGGGGGGGGGGGGGGGGGGGGGGGGGGGGGGGGG
>JAYVUZ010000249.1:0-28214 GCA_043787415.1 Fimbriiglobus sp. | reverse complement strand
TCTCCCCTCGCTCGCGCGTCGGGCTACGGAATGACTCCACCCCGGGCCTCACCCCCGGCCGCCGAAGCCGCCGCCGGACCCCGGCGGGCCGCCCGGCCCGGCCGGCATTGCCGTCTTCCGCTTCTTCACCCGGTCCAGCCAGTCCGTCCAGGTGGCGTTCCGCTCCTCCCGCGACTTGTCGGCCATGTCCTCGGCCGAGTTCCGCACCACCAGCTTGCCGTCCGGCCGGATGATGAGCAGCTCCTGGGCGGCGTCGTCGCTCACCGTCCGGTCGCCCACCCGCTCCACCCGCCGGCCGCCGTCGAAGTCGACGAGCACGCTCGGGCTGGCCGGGCGGAAGTTGATCGGCCAGCCCTTGGGCTGGTTCCGCGGGTCTTTGATGCCGGCCACCTTGACGCCGCCGGCCAGCTCCCGCAGCACGTAGTTGGCCAGCCCGGCGCTCCACAGGGGGAGTTCGACCATCGACCGCCGGCCGATGAACTCGCCCGGGGCCACCGGCAGGTCGACCACCACCCAGGTGCCGATCGGCTCCCGCTTCTGGGTGCCGTCGATGCGGACGGTGGCCTGCCACTGCTGCACCTGCACGACCGCCCGCCGGCCGGCGTCCAGGGCGTCGATCTCGGCCAGCCGCTTGAGGGCGAACTCGCTGTTGTGGTCCTTGTAGTACGCCTGGAAGTCGTCCTGGTACTTCTGCGGGTCGATGGCGTACAGCTGCGTTTCCACCGGCAGGGTGATGGCCTCGGGCAGCTCCCGCCACTGGCCGTCGAGCGTCTCGAAGGTGGCGTCGGTCGTGCGGGCCACCCCGGTCTTGAGCTTGTAGTTCGGGTTCTTCACCTTCAGCCGCACCCGGTACTGGTAGGTCTCGCCCGGCCGCACGTCGATGTCCAGGAACCGCAGCACCAGGTAGTCCACGTCCATGTGCGGCATGGCAGCGCCGCCGCCGGGCAGGCCGCCCTCGCCCGGCGGGCCGCCGCCCGGGCCGCCCCGACCACCCCGGCCGCCCTCGCCCGGCATGCCGCCGCCGCCCGGGCCGCCCCGGCCGCCGACCCCGCCGCCGCCGGGGGGACCGCCCGACCCGCCGCCCGGAGGCCCGCCCGACCCGCCGCTCATGCCGCCCGGCCCGGACTGGCCGAAGGTGCCGTTGCCGCCGCCGGCCGTGGTCCGCGGGTCGAGCGGGTTGTCGCTGCCCGACTTGCCGGACGACCCGAGCCGCCGCTCCCAGTCGCTCGGGGTGTACGGCGGGATGCCGTCCTGCTTCATCTTCTCCACCGCCGCGGTCACCTGGGGCATCCGCAGGTCGGGGTACTTGGCCAGGTTGTCGGCCACCTCCGGCAGCGGCACCACGAGCTGGTCCTCGTACCGGAAGAAGCGGCTGACGTACCCGGTCTCCATGACGTTCCGCAGGGCGCGGGCGCGGATCTCGGTGTAGTAGCGGTCCAGGTAGTCGTAGTCGGTCCAGTCGCTCGTCGTGCCGTCCAGCCCGGTCACCCGCCGCTGCACGTCGAACCCGGCGAACCGCACCGGGTCCACCCCCTTGAAGGTGGGGTTGCCCTTGCTGTCGTAGTCCGGCCGCACCTTGAGGGCCTGCTGGTACAGGGCCATCTGCTCCTTGAGCGGCACCAGCCCGTGGACCATGACGGCCCGCAGCGGGGCCACCGACTCGGCCAGCACCAGGTTCTCTTTGGCCACCCGGTCGGCGGTGGCATAGTCCACCGTCTGGTCGGTGCGGCTGCCGCCGCCCAGGCCCGACCCGCCGTCCCCGCCCATGCCGGGGCCGCCCAGGCCGCCGCCGCGACTGCCGCCGCCCGGCGCGCCGCCGGACCCGGGCTGGCCGCCGCCGCCCGGCGGCGGGCCGCCCGGCCCGGGCTGGCCGGGCCGCGGCTGACCGGGTCGCGGCTGCGGCTTCTTGCCGCTGAGCCGTTGCATGGTGTCCGCGTTGTTCCGGGCGATGGCCGCGAAGTCTTTGCTGTCCGGCTTCTTGTCCTTGAGGTAGCCGATGAGCTTCTCGCCGTCCGGCCCCTCGCTGATGTCGTACGCCTTGTACGGCAGCCGGATGACGTCCAGTTGGGAGTTCAGCACGCTCACCACCTGCGGGCTTTCGCGGAGCAGGTTGGGCTTGAACACCGGCTCGAACTCCCGCCCGCGGGCGGCGAACAGGGCCGGGTCGATGGGCCGCACGTCGCCCGTCTTGTCCACCCAGCCGGGCAGCGGGGCGGCCTCCTGGCCGGGGCCGCCGACGGCCGCGTTCACTCGGCTGGCCTGGTCGGTCAGCTTCTTGACGGTGCCGGACGGGCTGGTGGCGGACACGGCCGCGACCACCCCGCCGACCAGCAGCAGGGCGGCCACCCCGCCGCCGACCCCGAGGGCGATCTTGTCCCCCTTGGCCAGCAGCAACTGCTTGATCTGGTCCTGGCTGATTTTGACGGCCATGGCCGTCACCTCCTCGGGCGTCGGGTGTGTGAGGGTCGGGCGAGCGGGGGGTGTCAGCCCCCGGTTGGCTGTTTCCGTCGGAGGCGGGGCGGCTGCGGGTGGCAGCTAACAGGGGGCTGACGCCCCCGCTCGCCTGGGTTACTGTCGGCCGGTGGTCGGGGTCGGGGTCGCCGGGTTGGCCGGCGGGGCGGCCGGCTGCGGGGCCGGGGTGGCCGGCGCAGGGTCGGCCGGCGTGCCGGCGGCGGCCGGGGCCTCGTACTTCTCGTACAGGGTGACGATGCCGTACAGGCTGAGTTCCACCAGCCCGCTGGTCACCTGCTGGTCCTCGGCCCCGGCCGGGCCGCCGGCCCCGCCGCCGTACCCCGCGGGCGGGCCGCCCGGCCCGGCCCCGCCCGCCAGCTCGCCGCTGTCCAGCGAGCCGCCGCCGCCGGACGGCGGGCCGAACGAGCCGCCACCCCCGGCCGGCGGGCCGAACGGGCTGCCGGCCGTGGCGCTGCCGCCGGTGTCCAGGGCGCCGCGGAACCGGGTCCAGTGGTACTGCGTCACCTGGAACCGCAGCGGGCTGTTGGCGTAGGCGGCCAGGGCGTCCTGGACGAACATCTGGTCCACCACCAGCACCAGGGCGACGGGCATCCGCCGCACCTGGTCGGTCACGTCGATGTACCGCTCCTTGTTGGCGTCGAGAACGCCGAACGGGCCGCCGCCGGCCCCGCCGGCCCCGGCGACCATGCCGCCGAACCCGCCGCCGCCGCCCGGCATCCCGCCGGCCGCGCGGCCCGGCATCCCGCCGCCCCCCGCGGCGACCTCACCCCCGGGCGCCGCCGCCGCCGCCGGGGCGGCGGCCTCCGACGGGTACCACTTGGGGGCCTTCATCTCGGCCGTGCTGTGCCGGGCGTCCTTGGCCCGGCCGCCCATCACCAGGGCGTCGATCCGCCGCACCGGGGCGTTCCGCTCGTCCAGCACCTGGCGGACGGCCAGCACGCCGGTCGGCTCCAGCCCGGCCGGCACCCCGTGGTTGCGGACGCTGGCCGGGAACTCGACCAGCTTCTTGTCGGCCTTCCGCTTGGCCCGGTCGGGGGCGTCCTTCTCGCCGGTCTGCACCTGCACCTCGACCGTCTGGTTGGCCGGCACGAGCGGGGCCTGGATGCGGTACAGCACCTCCGGGGCGCCCGGGGCGAGCGTCAGCAGCAGCCGCATCTCGTTGCCGGCCCCGAGGGCCTGGAGCCGGTCGGTGGTGTTGGTCAGCTTGCAGGTGATCAGCCGCTGGCCGCCGGTGGCCTGCTTGGGCACGTCCATCTCGAGCTTCCACAGGCGGCTGACGAAGGTCCGCTTGAGCGGGTCGTCCGTCTGCCCGTCGGCCGGCTTCTGCCGGTCGAACCGGCCGGCGGCGGCGTTGATGTCGTTGACGGGCAGCAGCAGCCCCCGCTGCACCCACAGGTCTTCCAGGGCCAGCCACAGCTGCTTGTCGGTCGGGATCTTCTCGGTCCAGTTGCTGACGTACCGGAGGAGGCCCCGCCACGACCCGCCGGCGAAGGCGGTCGGCTTGACCTCGGCGGCCAGGTCTTCGTAGGCCTTCTCGTACACCTCGATCTTCCGGATCTGATCGAGGGCTTCGTCCTCCCGCCCCTCCGGCATCTTCTGGCCGAACTTCGGGTACCGCTTCTCCAGCCCCTTGAGCCGGTCGTTCTTGGGCCACACGAACATGGCCTTCTGGGCGTCGTAGTTCTTCTCCCACAGCTTCTTCTTCTGCTCGTTCAGCACCCCCTCCTGCTTGGGGTAGTCGACGTCGATGGCCAGCTTGCCCTTGGGCTGGACGGCGGCCACGTCCTTGACGGCCGCGTCGGTGGCGGCGGCCGACTTGGCCACCGCGTCGCCCACGTTCAGCCACAGGAACAGCGCGGCCAGCAGGGCGAACAGCGGGGCCACCCCGGCGAGGATCCAGTAGTGGTGCTTCTTCAGGTCGGCGGCGGTCAGTTTGGCGGCCATCGGTGTCAGTCCGGGTCGGGTGGTTGGGGTGGGGTCCGGGGCCGCGGGGGTCAGGGGCCGGCGGCGGCCGGGGGAATCAGCGGCGGGGGCGTCAGCGCCGGGGGTGTCGCCGCCGGGGGTGTCGCTCCCGGGGTCGTTGCGGTCACGGCGCCGCCGGTGTCGCCGCCCGGCGTCGGGTCGGTCGGGGTCGGCTCCCGCCAGACGAACATGGCGACGAACTCGTACCGCCGCTTCTTGCCGTTGAGCAGGGTGGTGGGGGTGGACGCGCCGCCCGAGGGTGGCGTCGCCAGCCCGTCCCCCGTGCCGCCGGCGTCGCCGCCCGGTGCGGCCCCGCCGCCGTCGGCGCTGCCGGTGTCGCCGCCGGCCGCCCCGCCCCGGCCCCCTTCGCTACCCCCGCCGCCCGACCCCCGGCCGAGGCCGCCGGGCAGACCGCCGCCGCCACCGCCACCGCCGAACATGTCACCGAACCCGCCACCGCTGCCGCCGCCGCCGCCCGACCCGCCCTTGCCGGTGATCGGGGTCCACGACCGGCCGCCGCCGCCGGCCGGCGGCGGGGCCGCCCCCTCCGTCGCCCCGCCCGGGGGTGCGGCGGTGGCGACCGACCCGCCGCCCACCAGGCCGTCCAGCAGCGACTTGTTGATCAGCTTGTAGGTGGCCGGCTGGGGGTTGGTGTCGGTGAACCAGCGGGACAGGAAGGCGTAGCTGGCCTGCCCCTTGATCGGGTCTTTGCCCTCGGGGATGACGTCGGCCACCCGCTTGGCGGCGTTCTCCTGGTCGGCGAACTCGTTCAGCCGCTGGAGGTTCTTGACCAGCCCCTTGCGGAGGAAGGTCAGCCCCTCGCCGTGGCTGGTGGTGCCCCGCAGCTCGATCACCCAGCCGCCGCCGTCGGCCGGCTTGGGCTTCCAGCGGTCGCCCTTCTCGGCGTCCTTCTCCCGCTCGCTGTCCGGCAGGTCGTTGGCGATGTCCCGGTTCTCCACCCCCTTGGTGAACAGGTCGGCGGCCGACAGGAACGAGCCGATGCTGTCCGTGTACCGGCAGTAGAAGCTCTCCAGGTTGACCTGGGCCAGGAAGTCGCTCGAGTCGTCCAGGAACAGCTCCTCGAACGGGATGCCGCGGGCCAACCGCTTCTGCAGGGCGACATACGCCCGCCGGCCGCCCTCGGTGTCCCACAGCGGCACCTGGTCGGGCAGCGTCAGGTTCGACTTGTTCACCTCCCGCCCGCCCTCGACGTACCCGTGCCGGGGCAGGGCCGACACGACCACCTCTTGCAGGCGGATCCAGTTCAGCCGCTCGTCCCCGCCGACCACGATGGCCTTCACCTCGGTCAGCCCGGTGTCGATCTTGCCCTTGGCCGTCGTGTGGGCCGAGTCCTGCGAGGCGGACGCCGCCTTGGCCGCCTCGGCCGACTTCTTGGCCGTGGCGATGGCCGGGTCGGTGACCGCCCCGTACTGCAGGCCGTTGCCCAGGGCCAGCACCCCGGTGCCCAGCAGCAGGCCGGCCGCCGCCGCCGCCATCGCCGGCTTCTTGGCCCGGATCTGTCGCTCGACCACGACTTCTTTGGGGATCAGGTTGGTCCGCAGCCGGGCCAGGCCGAGGCCCTGTAGGGCCAGGCCGTAGGCCACCGGGAAGGTGAGCAGGTTGTCCTGGAAGGTGGGGTCGGCCAGCACCGCGTCGCCGGCCAGCCGGTCCAGCCCGGTCGGCTTCCGCACGTCCAGCGACAGCTTCTCGGACAGGTACTTCTGGAGGCCGGGCAGCTTGAACGCGCTGCCCAGGCCGACCAGGTACACGATGGTGGCGTCCCGGTGGGTGTTGGTGAAGTACCCGAGGGATCGCTGCACCTCGCCGACGAACTCCGTCAGCACCGGCCGCAGGGCCTTGAGGATGGCGGCCAGGTCGGGCGACTTGGCGGCGTTCCGCTTCAGGTGCTCGGCCTTGGCGAAGGTGAGCTTCATCTCCTTCGTCAGGGCGCGGGTGAAGTGGCTGCCGCCCAGCGGCACCGGCCGCTGCCAGATGATCTTGCCGCCGTCCGTGATGATCAGGTTGGACGAGTCGGTGCCCACGTCCAGGGCGACGGCGCACCGCTTCTTGTTCTTCGGGGCATCCTCTTCGCCCGGCTCCAGCGGCACCCCGTCGCCCGCCTCCCCGTCCGGCCCGCCCTTCTTGAGCAGCTCGTACGTGACGTAGTTGCACAGGGCCAGCGGGGCCATCTGCACCTGATGCACCTCCGCCCCGACCGCCTTATAGTGGCCCAGGTGCTTGTTGATGATGTCCCGCTTCATGGCGAACAGGCCGATCTCCGTCTCCATGGCGAACCCGCCCACGGCCTCCCCGCCGGCGATCTTCTGGTAGTCCCAGACCACCTCTTCCAGGGCGAACGGGATCTGCTGCTTGGCCTCGAACTTGACAATGTCACCGATCTTCTTCTCTTCCACGGGCGGCAGTTTGACGAACCGCACGAGGCCGCTCTGGCCGGCGATGCCGATGGCCACCTTGTCGGTGCCGAGCGGGTTGCGGGACAGGAACTTCTCCAGCGCCTCGCGGGTGAGGGCGTCCGGGTCGGCGTCCGGCTGGGACAGGATTTTGGCGTGTTCGATGTAGTCGAAGGCGGTGGCAGTGGGCTTGCCGTCGACGAGCTCGAGCCGCAGCGCCTTGAGGGCACACTGGCCGATGTCGAGGCCCCACACGCCGAACGGTTTGGCCATGATCCGTGACTCGCCGGTAACGAGGTGGTGGGGTCGGGTGGTGGCCGCAGTTTACGGCGGATCGCTGGTGCGGGCAAAGTTTACCGGCACGGTAACACGGCCGCCGGCGGGCTGTCAATCAGCTCAACGGGGGGGCGGTGCGAATGTTGGCGCCGGCGGCGCCGGTTGGGAGGGGGGCCGTACAGTAGCGGGGATGAACCGGGCCGACCTCCTGCTGATGACGGACGAGCGGTTGGCCGACGCCCAAGTGCTGTGGGCCGGCGAGCGGTGGGCGTTCGCCTACTATGTGGCCGGGTACGCGGTCGAATGTGCCCTGAAGGCGTGTGTCCTTAGCCGGATGGTTCACACGGGGCTGGTGTTCGAGCGGAAGCTGCCCGAGTTCCGGACCCACAAGCTCAACGACCTGATCGAGATTGCCGGGCTGCGGACGGAGTTGAACGCCCGTCAGTCGGATGGGACCGGGTTCGCGGTCAATTGGGACCGGGTGGTGAAGTGGACGGAGGAGTCGCGGTACTCGGATCGGTCGGAGTCCGAGGCAGAAAAGTTGCTCGCGGCGATTACCGAGCCGACCGACGGAGTGCTGGCATGGTTGCGCCCGTTTATGTAGACCCGCCGGTGTGGGACGGCCGGCGTGCCCTCGTGCGGTTGACTGATGCCGGGATCGCGGTCGCCGCCGCCGCCTGGCTGCGCTCGCCGGACAGCGGCCGGTGGGAGCTGTACGTCATCACCCCCGATGCCGGGCCGAGTCAGTTCCGGACGACTTCCACCCGCGCCCGGGCGGCCCTCGCCGGGGCGGGCCTCCCCCCGGGGTTGGTCGGCGACCTCCGCCTCTACCACCCGGACGAGCCGCTCGGCCGCGACCTCATCGACGTGCGCAAGAGCCGGGCCGGCGAGGAGCCGATCCGTGGTGGCGACGGACGTTTCGGCGATATCACCTTCGATGCCGCCTACGTGTACCCGGCGCACGTTGAAACCGAGTTCGGCCGGCTGCTGCGGACCGCCGCTGATTTGATCGTCCGACCGGTCCCCGGCCGGGTGTGCATCGTCGAACTCCGGGACGGTTCGGCCCAGCCCGGCCGGCCGATCGGACTCCGGGTCGAGCCGCCGTCCCAACTGCTTTGGCGACCGAGCAGCGGACCGGACGAGTTGGCCATCCCGTTTGACGAGATCACCGACATCCGCGTGCAGTAGCCACTCACTTGTTCGTGAACAGCACCGCCCCCTCGCCGAGCAGCATCTCCAGCTCGCCGACCGGCACTCGGGCGGCGTCCACCCAGTAGTCCTGGGCCGTCCGGAGCGACGCCTTGCGGCCGGCCCGGTCCCGCACCTCCAGCCACACCGGGCAGCCGCCCCGGTGCCGCTTGAGCACGCTGGCCAGCCCGTCCAGCTTCCGCAGGTGTTCGGGGTCGTCGCCGTAGGGCACCCGCAGCAGCAGCCCCTTCGTCAGGTCGAGCTTGGCCTGGTCGAGCGTCAGCACCTTGCTCACGATCAGGTCGGCCTCGCTGGACCCGTCCCGCCACTCCACCTTGCCGTCGATGAGCACGATCTTGTCCTCGGCCACGTCGGCCCCGAACCGGGCGAACTGGTCACTCCACAGCACGCACTTCACCTGCCCGGTCAGGTCTTCCAGCCGGAACAGGGCGAACCGCGCCCCCTGGTTGCGGCCGGCCTTCACCACCCGCGTGTCGAAGCTGACGACGATGCCGCCGACCCGCACCTCGGCCCCGGCGTCCAGCTTGGCGAGGCTGGCGGCGTCGTGGCTGCGGAACAGCCGGAGCTGCTCGTCGCACCGGGCCAGCGGGTGGCTGCTGATGTAGAAGTCGAGCGCCTCCTTCTCGAACTTGAGCTTGTCGGCGTCGCCCCACTCGGGGCAGTCGGCCAGCCCCTCGCCCGATTTGAACCCGCCGGCGTCCGCCTCCTGGTCGTCGTCGCCGAAGGCGTCGAAGAAGCTGGCCTGGCCCCGCCGCTTGTCCACCGCCTTGTCCTCGGCGGCCTGGGCGGCCCGGGGCAGGGTCAGGGTGAGGGCGGCCCGCTTGTCCTTACCAAAGCCGTCCATCGCCCCCGCTTTGATGAGCCGCTCGATGCCGGCCCGAGGCACCTGCCGCAGGTCCACCCGTTCGCAAAACTCGAACAGGTCGCGGTACGGCCCGCCCACCTCCCGCGCCCGGACGATCTCGTTGGCCGCCCCGCGGCCCAGCCCCTTGATGGCCGTCAGGCCGAAGACGATCTTGCCGTTCACCACGTCGAAGTCGGCCCGCCCCTTGTTCACGTCCGGCGGCTGCACCTCCACCCCCAGCTTGCGGGCGTCCGCTATATGTTCCACCATCACGTCCCGCTTGTTGGCGTCGTCGATTTCACTCGACAAAAGTGCGGCCATGAACTCGGCCGTGTAGTGCGTTTTGAGGTAAGCCGTCTGGTACCCGATCTGGGCGTAGGCGGCGGTGTGCGACTTGTTGAACCCGTACCCGGCGAAGAACACGATCTTGTCGAAAATGTCCTCGGCCACCGGCTTGCTCACGCCGTTCTTGAGGCACCCGGCCAGGAAGTCGGCCCGGAACGCGTCAATCTTATCCGTTATCTTTTTGCTGATGGCTTTGATGCACGCATACGCCTTCGACAGCTCGATGCCGCCGAGCCGGTTGAGGATACGCATGATCTGCTCTTGGTAGACCATCACGCCGTAGGTCTCACTCAGCACGTCGGTCATCACCGGGTGCGCGTCCTGCCACTGCTCGCGGCCGTGCTTGCGGTTCACATAGCTGTCCACCATGCCGCCCTTGAGTGGCCCCGGCCGGTAGAGCGCCAGCACGGCAATCAAGTCCCGGATGTTGTCCGGCTTCATCTGCTTGAGCAGCTCGCGGATGCCGTCCGACTCGAGCTGAAATACGCCCTTCGCGTCGCCCCGTTGTAATAATTTGTATGTTTCAACATCATCTAGCGGGAATTTCAGCGGGTCTACGTCACTACCGCGGGTCCGCTTGATGAGCTTCACCGTCTCGTCCAGCACCGTGAGGTTTCGCAACCCCAGGAAGTCCATCTTGAGCATCCCGACTTTTTCCAGGACGCCCATCTCCCACTGGGTGGTGATGACCACCTCGGCCGCCGTCTTGCCGCCGCCCTCCTGGTCGTCCGACTTCCGCATCACCCGCTGCACGGGCACGTAGTCCGTGATCGGCCCGTCAGCGATGACCACCCCGGCCGCGTGGGTGCCGACGTTGCGGTTGGTGCCCTCCAGCTTCAGGGCGATGTCCACCCATTGCCGCACCGTCGGGTCTTGGTCGTACTCCCGGCGGAAGTCCGGCGACTCCTTCAGCGCGTCCGGGAGTGATTTGGCGATGGCCCCGGTCATCGGGACCAGCTTGCACATGAAGTTCACTTTTTCGAGCGGGATGTCCAGCACCCGGCCGACGTCTTTCAGGGCCGCTTTTGCCGCCAGCGTGCCGAACGTGCCGATCTGGGCCACGCTCTCGCGGCCGTACTTCTGCTTCACGTACTCGATGACGAGTTCCCGGCGGTCTTGGCAGAAGTCAATATCGATGTCCGGCGGCTCGCTCCGGTTCACGTCGAGGAACCGCTCGAATAGTAAGTCGTACTCGATGGGGCAGACGTGTGACAGGTGTAACACGTATGCGACGATGGCCCCACACCCGCTACCACGGGCGGTGCTCGGGATGCCCTGCTCCCGGGCGTACCGCACGAAGTCCCAGACGATCAGGAAGTAGGCCGCGTAGCCCATCTGGGAGATGACGCCCAGCTCGTGCTCCAGCCGGGCGAACACGGCCGGCGACGGCTCGGCGTACCGCTCGGCGATGCCCGTCAGGCAGAGCTGCTTCAGGTACTTGTCGGCACTCAGCCCGTCCGGGCAGCGGAAGACGGGGAAGTGCCGCTTGTTGAAGTCGAGCCGGATGTCCACCCCGTCGGCGATCTCCTGCGACCGGGCGACGGCCGCCTCGTGGCCGGGGAACAGGGCGTACATGTCGGCCGGCGACCGCACGTAGTACGGGCTGGGTAGGTGGCCTTCCGGGTACTGTTTCCGCCGCGGATCCCGCTTCTTGCCCGTGTTGATGCAGAACAGCACGTCGTGCGCCTCGGCGTCCTGCTGGCACAGGTAATGCGCGTCCGACGTGGCCACCAGCGGCACGCCCATCCGGCCGGCGATCTCCACCGCCTGCGGCGTGCAGCGGTCCTGCAAGTCCAGCCCGTTGTTCTGTAGCTCGATGTAGAAGTCCTTCTTGAACGTTTTGGCGAACCAGGCGGCGATCTTTTCCGCGGCCTTGCGGTCTTCCTTCACCAACTGCTGGTTGAACTCGCCGGCGAGGCAGCCGCTCAGGCAGATCAGCCCCTCCGCGTGGGCGGCGAGAACCTCCCGGTCGATGCGGGGGTGGTAGTAGAACCCCTCCAGGAAGGCGATGCTCGACAGCTTGACCAGGTTCTTGAACCCGACGGCGTTCTTGGCCAGCAGGGTGAGGTGGCTGTAGGCGTCGCCCTTGCCGCCGCCGCCGACGCCGGCCTTCTTCTCGGAGCGGTGGCCGGGGGCCAGGTACGCCTCATACCCGAGGACCGGGTTGATACCGTGCTTCTGACACTCGCTGTAAAACTCGATGGCGGCGTACAGGTTGCCGTGGTCGGTGACGGCGCAGGCCGTCATGCCGAGTTCCTTGGTCTGCTTGACCAGCGGGACGATGCGGTTGAACCCGTCCAGCAGGCTGTAGTGGGTGTGCAGGTGCAGGTGGGCGAACTGGCGCTGGTCGGCCATGTCGGGCGGCATCCCCGGGCGTGTACGGGCGCCCATGCGACGGGCGAACAGTCTGTTATACCCCGGCGGGGCGGGCGGGCGGAAGGCGAGATGGCGGCCGGCGGCCGGCGGGGGTAGGATGAGAGGGATAGACTCTGGAGGCACACAATGTCGATCACACTCGACCTGCCGCCGGACGTGGCCGGCCGACTCGCCGCCCACGCCCTGCGGCTGGGCACCACACCCGAGCTGTTGGCCCTGCAAGGGGTGCTTCGGGTTCTACCAGTGGTGGACCCGCCGCCGGCCCTGCCTGGGGAGACAATGCTCGACTACCTGAAGGACTACATCGGGTCCGTGGACGGTTCGGGCGAGGCGTATTCGCAGGACTGCGGTAAGCGGTTCGCCGACGGGCTGGACGCCGACCGGCGAGCCAGCCCGTGACGCCGACCGACACCGGACCGTTGGTCGCCCTGGCCGACCGCAGCGACCCGTACCACCAGGCCGCCAAGGCGGCGGTCGCCACCCTACCCGTCGGCCCGCTCGTCACCTCCTGGCCGTGCCTCACCGAGGCCATGTACTTGCTCGGCCGGTCCGCCGGGATTGTCGGTCAGAACACCTTGTGGGCGATGGTCGCCGTCGGTCGGGTGCAGGTCCGGCCCCCGTCGCCGCCGGAAACCCTGCGGATGGCCGTGCTGATGCGGAAGTACGCCGACCTGCCGATGGACTTGGCCGACGCCTCGCTCGTCGCTGCGGCCGAGGTCACTGGCGACCGCCGGCTGTTCGCCTTCGACGGGGACTACCGCATCTACCGGCTGGCCGACGGCTCGGTTCTCGACCTGATCCCGTGACCTGTCACCAGCCGGCCGGGCCGGCGGCGGCGGCGGCCAGCGGCCGGCCGGCGGCCCGGGCCGTCGCCTGCCGCCAGCCGGCGTCGCGGTTGCCGGGTGGCGTGGCCGCCAGCACGGCCGCCGCCCCGGCCGCGTCGCCGGCCGCCAGCAGCAGTTCGGCCAGCCGGACGGCCGTCTCGCCCCGGGTCGGGTCCAGCCGCAGGGCGTCCCGCCAGTCGGCCGCCGCCGCCGCCGGGACGCCGTTCGCCCGGTGGTAGTTCCCCCGCTGGGCGAGCGCCTCGGCCCGGCCGCGGTCGAACGCCGGGCCGGCCGGCCACTCGGTCAGGGCCGTGCTGGCGTTGTGGACGGCGTCCGGCCAGCGGCCCTGCATGGCCTCCCACCCGGCCATCCGCATCCACTGCCGCGGCCAGTGGTCGGCCGCCCACTCCCGGCCGTCGGGCCGTCTGCGGTCCACCGCCAGCGGGCCGGCGGCCGGCACCGCCGCGGCCGGCGGCAGGGCGTCGGCCGGGTGGCCCAGGTCGAGGTCGGCCAGCCGGCCGGCCACCGCCCGCAAGTCCCACACCTCCACCGCCTCCATCAGCCGGGTGACGTACAGCCGGCCGCCGTCCGGGGCGAAGGCCAGGCCGCTCACCGGCCCCGGCACCGTCACCCGTAGGTCGAGCAGCCGGTCGCCGGTGGCGGCGTCGAACAGGCCGACCCGGTCCCGGGTCACCGGGGCGGCCAGCACCCGGCCGTCCGGCCGGAAGGCGACGGCGGTGGCGGCCCCGTCGGCCACCGCCTCCGGCCCGGCCTGCCACGCCGGGGCGGCCCAGTCGCCGGCCCGGTACACCGCCACCCCCGGCCGGCCGGCGGCGGCCAGCAGGTCGCCGCCCGGGCTGAACGCGACCGCCGTGAACCCGCCGCGGTCGAGTGCCTTGCGGCCGTCGGCCGCCCACACCGACAGGTGCGGGTGAATGTCGCTGGCGGCGGCCACCCAGCGGCCGTCCGGGCTGCCGGCCACGGCCGTCGGCATGGCCACCCCGGCGAGCACTGTCGCCGGCCCGCCGGCCGGGTCCAGGGCGGCGATCCGGTTCTCCCGGTTGTCGCCGGCCAGCAGCCGGCCGCCGAACCAGCCGACCGCCCGGCCGGCGTGCTGGGGCAAGAGGATGCCGGGCGGGGGCGGCTTGGACAGCGGGGCGACCGCCGGCGGCCCGACCCGGCCGGTTGTCAGCGGCCACACCCGCACGTAGCTGTACCGGCCGAAGGTGGCCAGCCGGCCGCCGGCCGGGTCGAACGCCACAGGCCCGCACTCGTCCAGCCCCAGCCGGGCGACCGGGGCGAAGGTGTCGGCGGCCAGCAGGGTCGGCCCGCCGGCATCGTTGACGGCGACCAGCGACCCGTCCGGGCTGGGGGTGGCGGCCGTGGCCCGGACGGCCAGCCGGCGGAACTCGCCGGCGTCGGCCCGGTCGTACCGGGTGGCCCCGTGGTCGTCGGCCGTGACCACCGTCCGGCCGTCCAGCGCCCGCACCAGCCAGCCGGGCAGCCGCACCAGCGGCCGCAGGGCGGGCATCTCCCAGAGCTGGGTGAACCCGTCCCGGGACGAGGTGGCCAGGGTGCCCGCGTCGGCGAACTCGATCGCCATGTCGACGGACAGTTGCGGGCCGGGGGCCGACCGCCGTGCCCCGGTGTCGGCGTCCCACAGCACCACCTCGCCGTCCCGCATGGCGGCCAGGTGGCGGCCGTCCGGCGACCAGGCGATGGCCGGCGCGTCCACCGCCGGCACCCGGGCCAGCTCCCGCCAGCCGTCGGCCAGGTCGAGGATGGCCACCGGCTGGAGGGGTTCGGTCACGGCCAGCCGCCGGCCGTCCGGGTGGACGGCCAGGGCGACGCCCCGGAACCGCGGGGGCGAGCGGCCGAGTTCGGCCCCGGTGTGCCGGTCGAGCACCCGGATGGTGTTGTCGCCGGCGACGGCCACCAGCAGCCGGCGGCCGTCCGGGTGGAAGGCGACCCGCAGCCCGCCGAGGGGCAGGGGCAGGTCGAACAGCCGCCGGCCGGCCGCCCAGTCCCAGGCCTGTAACCGTGCGAAGTCCGACCCGCCGAAGGACAGGCAGGCTTCCACCAGCACCCGCCCGTCCGGGCTGAACTGTCGCAGCCGGAAGTCGCCGGCCGGTCGGGCCAGTCGAACCGGCGGGTCGCCGGCGATGACGGTGTCGCCGGTGGCCGGGTCAGTGGCGGCGTATCGGTCCGGCTGGCCCGGGGCCACGTCCGCCCCGCCGAACCCGCCCATGCCGACCGGCCAGGTGGCCGTCGGGACGAAGTCGGCGGCGGTCAGGCAGGCGGCCACCTCGGACCGCAAGGCGAGTAGCAGCTCCGGGGTGCGGGCGGCCGGTGGGGTGGCGGCCACCCGCCGGCGGACGACCTCCAGCCCGGCCGCCCGCTGGCCGAGCTGCCCGGCCTCCCGCGTCTGGACGGCGACCAGCCGGCCGGCGTCCAGGGCGTGCTGCTCGGCCTCCTGGCGAGCGGCCACGGCCGCGTCCCCCCGCCGCTTCAACAGCGCCGCCGCCGCCACCGACCCGGCCGCCAGGGTCAGCAGCAGGCCGGCCGCCAGCCCGCCCAGGGCCGCCTCCCGGGGGTGCCGCCGCGCCCACCGCCAGGCCCGTTCCCAGACGGCCACCGGCCGGGCCGTCACCGGCTCGCCGCGGAGGAACCGCCGGAGGTCGGCGGCCAGTTCGGCGGCCGTCGGGTAGCGGCGGCCCGGCTCCTTCTCCAGGCACTTCATGGCCACCGTGGCCAGGTCCACGGGTACGGTCGGGTCGAGGGTCCGCGGGCCGACCGGCACCTGGTCCTGAATCTGCCGCAGCAGCGCCAGCGGGCTGGCGGCCAGCAGCGGCGGCCGGCCGGTCAGGCACTCGTACAGCACCGCCCCCAGCGCGTACACGTCGGCCGGCGGGCCGACCGCCCCGCCGCCGGCCTGCTCCGGGGCCATGTACTACGGGGTGCCGAGCACATGCCCGGTGGCCGTCACCCCCGGGCCGGCGTCGAGCTGCTTGGCCAGGCCGAAGTCGGCCAGCTTCGGGACCAGTGCCGGGTGCCGGGTGCCGAGTGCTGCGAGTTCGGGCTCAACACTCGGGCCGCAGAGCAGCACGTTCGACGGCTTGATGTCCCGGTGGACGATGCCGCGGGCGTGGGCGGCGGCGGCGGCCGACGCCACGGCGGCGACCAGTTCGGCCGCCTCCGGCGAGGGCAGCGGGCCGGCGGCCAGGCGGTCGGCAAGCGACCCGCCGTCGGCCAGTTCGACGGCCAGGAACAGCCCGCCGGCGGCCGGCCCCACCTCGTACACCCGGAGGGCGTGCGGGTGGTCCAGCTTGGCCATCATGCGGGCCTCGTCCAGCGACCGCACGGCCCGGCCGGGGTCGCCGCCGCCGGCCACCACCTTCACCGCCACCGCCCGGCCGAGCCGGCGGTGGGTGGCCCGGTACACCACCCCCCAGCCGCCCCGGCCGATCTCCTCGTGCAGGTCGTACCCCGGGACGTGAGGGCGGTCGGCCGGCGAGGGCAGGGCGGCCGGGCCGGACGGGGTGGGGGCGAACGGGCCGTCCACCAGCGGCCGCAGCTCGAACTGCACCCGCAGGTCGTCGGCGTAGGCCGGGAACCGGTCGGCGTACTCGGCGGCGGTCGGCAGTTCGCCCCGCTCCCAGCGGAGGGCCAGTTCGCCGGCGACGAGCACCAGTCGGTCCTCGTCGGACAGGTGCGGGTGGGCGGCCAGGTAGTGTTCGGCCGGCACGCGGTCGCCCCGCCGCCAGCGGGCGGACTGGTCGTCGCGTAGGTGGGCGACGGCGTCGGCGGTCATGGCGGGGTCTCGTCGTCGAGGGCGTCGGCGATGCGGTCGAGCGCCCGGGTGAAGCGGATGCGGACGGCGTCCGGCCGCTGGCCGAGGGTCTCGGCGATCTCCTCCCAGGTGTGGCCGGCGGCCCGCTGGTGGGCCACGCCCCGCTCGGCCGCCGGCAGCCGGGCCAGCACCCGGGCGAGCAGCTCGCGGCCGGCGGCGATGCGGTCCGGCCCGGGGTGGAGGTCGGGCAGTTGCGGGCCGTCCGACCGTTCCCGGCCGACGTCTCGCCGCAGCCGGGTGGCCTTGCGGGCCTGGAGGTAGAGCTTGTTCTGGGCCATCTTGACCAGCAGGGCGACGAGCTGCTGGGGGCTGCGGAGGTCGTACCGGCCGGCGGCCACGGCCACGAAGAAGGTGCGGAGGACGGACTGGCAGACGTCCACCGAGTCGAACTGGCGGCGGAGCTTGGGGTCGGTCAGCCGCACCCGGACGGCCACCCGCACGGCGCGCTCGTACCGGCCGACCAGCTCGGCGGCGGCGGCGGCGTCCCCGGCGCGGACCCGGGCCATCCAGTCGTCGAACGTCGGCTCGGCCATGGGCGGGACGAGCGTACCATCAACCGGGCGGCTGCGGAAGGGGGTGGCTGACAGCCGATGGCCGGTCGGGTATGATGCGAGGTTGTGCCACCACACAGAGGGCAGAGCCATGCCGTCTATCACACCCGCACAGGCGGTCGCCCGGATAAAGACGGCCGTTCGTGACGAGCTGGACGACGCCGACTTGGTGGAGGTGTGCCGGGAGTTGTTGCCGTCGGCCGATCCGGCCGCGCTCTCACGGACCGAACTCGTGGCCGGCGTCACGGCCTACTTGGACGACGGGCTGCTCCCGTCGCAGGTCGCCGCCGCTTGGCGGCTGGTGTCCATCACCACCTTGCGGGATGTCTGGTACAACGAGGACGAGGACCGCATCCACTACCGGATCGAGTCCGCCGACGAACTCCTGCTGGCCGACTGACATGCCGGTCACCGCCTTCGCTCACTTCCGTGACGACCTCGGCCGGGCGCGGTCGATCCGTGCCCACGCGGTGACAGTGCCGACCCCCGACCAGTCTGCGGAACTGCTCCGCGACGACCTGCTCCGGTCGGCCTGGATGATGGCGGTCGGGGCACTCGACGCCTACTTCTGCGATGCGTACTCCGATCTGGTAGCGGCCACCGTCATTTGCAAGAGTAACCACCCGCTGATGGCCCTCCCGGCCTTCGTCGATGACATCCGGTTTCCTCTCCGGGCCGTCCTCCAGCAGTACCCGAGTCGGCAGAACATGCGGTGGCGGATGGCCGCCCGGCGGCTCATGGACCGGGAGGACATGCTCGACTTGGAGGACGTCCGCAAGCGGTTCAACCCGTTCTTCCGCCCGCGGCAGGGCGTCAAGCTGTTCGCCGAAGTGGTCTCGGGGTGGGTGGATCACCCCGACGCCCGCTGGCGGATGTTCGGCATCCGGGGGGCGAAGTTCCGGTCACTGACGGGCAAGGACCGGGCCGACGCCACGGACACCGCCCACGCGGTGTTCCGGGACCGCTTCCGGCAGATCATCCAGCGGCGGCACGACTGCATCCACAACTGTGACCGGCCACGTACCCGGCCCCAGCCGATCACGGCTCAGGAGGTCGGCGAGGTGTTGGATGATGTCGAGTTCTTGGTCGAGCGGTGTGACAGGCACATCGCGAGTGAGTTCTGGCACTTCCTGACCACCACCTGTGGCTGTCCGGCCGCCGACGCGGCAAAGGTCGGGTACCCCAAACCGGCCGCCGAACCCACGCTCCCGTGAGGGCCGTTGCTCATGCGCACCCTGTTCCCCCTCGGCGTGGTCGCCCTGACGCTGTTCGCCCTGCCGGGCGCCGTCGTCTTCGCCGCCGACCTGCTCGGCTACGGCCCGGCCGTCAACACCGCCCTGGAAAACCGCCTCGGGGTCAGCCACCGGCTGGCCCTCGGGCTGCCGGCGGCAGTGACGCTGGCGTGCGTGCCGCCGGTCATCGTCCTGCTCTACTTCTTGCGGCTGCGGCGGAAGTCGATGGCCGTGTCGTCCACCTTCCTGTGGCAGAAGTCGATCGAGGACTTGCACGTCAACCGGCTGATGCAGTGGATCCGCCGGAACGTGCTGCTGCTGCTCCAACTGTTGGCCGCATTCCTGCTGCTGTACGGCGTCCTCGGCCCGCGGCTGCACGGGTCGGTCGGCGGCGGCCGGTACTACATCCTGCTGCTGGACAACTCGGCCAGCATGGCCGCCACCGACGTGCCACCCACCCGGCTGGCGTGGGCCAAGGACCAGGCTCTTAAGGAGATCGACGCGGCCACCGACGCCGACACGGGCATGGTGATTGCCTTCAGCGACACGGCGGAAATCCGCCAGAGCTACACCACCAACCGGGCGGCCCTGCGGCGGGCCGTCGAGGGGGTGCAGCCGACCCAGAAGGGCACCCGGCTGGACGAGGCGCTGAGCCTGGCCGCCAGCCTGGCCAACCCGACGCGGTCCACCGACAACGTGGCCGCCGCCCCGGCCGACCCGGAGCCGGGCAAGGAACGCACCTACGTGAGTGCCGACGGCATCCAGGCCGACCTGCACCTGTTCAGCGACGGCAAGTTCCCGCCGGTGCCGGACTTCTCCCTGCAAAACCTGACGCTCATTTACCACACCCCGCCGGCCGGCGGGGCGGACGGGGCGAGCGACAACGTGGGCGTGCTGCGGCTGGACGCCGAGCGGAACCCGGACGACCCCTCGACGGTGACGGCCCGGGCGACGGTGCGGAACTTCCGCGACCGGGCGGTGGGCCTCAAGCCGCGGCTGGAGGTGCTGGACGCCGCCGGCCGAGTGACGGCCCGGTACGAGCCGGACGGTAAGCTGAGCAGCCTGGCCGCCCGCACCGAGTCGCCGGACGTGAAGTTCACCGTCCCGGACCTGCCCGAGACGGCCGACGTGACGCTCCGGCTGGTGCTCGACGACCACAAAGACGCCTTCCGCATGGACGACCAGGCGTGGGTGGTGCTGGGCGTGGTGCGGAAGGCCAAGGTGCTGGTGGTCGGCCCGCCCAACCCGGTGCTGCGGAACGTGCTGGACACCGCGAGCGTGAAGCGCATCGCCGACGTGAGTTACCTGCCGGCCGACGTGCTGGCCCCGACCCACGACCCGAAGGAGTACGCCAACCCGGCCCGGGAGGGGCGGTTCGACCTGATCGTGTACGACCGCTGTGCCCCGCCGGCGGACGACCAGATGCCGCCGAGCAACACCGTCTTCATCGGGTCGGCGCCGCCGGGGCTGGCGACGGAGGCGGTGAGCGGGCCGACCGTCCGCGGCTGGCAGGGGCGGCACCCGATCATGCGGAGCCTGCAAGCCCTGGACGAGATCGACATCGCCGAGGGGCTGAAGCTGCCGGAGCTGCCACCGCGGTCGGTGCGGCTGATCGAGGGTAGCTCGAACCTGGTGCTGCTGGCGCTGGTGCCGCGACAGGCGTACGCGGACCTGGTGCTGGCCTTCCCGCTGCTCACCGGCGAGGGCAAGTGGAACACCAACTGGCCGCTGCGGGTGAGCTTCCCGCTGTTCGTGCGGAACGTGCTGCTGTTCCTGGGCAACGTGCGGGACGCCGGGGCCGAGGACGCGGTGCGGCCGGGCCAGCCGGTGAAGGTGCGGCCGGGCGGGGCGACCACCCTCAAGCTGACCGCGCCGGACGGCGGCGTGAGCGTGCTGGACCGCGGCCCGCGGGCCGAGTTCACGGTGACGGCCACCGACGCGGTGGGGGTGTACGCGACCAGTTGGGCCGACCCGGGCGGGGCGGTGGGCGGGCGGCGGTGGGCGGTCAACCTGTTCGATGCGTTGGAGAGCGACATCGCCCCGGCCGGCAAGGTGACGGTCGGCAACACGACGGTAGAGGCGGGACCGGCTCGGAAGCAGCCGGTCGAGCTGTGGAAGTGGCCGGTGCTGCTCGGCCTGCTGGCGTTGGTCGGCGAGTGGTGGGTGTACAACAAGCGGGTGGCGATTTAGCCCTATTTTCACGGCGTTTTAGCAGCCGCCCTCGGCCCCGGGCACGGAATGGGGCACGGAATGGCATCGCCGGGGGTGGCCCGGCATGGCAGGCAAGAGCGACGGCCCGTGGTATCGGGCGAGCAAGGGCGGATGGTTCGTGACGGTGGACGGTCGGCAAGTCAACTTGCGTGTCAAGGGCGAAGGCCGACGGGCGGAAGCCGTCAAGGCGTGGCACGGGCTGATGGCCGGGGGGACGGCCCCGGTGGCGGCAGTCGCCCACGAACCGAAGCCGCCTTCGCTGACCGTGACCGTGGCCGAGGTCATCGACCGCTACCTGGAACATCAGGCCACGCGGGTGAAGGCCGAGACGCTCCGCTGGCTCGAGCGGTGGCTGGTGCCGTTCGCCGGTCGGCACGGGCGAACGCCGGCAGCCGACCTGACCCCGGACGTGCTGGAGCGGTTCGCCCGTCGCCCGGGGTGGAGACCCAACACCCAGGTTCACGCCACCCGCACCGTCCACGCCGCCTTCCGCTGGGCCGTCCGCCAGCGGCTCCTGTTGGCCGATCCGTTACAGGGGGTGGAAGCCCCGATGAGTGAGAGCCGGGGGGCCGACGCCGTGGTGAGCGAGGCCGAGTACCAGCGGCTGGTGCCCGCCGCCAAACCGGAGTTCGTGCCGCTGCTGAAAGCCCTCTGGCTGACGGGGGCGAGACCGGGCGAACTGGCCGGGCTGACGTGCGACATGGTGGGCGACCGCATCCCGCTCCGGGTGCATAAGACCGCTCGGAAGGGCAAGGCACGGGTGCTGTACCTCAGCCCCGAAGCGGTGGCCCACTTCAAGGGCCACGCGAAGGGCCGGAGCGGTCGGCTGTTCACCAACCGCTACGGGCGGGGCTGGACGGCGGATGCCATCGTCAAGGCCATGCAGGCGACGTGCCAGCGGGCCGGCGTCCGCCATCTGACCGCCTACGGGTTCCGGCACGGCTACGCCACCCAGGCCCTTGCCCGGGGCATCCCCGACGCCACCGTCGCCGCCCTGTTGGGCCACGCCGACACCGACATGTTGCACAAGCACTACAGCCACCTGACCAGCCGTTCCGACGTGCTGATGCAGGCGGCGGCGAAGGTCAGGGGTTAGGCGTCGTCGGCGGCGGCCAGCCAGTCGAAGCCCGGCTCGTTTACGAGCCGATGCTCCCACTCCCCGTAGTCGGTCTCGCCCCCGGCCCCGACGCCGCCGCTGGCCTCGTAGGTCAGGGCAACGGGCGAATGAGCACAATAAACTTTCCTTATGGTGCTCGCGTCCGGCTGGTGGTTGACAACACCACCTTCCCCCTGCCCGCTTCCCCCCCAGGCCGGGGGCGATGTGGGAATTCCCACATCGGGGGCCGGCTCAATGGTACTAACTTTTCCGACACCCTTTGCGTCTGGCGGCGGCGTCGGGGCCAGTAAGTAAGTAACTAACTCCCCGGCGTCGGCGTCCGCCAACCAACCAACTAACTCGCTCTCCGCTCGGCTGGGGGCGGGGGTTAGTTGGTTCCTTCCCGCGTCGGCACGGGCGAACCAAGCATCGTCCGCCGCCGACGGGGGGTTAGTTGGTTGGCGGGCGGCGTCGGCACGCACCACCCAAGCATCGGCATCGGCGTCGGGGGAGAGGGGAGGAGCGGGAGTGGTGTTGTCAACCGGAAGGCTCCCCGGCCCCGGCCACCAGCACTCGGCAGGCGGCCCGCCCTTCGGGTGCTTCACGTCCCGGCAGTGGGCCAGCCCCCGGCCCGCCAGAGCGGCCAGCGACGCCGCCACCGCCGCCGCGTCGGCTGCGTGCTTGAGCCGGTAGGTCAGGTCAGACCGCTTCGCCCCCGGCTCGGCCTGGATGGCGTTCAGCAGCCGGAGCCAGAGGGGGTCAGGCGTGGCCGGTGCCGCCGGTGCCGCCCGACCGCCGAACGCCATCGCGGCACTTGCTCGGCAGTAGTCCCACACGGCCAGAGCCGCCCGTAGGTGGGCCACGGTGACGACGGGCGAGCGGTCGGCCAGAGCGTATAGCAGCGACAGCCGCACCACCTGGGGGCGTGCCCGGTCGGTGTGCGGCACGCCGTCCCCCGACCGCTTCAACTCGCCGTACACGCCCTCCCACAGGGTATCGGCCTCGGCGTCCCGGCGTATCTCCCCGGCCTGCTTGGCGAAGTCCAACGCCTCGGCCAGCCGGCCAACGAACGGCCCGAGCACGGTGATGTCGCCGCCGTGCGGCAGGTCGCGGGTGGAGCGGGGCACGCACCACAAGAAGCGGTTGAGCCAGCCGTTGACGCCCTCAACCCCCTGCTCCAGCAACTTGTGGAGCGTCCCCGGCTGGGTGTCGCCGATGACGCTGATGGCGTACTCCGACGCCGCCAAGGCGTTGTCCCCCCGGTTGGGGATGGCCAGGGGTTCGAAGCCCCATGCCGTCAGCAGGGTCTCGCCGAGGGTGCTGCTCTCCCCCCGCTGCAACTTGAAGCAGACGGCCATCTCATCCAGCCGGATCAGGCACCGCTTGTCAGCGGCGGCGGGGATGAGGGTCTCTTTCACGGTGCCGTCCCGGCCCACCTTGAGCGACCGGCGTTCGTCCCGCACCAGCTCCACCAGCCCTTGGCCGGAGCCGACGCCGTGGCTGATGCACCGCTGCCAGTCGGGATCGGCCTTGAGGAACGGCCACTTTGCGACGCCCCAACTCACCCCCTTGCTGTCACTGGTGCGACCGACGACGGCCACATACAGGGCGGCGTGATGGCGGTCGGCTCCGACCTGTACCCACGCCCCCCGGCCCACCACCGACCCGAAGCACGTCAGCCAGCCGAGGAGTACGCCGGCGGGGTCGGCCTCCGTCTCCGGGGTGATGGCCCGGAGCATGTCGCCGAGGAGGCCGTGGTAGGCGTCGGGTGGGAGCGTGGGCCAGTCGGGTGACAACCCCGTTTCGCCTCCCCCCCGTTCGGCGTCGGCGGGTGCGTCGGCCCCCGCCAACCAACCAACTAACTCCGTCCCGTCGGCTCCAGCCACCGGGGAGATAGTTAGTTGGTTGGCGGGCGGCGTCATGCTGTCGCCCAGCACTTCGGTGATGGCGATGGCCCGGAGGGGGGGAGGCGGGAGGTGCGTTGTCAACCGTCCAGTCGTCGCCCCCTGCTTGGCTACCAGCCCCGCGACGTGCTTCTGCCACCAGTCCGGGTCAGGGGCATACGGCTCCGACCGGGCCACCCACGCCTCGGCCATCGCCCTCACGCTGGCCACGCTGTCGCCCCGGCTCAGGTGGACGCCCACCAGCCGGCAGAGGGTCTGCTGACGCTCTCCGGCCACGGCCCCAGGGTGGGTCAGCAAGTCGTCCCCAGCCGGCTGCACAAGCCAGGGGTCGGCCTGCAACACGGCGGTGGCCCCCGTCTTCGTCTTCGCCTTCGGCCCGGCCCCCAACACCCAGGCCGGGGCATCGGCCATCGGCACCTCCCACGGCTTGGCCTCCCAGGCGTAGCCCCGGCCCCCATGCTCCGGGCATTCGATCCTGGACGGCGGCAGGATGACGTACCCGCCCTCGGCCTTGCGGTCGATGCCGGGGCCGATGACCCCGCAGCGTGTGCCCGGCGGCGTGCGGACGTAGTGGTGCCAGCCCCCGCCCCCGGTGCGGGCCGAGGGCGTCGGCGGCACCGGCCCATGCGTGGCCACCAGAGCCGCCAGCGTGGCGTCGCCGCCGTGCCGGGGGTCGATGTCTACGACGCACCGCTCGGCACTGGTGGCGACGCCCCAGGCACAGCCGGGGTGCTGTTCGTGCGACGCCTTCAGCGTGGGCATATCCACGGTCGCATCCTTGAAGCCGTGCGGGGTCAAAGGGGCTTTGGTTTGTGCTGAGCAGGGGAAGATGGGCCAGCCCATATGGGCGTAAAACTGAACGAGATGCCAGTCCATGACGATATATCCTTTAGGTGATTTGGGGTGAAGCCGAGGGCCGGGGGATCATAGCCCCCGGCCCACGGCATTAGTTGTGTCACATCTGAGGCGGGGTGCTGACGGACTTGACGCCCGGCTTGCCACCTTGAGGCCCGGCCTGAACGCTTACCATATATGGCTTACCCACGGTCGCATCGACCAGCACCTTGACGTTATCGCCGGCCACCAGCGGCCTGCCGATCAGCCCTTCGACCAGCCGCCCCGATAGGGTGTTGGGCGTGAGGCGACACTCGGTCAGGGCCGACGCCTCTTGGCCGGCCAAAGGGCCGGTCTTGACCGTCCACGCCCACCGCCAACGGGTCTCGCCGGTCGCCAGAGCATGAGGGGCCACGCCCTGGAAGTTGGTCATGTACATGCCCGGCGGCAACGGCTCGGCCTTGCCGCCGGCCTGCACGACCCAGGGGTCGTGGGCGGGGACTTGGGGGATGTTAGCATTGCTCATTGGTAGTGGCCTCCTGCTGGGGGTGGGGGTGAATGATGGCCTCGACAGAGGCCGTGGTGATAGCGACACGCCGGCCATTGATGCTGACGGCCACGAGCCGCCCGTCATGTACCATGCGTGTCACGGTCTGAGTCGATACTGTCAGCCGCTTCGCGGCCTCGGCTTTGGTCATGAGCATGTCTGCCATGTCGCCTCCTGGTGAATGTTGAACACCATTAACTATCGACCTATGGCCCCAAAATAATGACCGGCGGGCGGATTTTGTCTTAAGTTTTCGCCCGCGGCGTCCGGGGGCCGGTGTTTCCGGCGTAGGATCGCCCCGGACGCGATGTCTCAAGACGCCGCCCGTAGGGCCACCGGACTTGAGAAGACGCGTCTGGGGGCGTTTAAACGCAACGGCGGGGGTAACGGCCCTATCGGCCCTAGTTAGGGCATGGACAACATCATCAGACGGCAGGACGGACGTTTTGACGTCGGCAACCCCGGCGGCCCCGGCCACCCGCAAGGGCCGCACCTAGCGGCGTTACGGGCGGCGTTCGCCGTCGCCAACACCCCGGCGGACATCGAACGGCTGGTGGCCCGCCTGTACAACCTGGTACACGGCCCCGACGCGAAGGCGTCCGTGGCGGCTGCCGACCTCATCATGTGCAGGCTGTGGGGCAAGGCCCGTGAGTCGGTGGACGTGGACGTGACCGCCGCCGCCCGGCCTCACCAGCCGCTGCCGGACTTGACGCCCGACGAGGTGGTGGTTCTCAGCCGGGTGCTTGCCCGGTCGTAAGCCCCGGGCACGGAATGGGGCACGGAATGGGCTATACTGTGACCGACGGCTGACCGTTGGCGATGCCGGTTGGCCGTGCGAAAAGCCCGGAGAATATAGGCGTTTGCCCCCGGAAGTGGCCGGTTCTGCTCGGCCTGCTGGCGTTGGTCGGCGAGTGGTGGGTGTACAACAAGCGGGTGGCGATTTGAGCCGGAAGGCTTTCCGTCCGTAGGGCACGCTTCAGCGTGCCGTCTTCGCTCGGACGGCACGCTGAAGCGTGCCCTACGGACGCGGCAGTTCCCCCGGCTTCGCCGCCAGCGTCACCCAGCCGTCGGCCCCGCCCACCAGCACGTCCTTGCCGGCCACCGCCGCCGCCAGCTTGTCCCGCAGTGCCGCCTCGTCGCCGGCCGCTTTCACCGTCGCTTTCACGGTTAGTTCTGGCTCCAGCGACAGGCCGACGGCCGCCGAGCGGACCAGCTTCAGTCGCTCCAGCAGTTCCGGCCGCTTGAGGATCAGCACCGCCGCTTTCACCGCCGGCTTGTCGGTCCAGTCGGCGGCGTCGGCGGCCACCCAGGCGAACGCCGACGGGCTGAGCTGGCCGAGCGTGTCGCGCAGCCCGGCCGGCAAGTGGCCGCTGCCGGGTGGGCGCCGCGGCTGGTCCAGCCCGTCGTCCCAGGTGGCCACCAGCAACACACCGTCTCGGTCGGCCAGCGCCACCGGCAGGCCGCCGACCGTGGCGTGGAACCAGTCGCCGCCGTCGCGGACGCCCATGCGGGTCGCCTTCAGCTTCTCGACCACCCCGGCGACGGTGGCCGGCGGCTTCGGGCGGACGGCCACGACGGCCCGCGGGATGGCGCTGTCGGCCGGGAACACCAGCCCGCCGGCCAGCAGGTCGATGCGGTCCAGCGGCAGCCCGGCGTCGGCCAGCGTGGTGAACACGCGGTCCGGCACCCCGAGGCCGGCGAGCAGCTTCTGAGGGTCGTCGCCGGCCCGCCCGGCGTGGGCCAGCAGCGGCCCCGGCTGGACGGCGAACGCCAGTCCGATGTCGGCCGGCAGCAGGGCGAGCAGCGGGACGATCGGCGGCGGCCAGCTGATCGGCCCGGACGCCGGCGGGGGCGGCGGGACGGCGGCCGGAGCGGGCGGGCGGAACACCACCCAGGCGGCGACGGCCAGCGCGACCACCCCCGGCAGGAGGGCCAGCAGCCAGAGCCGGGGCGACGGCTCGGCCGCCGGCGGCCGCGGCGGGTCGGCTTCGGCGGTCGTCTCCACCGCCCCGCTGACGGGGAAGGTTTCGCCGCAGCGGTCGCAAGCCGCCCGGCCGCCCGGCGGCACGGCCGGTAGCGTCGCCGTGTGGTTGCAGAACGGACAGCCCACCCGCACGCTCATCCGCCGGCCCTCGTCGTGTGACGGGGGCATTCTACCGGGGCCGGGTCACACCCAGCCGGCCCCCTCCTCGCGGACGATCGTTTCCAGCGCGTCGATCCACTTCGGGTGGTCGTTCAGGCACGGGCAGGCCCGCAGTGTCTCGCCGCCCGCCTCGTGGAACACCTCCTCCCCCTCGTGGCCGATCTCGTCCACCGTCTCCAGGCAGTCGGCCGTGAAGCCGGGCAGGGCCACCAGCACTTTCTTTTTGCCCTGTTTGGGCAGCTCTTGCAGCACGTCCTCGGTGTACGGGGTGAGCCACGGGTCGCGGCCGAGCTGGCTCTGGAACGACCGGCTCCACTTGTCCTTCGCCAGCCCGAGCCGTTTCACCAGGGCGAGGGCCGTCTGGACGCAGTGGGTGGCGTACGGGTCGCCCCGCTGGGCGTACTTCCGCGGGATGCCGTGGAAGCTGAACAGGACGTGGTCCGGCTCCCAGTCCAGCTTGGCCATCTCGTCCCGCACGACGGCCGTCATGGCGTCCAGGTAGGCCGGGTGCAGGTGGTGCGGCGGGACGACCCGCACGGCCGGCACGACGCGGAGCGTCATGAGCACCCGGAACAGGGCGTCCGTCGCCGCGGCGGTGGTGGTCGAGCTGTACTGCGGGAACATGGGCACGGCCACGATGCGGTCGACGCCGGCGGCCACCATCTCGGTGACAACCTTCTCGACCGACGGGTTGCCATAGGTCATGCCGAACCGCACCGCCAGGGCCGGGAACCGCTTCTGCAACTCCTCGGTCTGGCGGACGGTCCAGTGCATGAGGGGCGACCCCGTCCCCTCGGCCCAGACGCGACGGTACTTGGCGGCCGACCGGGGCGACCGGAACGGGACGATGATGCCGCGGAGGATGACCTGCCACAGCCACCGTGGCGGGGCCGACCGGGCGACGCGGGCCAGCCCCGGTGCCCGGAAGCCCCGCACGGCCGTCTTGGTCTCGATCACCCGCGGGTCGTCGAGGAACTGCCGCAGGTATGGCCGCACGCCGGCCGCCGTCGGCGAGTCCGGCGTGCCGAGTTGCAGGAGCAGAATGCCAGTCATGGGTAGTCGGCCGGGTTCATACCCCCTCTCCCCCGGGGGGGGGGGGGGGGGGGGGGGGGGGGGGGGGGGGGGGG
>JAYVUZ010000248.1:0-20006 GCA_043787415.1 Fimbriiglobus sp. | reverse complement strand
GCGGCCGGCGTGAGCCGGTCCGGCCGAGGTTGCCCCCGACCGGACCGGCTCACGCCGGCCGCTCGCCCGTCACGGGTGTTACTTGTCGCTGTCCAGCGGGGACAGGATCTCCCCGACCGTCTGGTGCTCGCCGGCCGGCTTGACCTCCTCGTGGACGGCCGGCGCCAGCTTCAGCTCCTCGGCCTTGATGTCCAGCTCCTTGTTCAGCTCCCGCAGGTCCGCCTTGATCTTGCTCAGCCGCGTGTCGTCGCTCTGGAACCGGCTCTCCATCTGGGCCAGTTGCAGCTCCTTGTACTTGGTCTCGGCCAGGCTGATGGCCGTCTCCAGCTCCAGCTTCTTGGTCTTCAGGGTGGTGAGCTGGCCTTCCAGGGCGGCCTTGTTCTTCTCCTTCAGGTCGAGCATCCGCTCGTTGGTGGACACCCGCCGCTCGCCGTCCTTGAACCGGGTCACGTCGAGCTTGAGGCGGTCCATGGCGCCCGGGGCCGGCGGGGCCTTGTCGGTGGCCCCCACCTTCAGCCCGTCCTCCAGGGCCTTGCCGCGGGCCAGCAGGGCCACCTTGTCCTTGCCCAGGGCGGCCCGCTGCTCGGCCACGTCCTGGGCCAGCAGCCGCACCTCGACGATCTCCTTGGCCAGCGACCCGGCCGCCCGGTCGATGTCCTTGTTCAGGAAGCTCACGTCCTTGCGGAGCTTGGCGATCTTCTTCTCCACCGGCACCTGGCTCTCGGCCCAGGCGACCATCTCCTGGGCCTCGTGGCGGACGTGCCCGCCGACCCGGGTGTTCTTGACCGCGTACACGGTGCCCCCGGCCACCACCCCGACCAGCAACAGCTTCTTCAAGAGTTTGAACATGTCCGGCGTCCCCATCGGGCGGTTGTGAGTGTGGGGCCGGTCGCTCGACCCACTGGCGAGCGGAGCCGGCCAACGAAGGATCATTCGCCCCCCACGCCGGCGGATTTTTCGGCTCGACGGAAAAAGGCAAAAGCTGCCGGCCGCGGTTGAAAAATTTGCCCGGTAAAAATTGCCGGCCCGGCGGGAGGGGGGTGCGTGCGAGGCGAGAACCATGTCGCGGGCACGATGTGGGGCAACGGGTTATGTCTCGCACGGCCTGGTGCGGAGGCGGTTTGGCACGGCCGCTGCTTTATGTCCCGGCGTTCCCGCCACTCACCCCCTGAGGTGGCGGGGCACCCGGGCCGGCCGTCGCACTTCCCCCCGCGACGGCCGACCCCGGACTGGTTTTCCCCCGCGGGCCGCCTGCCATCCCCCCGGCAGGCGGCCCGTCCCATTTCCCCCCGCCCCCCGCACGCCACCCGTTCGCGGTATAATGTGCGGGTCGCACCCCGCCCCCGTGCTGGCCGCCGAATGGACCCGCCGATCTACGTCACGCCGCCGATGATTCGGCTGCCCGACCCGCTCCCCCCGGGGGACGTGGCCGACCTCCTCCGCCAGGTGCTGGAGGTGCAGCGGGACCAGCTCGCGGTTCTCCGCCAGCAGGCCGCCCAGACCGACGGCATGGCCCGCTGGCGGGCCTTCCTCGGCCGCTGGCAGGAGGAGTTCCCGGGCATCGGGTCGGCCTGCAAGACGGTGCTGCCGGTGGTCGAGCGGGCCTACCTGACGCTCGTCCAGGACTTGACCGACCGGCTGCGGGACGAGGACGCCGAGCCGCTGGAGAACGAGTTCGTGCTGAACGAGTTCCTGGACCGCTACGGCACCCGGCTGGGCCAGCTCGGCAACGTGCTCAGCCAGCTCAGCCCGCTGGCCGACGCGGCGCCGGCGGAAACCAGTGGCTAGGAATCGGCGGCCAGGGGCTGCCGGCCCCCGCCGCCCGCCCGGATCCGCCACGACCCACTACCCACCAGCCACTCTTGATGCTGACACCCGCCGACCTCCACCCGATCCGCGACCTGTACCTACGGGGCCAGTACCGGCAGGCGCTGGCGGCCGGCGAGCGGTTCGGCCCGGTGCGGACCTGGCAGGGGCCGGCCGGCCGGCTGCTCGGCGGCCGACTGGCCATTCAGCTCGGCGGGCCGCGGCTCGGCCGGCGGCTGCACCTGGTGGCGTTCCGCGAGTCACCCGCGTACCCCGAAGCGGTCTACTACCACGCCCGCTACCGGCTGGAGAAGTTCGGCCCGCTGGCCTGCTGGGAGTTCCTGAAACTGCACCCGGACTGGTCCGAGTCGGCCCCCGACCTGCGGGCCGACTGGCTGGCCGTCCACGCCCTGGCGTGCGGCCGGCTGCGGGACTTCGACCGCGCGGAAAAGTATCTGGCCCAGGCGGACGCCATTTCCCCGACCCGGCCGTGGCTGCGGGTCGAGCGGGCGAGCGTCATGGAGCAGGCCGGCCGGCCGGCCGAGGCGCTGGCCGCCGCCCGCCAGTCGCTGGAGTTGCAGGCGTGGTTCCGGCCGGGCGTCCAGGCCGTCTCGCACCTGATGCGGAAGCAGGGCGACGAGGTCGGGGCCGTCGAGTTCCTGACGGAAGCCGACCGGCACCTCGAGAGCGGCATCGTCGCGGCCCAGTTGGCCACCGGGCTGTACGACCTGGGCCGGGACGCGGACGCCGGGCGGTATCTGGATCGGTACGCCGAGCTGTCCCCGCTGGTGGACGTCGACACCGGCAAGTGGCTGGCCGCGCGGCGGGCGGACGTGGCCTACCGGCTCGGCGACTTCGCCGCGGCCGAGCGGCACGCCCGGAGCGTCGGTGAGGACTTCTACACTGCGTTCGCCGACCGGCTGGCGGTCCGGTCGGCGGCGAGCGGCGGGCGTAAGCCCGCTGAGGAGGCCCTATCGGCGGGGGGGACTACCTGTGACACCGGCGGCGTCCCGTCAGCGGGCTTACGCCCGCCGCTCGCCTTGCTCCCCGACTGCCGCGGGGCCGACGCGCACACCTCACTGGCGAAGTTCTGGGCCACCGACCTGCCCCCGCGCGGCGACCACCCGCCGCCGCCCGACGGCCTGCCGGACGCCGCCGACCGCGTCCGCTTCGAGGCGGCCGGCTGGTTGGCCGTCGAGTTCCGGCTGACCGCCGACGCGGTGGCGGCCGTCGTCGCCCGCGGCGTGCCGGTCGTCGTCTCCCTGGTGGAAGCCGGCTACTCGCAACCCCGCCTCATCGTCGCCGCCGACCCGGTGCGGGGCAGCGTGTCGCTGGCCGACGGCAGCGAGCGGTTCCCGGCCGAAGCCCCGGCGGCGGCGTTGGCCGAGCGGTACAAGGTGTTCGGCCCCCGCTGCTTGGCCGTCGCCCCGCCGGGTAAACACGAGCTGCTCGCCGGCCTCGACCTACCGGACGCCGCCGGGTTCGACTCGCTGCACGCCGTCCAGGCGGCGCTGCTGGCCCACGACTTCGACCGGGCGGCGACGCTCATGGCCGACCTGCCGCCGGGCCGGTGGGCCAAGTGGGCGGCGGTGGCGTGGGCGCGGGCCACCGCCCACCCGGTGTTACTGCGGCAGGCGTTGGAGAGCCTGCTCGACGACTTCCCCGGCGAGCCGACGCTGACCCTCGGCCGGGCGGCGGCACTCCGCGACCTCGGGCTGCTCGCCGACCGACAGGCCGCCCTGGAAGCCGCCGCCGCCCGCCCCGACCCGGAGCCGCTGGTTCTTCAGTCGCTGGCCCAGATGCTCCTGCCCGACCCGACGGAACGCGCCCGCGCCGAGCGGCTGTTGCGGCGGAGTGTCCGGCTGCGGCCGGCCGCCGCCCCGGGCTACTTCCTGCTCGGCACGCTGTTCTGGGAGACGCAGCGGTTCGCCGCCGCGGTGGACCGCTACCGCTTCGCCGCTTGCCTGGACGACGGCGAGGAGCAGTTCGCCGCCGCCTACTCGAAGGCCGCCGCCGCCGCCGGGCTGGCCCCGGAGGCGCTGCGGCTGTTCCAGCAGCGGGCCGTCAAGCCGGTGCCGCCGGCGGCCGCCGTCAAGTCGCTGGCCGATGCCCTGGCCGACCGGGACGAGCCGGAACAGGCGTGGTCGGCCCTCGACCGGGCGGTGGAGAAGCTGCGGGCGGTGCCGTCGGCCGACCTCGGGGAACTGCTGCTGCACCGGGCCGAGCGACACGCCGCCGCCGGCCGGGCCGACCAGGCCCGGGCCGACCTGGACGCGGCCAAGCCGCACGCCGACCCGCTCGACTGGCTGAAGGCCGCCGCCCGGGTGGCCCGGGTGACGCCCGACTACACCGCGGCCTTGAGCCACCTGCGGGCCATCGCCGCCAAGAACCCGCTCGACCCGGACGCCCACCGGCCGACGGTCGCCCTGCTGGCCGACACCGCCGGCCGGCCGGCCGCCCGCCGCTACCTGACCGACCTGGTCGAGCAGTACCCGCAGGTGTACCCGCTGGCCCGGCTGCGGGCCGAGTTCTTCTACCCGGACGGCGGCGACGACGCCCTGGCGGCCACCGAACACCTGCTCACGCTGTCCCCGGACGACGCCTGGACGCACCGCCAACTGGCCGTGCTGTACGCCGACCGCAAGCAGGACGAGCGGGCCACCCGGGCGTTGGCCCACGCCGCCGTGCGGGAGCCGGGCCACCCCAGCCAGTTCGCCGTCACGGCCCACGTGCACCGCCGGGCGGAGCGGCACGCCGAGGCGCTGGAGGCCATCCGGGCCGGCATCCGGGCCAACCCGGACCAGGACCTGTCGGTGTTCGAGCTGGTGGCCCTGGCCCGGGACGGTAAGGAGAAGCGGGCCGCCCTCAAGTTCGTCCGCGACCGGCTGCGGTCGGGGCCGCACACGGGGGACGGGCTGATCGCCTACTTCGAGCAGGCCGCCCGCGCCGTGAACAAGCCGGAGCAGTTGGACCGGCTGGCCGCCGACATGGACCGCTTCCTGGACGACCGCCCCGACCTGTGGCAGGCCTGGAGCGCGGCGGTGCAGGTGCGGCTGCTCGGCCGGCGGGCGGACGAGGCCCTGGCCCTGGCCCGGGACGCCGTCGAACGCTTCCCGCTGTCGGCCCGGCCGTGGGTCGATCTGGCCGAGGCGTGCCAGGCCAACAGCCTGCCGGACGAGCGGCTGGAGGCGCTGGCCAAGGCCGCCGCGGCCGCCCCGGGGTGGGTGCCGGCCGCCCGCGAACTGTCCGAGGAACTGGCCGAGGCGGACCGCACCGACGAGGCGGTGGTGGTGCTGGAGAAGTGCGTCGAGCGGAACCCGGCCGACCCGCTGGCCCACTGGGCGCTGGCCGAACGGTTGTGGGAGACGGACCGCGGCCGGGAGGCGCTGGACCGGGCCAAGCGGGCGGTGCGGCTGGACCCCGGCCACGACCCGCGGGCGGAAACCGCCTGGCTGGCGGTGCAGGCCTGGGCCGAGCGGCTGGACGTGCCGGACGAAGCCGCCGAGCTGGCCCGCGCCCTGACGCGGGACCGGGCCGGCGACCCGCGGAGCTGGCTGCGGCTGGCCCGGTCGCTGGCCGAGCCGGACCAGATGCCGGAGGCGCTGGCGGCGCTCGACACGGTGGTGGCACTCGACCCCCGCACGGTGGAGGCCCACGACCTGCGGGCCGAGCGGCTGGCGGCGATGGGCCGGTACGACGACGCCCTGGCCGCCGCCCGGCCGCCGGCGCTGGCCAACGACCTGCCGCTGGTGCTGCAAGGCCGGGCCGCCTGGGTGGAGGCCCGGCGGGGCAACTTCGCCGCCGCCATCCCGCCCATGCAGCGGCTGGTGGCCGTCGACCCGGAGTACATCTGGGGCTGGCAGCAGCTCGCCGAGTGGCACAACGAGACGGGCAAACCGGCGAGCTACCTGGAGGCCGCCGGCGAGCTGTGCCGGCTGCGGCCGGAACACCCGCTGTCGCTCACCATGCGGGGCGAGGCCCGCGTCCAGACCGGCGACCGCGAGGCCGGCAAGGCCGACCTCCGCGACGCCCTGCGGCTGCACCCCGGCTACTCGCCGGCGGCGGTGCTGCTGTTCGACGCCTGCCTGGCCGACGGCGAGTCGAAGGAGGCGCGGGCCGCCCTGAGCGTGCTGCAAGAGCACCTGACCGGCCCCGAGGTGCTGGTCAAGCAGGTGCAGTTCCTGGCCCGCACCGAGGACGAGGACGGGGCCATCCGGGCGTTCGCCGAGCTGTGCCAGACGCCCGGCGACGCCCCGCCGGTGTTCCTGCAACTGGCCGTCGCCGAACTGGCCGGCGCCGGGCTGAGTGACCGTGCCGCCGACGAGCTGGAGAAGGCCTGGACCGGCGACGAGTTCAACCCGTGGGCGGCCATCTACTGGCTGGACACCCCGCAGGGCACCGCCGCCGCCGACGACAAACGGCTGTCCGCCTGCGACGCCGTGTTGAAGGCGTACCCGGGGTTCGTGCCCGGCTACGACCGCAAGGCCGAGCACCTCGCCGGCCTGGGCCGGTTCGACGACGCGCTGGCCGCCTGCGCCCCGCCCCTGCCCGGCGACGTGCCGGTGCCCCTGCGGGGCCGCGCCGCCTGGGTGCTGGCCCGGCAGGGCGACAAGCCCGGGGCCATCGACCGCATGAATGCGTTGCTGGCCGCCGAGCCGGACTACCTGTGGGGCTGGCGGCAACTGACCCAGTGGTACGACGCCCTCGGCAAGCAGAAGGACTGCCTGTACGCGGCCGACCAGTTGGTGCGGCTGTCGCCCCGCGACCCGCTGGCTCTGGCCATCCGGGGCGAGGCCCGGCGGGCCGTCGGCGACCACCGCGGCGCCCGGGACGACTTCGCCAAAGCCTTCGACATCGACCCGGACTTCGAGGCCGCCGGGCTGCAACTCGTAACGGCCCACCTCGCCGCCGACGACCTCGACGGGGCGGCGGCGGCGCTGGAGAAGCTGAGCGAGCACACGTCCGGTCCGCTGGTGCTGCTGCGGGGGGTGCAGGTGGCCGTCCGCAAGGGCGACCTGCCGGCGGCACGGGACGGGCTGCGGACCCTGGCCACCGACAGCGACACCCCGCGGCCGGTGCTGCGGGAAGCCGTCCAGGCGCTGACGGAGGCCGGCTGGGCGGCCGAGGCCGACGACGAGCTGGGGTTCGCGGTGGAGGCGCCGGACGGCACCCCGGCGGCGGCCGGCCTGTGGGTCGAGCGGCAGGTGGAAGCCGGGCAGGCCGGCGAGGCGGCCGACGCCTTGGCCGGGCTGGCGGCCCGCAACCCGGCGGCCGGGCGGGAGGCGGTGCTGGCCTTCGTGGACGAGGCCGAGGGGCCAGAGGTGGCGGCCACGGTGCAGCGGTTCAGCGACCTGCTGCGGGCCGACGCCGAGGGCTGGGCGCGGGCCGGCGGGGCGCTGGTCGAGGCCAAGCAGTACCCGATGGCGGCCGCGTGGCTGGGCGACTGGCCGGGTCGGGACGGGGTGGAAGCGTGGATGCTCCGGCCGCTGGCCGACGCGCTGCGGGCCATCGACCGGGACGCCGACGCGCTGGCGGTCTGTAAGGCGGCACTGGCACTGCCGGAAGGCGACGACGGGCCGGCCGACTTCCGGGCCTGGCTGGCCCTGGACGCGGCACTGGCCGGCGACGGGAGTGCGGCGGCGGCCTACCTGGCGGCGGTGGACGCCGACGGCCGGCCGGACGGCGTCAAGCTGGTGCTGGCGATGGCCCGAGCTGTGCTTGACGTGAAGCAGACCGGGCGGGTGGCCTTCCCCGCCGCGAAAGCGGCGCTCAAAGACGCCGCCGCGGCGTGCGAGGCCGACGACCTGCCGCCGGGCATCGGCCGGTGGTGGCGGCGGGCGGTGGCCAGGCTGGCGGCCGACGCCGGCGGCCTGCCGGCCGTCCTGTGGGCGGCCGGCCAGCGGCTGCGGCCGTGGGTGCGGGGCGGGTGAGTTACGCCAGGTCCAGCCGGTGGAACTCGGCCCCGCACACCCCGCCGGCCTGCCACCAGACGCCGCACCACTCGGACCGGCCGTGTTCGCCCTCGCAAGTGAACCGCCCGGCGACGGGGCTACGGAGCCACCCGGCGATGACCGACCAGACCCGGCCGCCGCCGATCAGTTCCCGGGCGGCCGCCAATGTCAGCGAGTCTGGTTCGGCCGGTGGCCGCACCAGCACGTACCGAATCCCGGCGACCACGTAGGAAAGGGCGTCGCCCTCCTGCCACGGGTGCCAGTAGACCGATGACGCCCTGTCCCGCACGGCCATCGCCAGCACCATCCGCCACAGCCGGCGGAACTCGGCCCGGTCTCCTCCGCCGAGTTCGATCGCCATCGGCTCGTCCGGGGGAGGGAACGCCGGGAGTTCGACTGCTATCAGCATCGGTTCCCCTCTACCCATCGGACCGGCGTTCGGTGGTTGTGGCTGCCGGTCGGCAGAATGTCGGCACCCAACCGAGGGCGGGACATGGTGGTAGCTTACCACGACGGCAAGCCGGACGAGTCGTCTTCCCCCGGCGTCAGCCGCTGGCGGCGGCGAACGCTTTGAGGGCCGCCAACCGGCGGCGGGTGTCGCGGGCGAACGCCCACGCCAGCACCGGGGTCAGTAGTTGCGGGCGGCCGTGCATCGCGTAGCGGAACGATACCCGTGTGAGACCGGAGCCGACCTCGGTGAACCGCCAGGCCCCGGCGAACGACCGGACTACCCGCGGGCCGCGGGTCATCCGCACCGCGGCCACCCGCGGCGGGTGGAACGACACGTACTCGGTTTCCATGCCCAGCCCGGTGCGAGCCACACAGTACGCCCGCACGCAGACGCCCGGGGCGGCGGCCCCGACGACCAGCGTTGCCGAGCGGAGGAACGGATCCCACTCCAACCGCCGGCCGTAATCCTGGGTGAGGGCGAACAGGTCGGCGGCGGGGGCCGCGATCTCGACGGCTTGCTCGAACGTCATGACGGCCTCCCGCGTGAGGAACCGCGAACGGGAGTGGTTAGCACAACCGCACGGCGGATGGTAAAATGGCCCCACATGTTGAGGGCGTGTCATGGTGGTGGCTTACTGCGACGGCAAGCCGGACGAGCGGCTGAGTGCCGAACTCCAGGCGGTCATCGACCGCTGGACGGCCGGTGGGGCAGTGGTCGAGTTGCGGGCCAACGGTAACGGCAAGCCGGCCGCCGGCCGGCCAGAGGTGACGGCCATCCCGTTCGAGGAGGAGTTGACGCGCGAGGAGGTGGACCGCCGCATCGCCGAGCCGGGCGCCATGACGCTCGCCGAGTTCTGGAAGAAGACGGGCTTCCGATGAGCCTGCAAGTCGTCTGGGTGCCGCGGGCACTCGACCAGTTGGCCGCTCTGTGCGTGAGTGGGCTGAGCCGGGAGCGAGTGTCCGACGCCGCCGACGAGGCCGAGCGTCGGATCGAAGCTGACCCGCATGGCGCCGGCGAGTCACGCGCGTTGGACGAGCGCGTTCTGTTCCAGCCGCCTCTGGTGGTCCGCTGGCGGGTCGCCCCATCGGTCGGGCGGGTGTTTGTCGTGAGCGTGACCGCCGGCGGGCCGGCCCGATGACCCCTGCCGACTGGTTCCCCGGCGTCCGCCTGCTCGGCCGGTTCGACTGGGTCGGCACCGGCTGCTGGCTGCTCCACCACAACGGCGAGGCCGCCGTCCTGGAGATGCCACCGCCCGGCCGCGGCGAGCCGTCGCCGGCCGACGTCGCCGCCGAGGCGGCCGCCGGGCTGCGGGTCAAGTTCCTGCTCGGCACCCACGCCCACCAGGACCACTTCAGCCGCGACACCTTCCGCCGGCTGCGGCAGCGGTTCCCGGCCGCGACGCCGGTGCTGCACCCCGGGTTCGGGGTCTCCGACGCCTGGCGGGCCGACGACGACGTGTGGCTGGATGTCGGCGGCGAGCCGCTGGTGCTGGTGCCGGCGGCCAAGCACAGCCGCACCGACACCCTGGTGATGTGGCGGGGCACCTGCTGCACCGGCGACTGGGAACTGGGCACGCTCGCCGGCTGCCACGACGGCACGCGGTGGGGCGTGCCGGACGGCGAGAAGCGGGCCGGTGTCGGCAAGATGGTCGGCTGGTGCGACCGCCACAACTACCGGGTGAACGCCGTGTACTCGGCCCACGCCAACGACAAGCGGGCGGGCATCGACTTCCCGGCCCTGATGCGTCGGACGCTGACGTAGGGCACGGTTCACCGTGCCGTCGGGCGAAAGACGGCACGCTCAAGCGTGCCCTACGGTCGCCACACCTCTACCGCCCCCACCTCCGGCCCGGTCAGTGTCAGCGGTATGTCACCGGCCGGCAGCGTCAGCCGCAGAGTCGCCACGCTCCACCGGCCCTCGGTCTTCACCGTCGTCGTGTAGGTCTGGCCGCGTTGACCCCGCACCCGCACGGCCAACTTCTCCGGCGGGTCGTCGGCCCCGGCCGGGGTGCGGTATCGGAAGCCGACCGCGTACTCGCCGGCCTTGTCCACAGTCACCGTCACCCGCCCGCCGGCCACCAGGAAGCGGTGGCGGGCCGGCTCGCCGCCCGGCAGCTTGGCCATCGCGTCGGTCGGCTCGCCGAACGCCGGGGTGTTGTCCGCCGTCCAGGTGAACGGCTGCAACCGCACCTGCCGGTCCCACCGTGAGCCGGGGAACCGGGTACAATGGTATACGATCCAGTCCTCGCGGCCGTCCGGCGACTTGGCGAACGAGCAGTGCCCCGGAGCGACGATGCCGCCGGCCGAGCGGAACACAGGCTCCGGGTGCTTCACCCACGCCGATGGGTCAAGCGGGTCGCCGCCCGGCTTCAGGGTCAGCCGGCCGAGGCAGTACTCGTCGGTCCAACTGCCGGCGGCCGAGTAGATGACGTGGACGGCGTCGCCGCGGGTGAGGGCCTGCGGGCCTTCCAGCACCGCCGGCGGCGCCCCGGCCTGCTCCCACGGGTGGGTCGGCTCAGCCAGCTTTACCCGCGGCCCGGCCAGCGTCCACGGGTTGAGTAGCGGGGCGATGTACAGGTTCTGCTGCACGTCGGCGTCGCCGGCCCAGCCGGACCAGAGCAGGTATCGCTTGCCGCGGGTTTCCAGCACGGTGGCGTCGATGGCCCACTTGTCGGCGGCCGGGTCGGCGACCTTGCCCTTCAACGTGAAGGTGCCGGCGAACGGGTCAGCGGCCGAGTTTTCCAACACAAACATGCGGTGGTTCTCGTTCTTTCCGTCGTCGGCCGCGACGTACACGTACCACTTGCCGTCGAGGCGGTGCAGCTCCGGCGCCCACAGGTTCTTGCTGGCCGGGCCGTCGGCCGGCGGGGTCCAGACTACTTTGCTCTCGCCGGCGGCGAGGCCGGCTAGCGTCTTGGCCCGGCGGACGGTCACGTTCCGGACGGTGGTGGTGAGCAGGTAGTAGGTGCCGTCGTCGCCGCGGGCCACCCACGGGTCGGCCCCGGCCGGCAGCAGCACGTTGGGGAAGTCGCCGGCGGCTTGGGCTAGCGCGAGGGCGAGGAGCAGGAGCATGAGTCACCGGCGGGTGTCACGGCGTCGGGCTTCCGCCACGGCAACAGATGCGGCATACTACCACGAACAGAGAGGGACCGTCGATGACGCTCGCCGCCCCCGTCCACTACCCGGACAGCGATGGGAAGCGCATGGCCGAGAACACCGTTCAGGCGGACTGGATGGGTCTCCTCAAGTGGAACGCCGAAGCCCAATTCCGGGACCGCCCGGACGTGTTCGTGGCGATGGACCACCTGATCTACCCGGTCGAGGGGGACAACAAACTCCGCACCGCCCCGGACGTGTACCTGGCGTTCGGCCGGCCGAAGGGGGACCGTGGCAGTTACCAGGTGTGGCGGGAGGCCGACCTGTTCCCGCAGGTGGTCATGGAAGTGTGGTCGCCGAGCAACGACGCGGACGACCTGCGGGAGACGTTCGACTTCTACGAGCGGTTCGGGGCCGAGGAGTACTACCTGGTGTACGCCGACTTCCCGGCCCACGTCCAGGGCTGGGTGCGGGCTGGTGATCGGCTGGAGCCAGTGGCCGACATGGCCGCCCACGTCAGCCCGCGGCTGGGCTGGCGGTTCGTCGTCACGCGGGGCCGGCTGACGGTGGTCGGGCCGGACGGCCGGACGCTGCGGAAGCCGGACGAGATCGCCGCCGAGCGGGACGAGGCGACCCAACGAGCCGAGGCCGAGCAGAAGCGGGCCGACCGGCTGGCGGCCAAGCTGCGGGCGCTCGGGGTGGACCCGGACGCCGAGTGACGGCCCGCCCTACGGCAGCGTCACGGCCGCGAGGGTCAGCCAGCCGGCCCGGTCGGCGTCCTGGGTGCGGTTGGCGAACCGCACCGGCGGCCCTTTCGGCAGCGGGTTCGGCACCCGCAGTAACAGCTTGTAGTCCCCGACCGGCAGCCCGGTCACGTCCAGCGAGTCCGCCCAAGCACGGGCCGGGTCGCCGGGCAACAGGCCGGTCAGTTTGCCGGTCGCGGGCCACGTCCGCACGAGTTCGTAGCCCCGCAACAGCCCGTACTCGGGCCGCCAGTCGGCGTAGAACGGGGCCACCCCGCGGTTCTCCAGTTCGACTCGCACCGGCAGTTTGCCGGCCACGACCGGCCCCACGGAGACTCGGGGCACGTGCAGCGCGTACCCCATCCTCCGCACCGCCGCCTCGGCCCGCTCGCGGCGGCCCGGCGGCTGCTTGTCGTCGCCGAACATGCCGGTGTCCATTAGCCAGGTGACGTGGGTCGCCGCGACGCACGTGGCGAAGTCCTGCACCTGCTTGTTCGCCGGCACCGGGTCGAACACCTGCCCCCACGCCTCCGGCCGAATCTCCCCGCCGACCGGCTGCGTCTTCCACCGGCCCCACACGTCCGCCCCGGCCGCCTTCAGCTTGGGCACGAAGTGCCAGGCGTCCGCCGGCCGGCCGGTGTCCAGTGTAGACCAGGCGAACGAGTCGTCGTGGTAGCCGAGCCGCCGGCCGGTGGTGTCGGCGTAGCCGGGGTCGTTCGGCCCGGCCGGGTAACGGAGCAGCACCGGCGTCTTGCGGAAGGCCGCCTCGAAGGCGTCCAGCAGCTCGGCCTGGGCCGGCTTCGGGGCGAACAGCTCGCCCCGCGGGTAGGTGTGCCACTCGCCCCAGGTGCCGAGCAGCCCCGCGGTGAGAAAGCCCAGCCGCGGGTCGCCGTCGTGCTTCTTGCCCAGCGCGGCCACGAAGTTGGCCAGGCACGTGCGGAGCCGGGCGTCGGCGTAGTCGGGGGTCGTCACCTCGGCCGGCGGCAGCGGCTGGTTGTTGGTGTTCACATACGTGTGGACCGTCAGCCCGGCGTCGAGCAGGTACTTGGGGATGCCGGTCGGCTTGGCCGGGTACTCCAGGTAGAACCGCACGACCGCCTGGTGCCCGCGGCCGGCGATGGCGTCGAGTAGTTTTTCAAAGGCGGCCCAGTCGTACTTGCCGTCGCCGACCACGACGGCGTTCAGCGGCAGGTAGTCGAACTCCAGGCTGTGCGGAAATTTGTCGCCACCCTGGCCGGCGTAGGGCACCAGCCCCTTGAGCGGGTTGCCGGCCGAGGCGGGGGCGTACTCCAGCGGCAAGTCGGCCGCCAGGGCGAGCAGCAGCAGGGTAATCACGGGGCGGCTCCGGGGGTGTGGCGGACCATGTCGATCGCCATGCTGGCGGTGCGGCTCTGCACCTCGGTGCGGGTGCCGGGCCAGTTGAACCGCTTCACCTGCACCCCGCCCGCGGTCGCCACAGCCGCGAACACCGTCCCCGCCGGGGTGCCGTCCGGCCCCGGGCCGGGGCCGGCGTACCCGGTGGTGGACACCCCCACGTCGCTGCCGAACCGCTTCCGCACACCCTCGGCCATCACCGCCGCCACTTCGCCACTGACAGCGGTGTGACACTCCAGTAGTTCCGCCGGCACGCCGAGCTGGTGCCGCTTCATCTCGTCGGTGTAAGCCACCACCCCGCCGCGGAGGACGGCGCTCGCCCCGGCCACCCGGCTGAGGCGGTGAGCCACCAGCCCGCCGGTGACGCTCTCGGCCGTCGCCACCGTCAGCCGGTTGGCCAGCAGGTGCCGCACGGCCGCAGCTTCCAGCGTGTCGTCGTCCACCCCGAACACCAGCGCGCCGAGCCGCTGGCGGATGGTCGCCTCAACCGGCGCGATGAGCGCGTCAGCCGCCGCCCGGTCGGCGGCGTGGGCCAGGATGCGGAGGGAAATCATGGCGTCGCTGGCCGTGATGCCCACCTCCGGCACCGCCCCCCGCTCGGTCACGTCGCCGAGCAGTTCTTCCACCGCCGACTCGCCCAGGCCGAAGGTGTTGATCTTCCGCTGCACCAGCACGCCGCCGGCCAGCCCGAGGGCCAGCAGCCGCGGCTTCACCTGCTCCTCGAACATGCGGACCATTTCGCTCGGCACCCCGGGCATGGCCGCGAACACCCGGCCGCCGGCCCGCAGCCAGACGCCGGGGGCGGTGCCGACCGGGTTCGGCAGCGGCTCGGCCCCCGCCGGGAACAGGGCCTGCACCCGGTTGCGGTCCGGCATCTCCCGGCCGCGGCGGCCGAACAGGTCGCGGATGAAGGCCAGCGACTCGGCGTGTTCCACCAGCGGCACCCCGGCGACGGCGGCCAGCGCCTCCCGGGTGAGGTCGTCAAGTGTCGGCCCGAGGCCGCCGGTACACAGCACCACGTCGGCCCGGCTCAGGGCGTGGCGGAACCCGGCCACGTTGTCCGCCAGGTCGTCGCTCAGGGTGGTGTGGAAGGCCACCGGCAGGCCGATCTCGGACAGCCGCAGGCTGAGCCACTGGCCGTTGGTGTCCAGGTTGCGGCCGCTGGTGATCTCGGACCCGACGGAAATGATCTCGGCCCGCATCGCGGCCCCGGGGTTGTGTTGACGCGGCGTTCGGGCGGCGGTATGCCCGCAGCCATGCTCACCCTCAGTCTAGTGCTGTGCCTGGCGGCGCCGCCGAAGGAGCCGACCGACACCAGGCTGGTGCTGCTGCTGGACGACCTGTCGGTGGTCGAGGCCGAACCGGCCAAGGACGGGTACGCCGTCCGCCGGGGCAAGGAGCTGGAGACGATCCCCAACGCCCGGGTGAAGTTCGTCGGCGACTCGAAGGCGGCGGTGCATCGCTACCTGCTCAGCCAGGCGGCGGTGAAGCCGACGGCCCCGGCGGCGGTCGGGTACGAGCCGGGCACCCTGCCGCTGTTCGCCGCACGGGTGCAGCCGGTGCTGACGAACCGCTGCGCCGCCTGTCACGCCAAGCCGGATTACGCCGGCGGGTTCAAACTGGCCCGCATCGCCGAGGGGTTCGCCGACCCGGAGGCGACCGAGCGGAACGCCCGCGCCGCCGCTCTGGCGGTGGACCGCCAGAACCCGGCCGGCAGTCCGCTGCTAGCGTTCGCCGTCACGCCGCACGGCGGGGCGAAGGTGCCGCCGCTGGAATGGGGCCACCCGGCTTACCGACCGCTCGCGCAGTGGGCGGCGCTGAACGCCCCACGGGGGCCGGCCGGACCGCCGCCCGCCGCGAAGCCGGCGATGCGGCCGGCCGTGCCGGTGCCGCCGGCTTCAGCGCCCGTGGCCGACCCGACCGACCCCGGGCCGTTCAACCGGGTGGTGCATCCAGAACGGCCGCGCTAGCGTCGGCCCGCACGTCCAGCCAGCCCACGTCCCCGCCGGCGGCGAACCGCTTCGCCCCGCCGTCCCGTACGGCCGCGTCCGGCACCACGCTCAGCGGCGTGTACCGCGGGTGGTGGCTGTCCTTGTACGGGTCGTTGCGGGCGGCGTTGTAGCAGCAGATCATCGACCACCGCGGGTCGTCGCTGGTGTTTCGGTCGCTACGGTGCAGGGTGTTGGCGTGGAAGAACAGGGCATCGCCCGGGTCCATCTCGACGTGTACCAGTTCGAGCCGCTGCACCAGGGCGTCCACCGCCTCGCGGTCGGCCCCGGCCTGGTCGCCGGTGAGGACGTGGGTGAGGCGACCGCACTCGTGCGACCGCCGCAGCACCTGGAGGCAGCCGTTCGCCTTGCGGCTGGGATCGACCGCCACGAACACGCTGGTGAGCAGCGGGAACAGCACGCCGTTCTGGTACCAGTAGCCGTAGTCCTGGTGCCAGGCCCAGGCGCCGCCCACCTTCGGGTCTTTGAGGATCATCTTCGAGTGGTAGTGGTACACCTCGCCGCCGAGCAATCTTTCGGCCGAGCGAACCATCCGCTCGGACCGGGCCACGAGGCCGTAGATGCCGTCGCCCGGGTGGTTCCACAGGCTGAGCCGGACCACCCCGCCCTCGCCGTCGGCCCGGCCGAAACTGTGGCGATCCAGCTCGTTGTCCTCGCGGGCGGCACGGCCCAGAAGCGCGATCTCATCCGCGTCGAACAGCCCGCGGCGGAGGACGTACCCGTCGGCGTGGTAGGCGGCGACTTCGGCCGGCGTGAGGGTGCGGTCGGACACGGCGGCACTCCGGGAGGGGGTGCCGCCAGTGTACCCGGCCGTCACGCCGCCACCCACTCCCGCTTGGCCGTGTCACAGTCCTTGCTCAGCCGCACCACCTTGTCCACCGACGACACCCAGGCCGTCGGGATGGTGTGGTGGACGCCGCCGGCCATCGGGTCGCCCTTGGTCAGCTTGATCTGGTCGCCGAGGACGTGGTCCACGGTGCCGAGCTGGTTGCCACACGAGCCGTACACAAGCATGTGCTCTTCGATCTTCGAGGCGGCGGTCATGGCTGTTACTCCGTCGGGGAAGGAGACCCGACGGAATGGGTGCAACCGGCGTGCCGAACGCTCACCCGAACAGCTTGGTCACGGCGTCGGCCGGCACCAGCTCCCGCGGCTGGTTCAGGTGGTTGTGGACCACCGTCTTGGGGTCGATGCCGACGGCGTGGTAGATGGTGGCCAGCAACTCGCCGGGGTGGACCGGGTCGCTCTTGGGGCTGGACGCCGTGGCGTCGCTCTCGCCGTGGACGTAACCCCGGCGGATGCCGGCCCCGGCCAGAATCGCGGTGTAGCAGTACGGCCAGTGGTCGCGGCCGTCGGCCGAGTTGCCGTTGCCGGACGTGCTGACGCCCCGCTGCGGGCTACGGCCGAACTCGCCGACGGCCACCACCAGCGTGTCGGCCAGCATCCCCCGCTGGTCCAGGTCGGCGATCAGACCCGACAGCCCGGCGTCGAGCATCGGCCCGCTCTGCGTCTTCATGCGGGTGGTCAGCCCGACGTGGTGGTCCCACGAGTGGTTGTCGCTGTTGGCCACCTTCGGCCACACCACTTCGACCACCCGGGTGCCGGCCTCGACCAGCCGGCGGGCCAGCAGGCAGCTCTGGCCGAAGGTGTTCCGGCCGTACAGGTCGCGCGTCTCGGCACTCTCCTTGGACAGGTCGAACGCCGCCCGCGCCTTGCCACTCAGGACCAGCGTCAGCGCCTTGTCGTAGTACCCGTTCAGGTCGTGTTCCTTCACCGCCGCGTCGAGGGCCGGCATCCCGGCCGCGATGGCGTCCCGCAGCTTGGCCCGCCGGCCGAGCCGCTGGGCGAACACCTCCGGCCGCAGTTGCAGGTCGTCCACGGCCACCTTGTTCATCTTGGACAGGTCCATGTCGTCGCCGGGCGGGTACAGCGTGTACGGGTCGAACGCCTTGCCCAGGAACCCGGCCGTGCCGCCCTTGCCGATGACGTTCGACTCCTGGAGCGGCCGGGGCAGCATGACGAACGGCAACATCGGCACCGTGGTCGGCCGGAGCCGGACGATCTGCGACCCGAAGTTCGGGTAGTCCTTCGGGTCCGGCGGTTCGAGCTGGCCGCTCGGCGACACCTTGTCGGTGGTGTACCCGGTCATCATCTGGTAAATGGCGGCCGTGTGGTTGAACAGCCCGTTGGGCGTGTAGCTCATGGCCCGCAGCAGGGTGAACTTGTCGGTCAGCCCGGCCAGCTTGGGAATGATCTCGGTGAACTTCACCCCGGGACTCTTGGTGCTGATGTTCGAGAATGCCGACCGGACGTTGTCCGGCACGCCTTCTTTCGGATCCCACAGGTCGATGTGGCTCGGCCCGCCTTGCAGGTAGACCATGATGACCGACTTGGCCTTGCCCCAGCCGGGGCCGCCGCCGCCCTTCACCTCGCCGTCCTTGGCCGGCTCGGCGGCCTTCGCCTGTAGCTCCAACAGGCTGCCCAGCGTCAGCCCGAGCAGCCCGCTGCCGCCCACCCGCAGCACGTCCCGGCGGGTGCCGTCGAGGGCGGGGTCGCAGGTGTCGTTGCCTTGCCGTCCGGGGATCACCAGCATGGGAGGCACCTCGGGAGAGTACTCCGCACGCGGCGCGTGCAGGGTCCACAAGTTATCGGTTGAACAAGAAGGCGGGTGAGTTCAGCAGCGCCCAGGCGATGTCCTGTGTCCCGGTCAGCCGGGCGACGGCCGCCTGCTTCTCGCTGAACCCGAGGTCGGCCTTCAGTTGCGTCAACTTGTCGTCCGGCGGCAGCGGCCTGGCCAGCTCCGCGGCGGTCGCTTGGAGGGCGGTCAGTGTCGGGTCGGCCGGCAGCGGCATCCGGGCGGCCGCGGCTGTCTGCTTGAGCTTCTCGTAGCCGCCGTCGAGCGCCTTCACATACTTGCTCAGGGTGGCCACCTGCTTGGGGCTGCGGGCCTTCGGGTCGGTGGCCAGGACGGCCCGGTAGTCGTCGGCCAGCCCGACGGCCGGCTTGGGGGCGGTGGCGGCGCTCAGCCGGAACCGGCCGAGGACGTGGCCCTGGCCGAAGCTCTGGAGCAGCCGCACGGTGAGGACGGTGCCGCCCGGCCCGCCGACCGGCTGGACCGGGTGGAAGACGGCCCAGTGGGTCAGCCCGAAGGCCGGGGCGACGGCCCACCCCTTGCCGCCATTGGGGGCGCCGTCGGAGGCGTCCCGGGGCGAGAACCCGGTCTGGCTGAAGTCGGCCGCCGCCGCGGCGAACGCCACCACCGCCTCCGCTTTGGGGTCGGCGGCCGGGGCCGCCCGGACGAGGAACTCGTTCAGCACGAAGTTGCCGTTGGTGGCCAGCCCCGGGCCGCCGCCGGGTAGGGTTTCGTCGGCCAACGCCTCCAGCCGCAGGGCGGTGATGCCCTGCAGGTCGGTGCGGACGGTCAGGGTGAAGTCGGCCTTGTCCGCCTTGTCCGCCCGGATCGAGCCGTCCGCCAGGACGAGCAGCTTGGTCGTGTTGGCCGTCGCCTTCGTCGGGATGAGCGGCGTCCAGGCCACATCCGGGGTGGCGTGCTTCGCCTCGAACGCGGCCACCGCCGCCGGCAGCGTGTCGGCGTCGTACCCCTTGAGGGCGGCGTCGGCGGCGGCCACCCGGCGGGTGCGGCCCCACTCCCGCATGGCCCGGTACGGTTTCACCTCGGCCTCACGAGCGGCCCCCTCGGCGGCGGCTTTCGCGCGGGCGTCCTTGCGGTCGGCCTCCAGCTTCACCCGCAGCGGGGCGACCTCCGCCTCGCGGGCCGCGGTGGTCGCCTTCAACGTCTCGAAGTCGCCGGGGGCCGCCCTGAGCAGCGGCTGGCACTCGGCGATCTCCTTCGCCGTCGGCGGGCGGTTGAGCACGCGGAGGAACAGCTCGCCGATGAGCTTGGCGTCGTCCGGCTCCTTCACCAGCTCGGCCAGGGCGTTGGCCGGGTCGCTGATGGCGTCGGCCACCGTCTGGCCGTTCACCAAGGCCATCACCGGGCCGAGCTGCAAGCCGCCGGTCCGTTCGCACTCACACGCACTCTCTCGCACCGGCCGGCCGAACTCGCCCAGGAACCGGCTCGGCAGATCGACCCCCGCATCCGGCAACTCGGCGGCCCGCGTGCCCGGCGGCACACCGGGGATTTTGCTCACCGCCCCGACCGCCTTGTGGACGGCGTCGTATAAGACTTCGGCCGGCAGGCGGCGGGCCAGGGCGTGGCTGAAGTTGGTCTTGTCGTCGGCGTTCCACTGGTTCGTCTGGACCGACAACTGATAAGTGCGGCTGGTGGCGATGAGCCGGTGGACGTGTCGCACGTTGAACTTACTGGCCAAAAACTCGGCGGTCAGGAAGTCCAGCAGGGCCGGGTTGGTGGCCGGGTTGCCGGCCCGGATGTCGTCGATCGGTTCGATGACGCCGACGCCGAACAGGTAGCCCCACTGGCGGTTGACGAACGACCGGGCGAAGTACGGGTTGCCGGGGTCGGTGACCCAGTCGGCCAGTTGCTGTCGGCGACTGGCGACTTCCGGCGAGCGGCCGGCGTGAGCCGGTCCGGCCGCGGGGTCGTCCGGCCGGACCGG
>JAYVUZ010000247.1:0-2057 GCA_043787415.1 Fimbriiglobus sp. | reverse complement strand
CCCCCCCCCCCCCCCCCCCGCTTCGGGCTACGAACTAATGGCTAACCGGGTCGTCGGACTCGAACACGGCCGGCACGCCAAAGTAGTTGCCGACCCGCTTGGGGGCGTTGGCGAGTGCTTCGTCGGGGGTCAGCGACGGGGCCGGCTCGTCGTCCCGAAAGACGTTCGCCAGCGGCAGCGGGTGGGCCATCGGCTCGACGCCGGTGGTGTCCACTTCCTTCAACTGGTCGATGTACCCGAGGATGCGGTTGAGCCGGTCGGCGACGCCAGCCAACTCGCCCTGCGGCAGTTCCAGCCGGGCGAGTTTGGCGACCTTCCGCACCTCGTCGAGCGACAAGGACACTGGATCAGACCGACTGCATGGAGAACAGCGGCTTTTTGACCGGGCGGACGACGAACCCGCTCTTCATGGCGGCGGCGCTCACCCAGATGCGGACGGTGACGCCGTCGATCACGCACTTCACCTTTTGCAGGTTCGGCTTGACCTTCCGGCGGCTGATGCCGGTGATCTTCTTGCCGACCCCGCCGAGGTACTTGGCCTTACCCCGGTACGTCTTCTGGTTGCCGAACCCGACGCGGCGGTCGGTGAAGTAGCACGTCTTCGACATCGCCGGACCCCAGAGACGGACCTTCTGACAGAACCAACAGCATAGCGGCCGGCCGGCGGAAGACAAGAGAGCGGCTACCCAGCGGTAGTGCGTCAGTTCAGTAGAGCAGGCTTTTAGCCTGCTTGGCGTCCGAGCAGGCTAAAAGCCCGCTCTACTGTGTCGTTGGCCAAACTGACGCACTACCTACCCAGCGGAAGACGAGAGAATGGCCGCCAAGACCGCCAAGGACGATAAGAATGAAGTTTTGGCGGCGTGACGGCGTCTAGTCGGTTCAATGTGGTGGCGTGTCAGCCGGCGTGGGAGTATCGTGGGTAGGGATCGCACGCCGCCGGTAGCCGCCGATGGAAGCCGACCACTTCGACCGCACCCTCACCGCCTTCCGCCGGCGTGTGCCGTTCCGCCCGTTCACCGTCGCCCTGGTCAACGGGGACCGCTTCGAGGTGGATCACGCGGACGCACTGGTCATCCGGGACGGGGTGGCCGTGTTCATCGGGCCGGGCGGGGTGCCCGTGCTGTTCGACCACCAAGGGGCGAACCAGTTCATCGGCGACTTGATGAACCAGCCGGCCGGCTAGACGGCCGAATTCGTGCCGGCCAGGAACCGGCGCGGATTGTGTTCGGCTGCCTATTGCAGGAGTTTGGAGTCGGCGGTGCGATGCAGAGGGTGCTCGCAGTCGTACCAATCGCCGAGCGATCCGAGGTTAGGTTGCGTGTGCGCAATCGAATTACATTTTCGGCAGCAGAAGGCTTATAGCAGACGCACTCATCGAGGGTTCACACAGTACCGCATTTCGTAACGGAGAGCCGCTTATGTTGGACCATCAGAGCGGGAATGCAGGCTACGTGTATATCCTCATCAACGCGGCTTTCCCCGAATTCATAAAGATTGGGCTAACGACTCTGGGCCCAAAGGAGAGGGCGAAACAGCTTTCGACTGGCACCGGCATTCCGGCTCCCTATGCGGTCGCGTGGAAGATGCATGTCAGCGATTGCAGGGTAGTGGAGCAGTCTGCTCATGCGAAGCTGGCCACTCACCGTGTCCGAAACAACCGAGAGTTCTTTCGCCTCTCCGTCGAGGATGCCATCGAAGTGATTTCGACGATTGCCGTCCCGTACAAGTCGCCTTCGCCCGTCCCACCCCCTGCACCGATATCGAGCCAGGCTGTCACGAGCATAAGCGAGAGATCGAACACCGCTCCTGACGCGGCCCCGGAACCTGACCCCCACCCTGATTCAGAAGCAAAGAAGGACATCAAGTTCTTGTCCGTCGAAGGACACACGGCGCGTGAAATGGCCCCGAAGCTAAAGCCAGAAAAGTTAGAAGTGCTACGGAAGCTGCGTGAAGCCATCCTAAGAAATCCTAACGAAACCTAGCCGGGGGGCCGTCCGGTGGCGAGCATGAGGGGACACCTGCGGAGGAGCCGCCGTGGCCCGCCCCCTGCTGCCGGA
>JAYVUZ010000246.1:0-31928 GCA_043787415.1 Fimbriiglobus sp. | reverse complement strand
CCCCCCCCCCCCCGCCCCCCCCCCCCCCCCCCCCCCCCCGCGGCAGTTCCGGAGGGCCGACATGCGTAAGTTGGCCAGCGTGCAGGTGGTGAACGCCGTCGAGCTGATCCCCGGGGCGGACGCTATCGAGCGGCTGCGGGTGCTCGGCTGGTGGGTGGTCGGCAAGGCCGGCGAGTTCCGCCCCGGCGACCCGGTGGTGTACGGCGAGATCGACTCGCTACTGCCCGAGCGGCCGGAGTTCGAGTTCCTCCGCAAGTCGAGCTACCGCCCGGCCGTGCCCGAGACCGGCCAGCCGGCCGGGTTCCGCATCAAGACGGTCAAGCTCCGCGGGCAGGTGTCGCAGGGCATCTGCTTCCCGCTCGGCGTTCTGCCGCCGGGCACGCCGACCGCCGACGGCACCGACGTGACGGCCGCCCTCGGGGTGCGGAAGTACGAGCCGCCGGTCCCGGCCGGCATGACCGGGCGGGTGAAGGGGCCATTCCCGCACTGGCTGCCCAAGACCGACGAGACCCGGGTGCAGGTGCTGGAAGGGCTGCTGGCCCGGCACCGCGGCACGACCCTCTACCAGACGGAGAAGCTGGACGGCACCTCGTTGACGGCCTTCCTGACGGCCGACGGGTTCGGGCTGTGCAGCCGCAACCTGTGGCTGGACGAGCGGGACGACGGCAGCCAGTTGGTGCGGCTGGCCACGCGGCTGGGCCTGCCGGAGCGGCTGCGGTTGTTGCGGGAGCGGCTCGGCGTCTGGCCGGCCGTCCAGGGCGAGGTGATCGGCCCGGGGGTGCAGAAGAACCGCTACGGCCTGCCGGCCCTCGACCTTCGGGTGTTCAGCCTGCTGGACGCGGGCACCGGCCGGCTGATCGACCGCGAGCCGGGCCTGGCCGCGCTGCTGGCCGTCGGCCTGACCCCGGTGCCGCAACTCGGGCCGCTGCTGCTGGCCCACTCGGTGGACGAGCTGGTGGCCCTGGCCGTCGGCCCGAGCGCGCTGAACCCGACGGTGCAGCGGGAAGGGGTCGTGCTGCGGCCGGCGGTCGAGACCGACGAGGCGGAGGTCGGCGGGCGGCTCAGCTTCAAGGCCGTCAGCCCGCTGTTCCTGCTGAAGTACGCCGAGTGACCGTCTTCTCCACCGACCGCTATGTGCTGCCGCTGCCGGCCGGGCACACCTTCCCGATGGCCAAGTACCGGCTGCTACGGGACCGTGTCGAGGTGTCCGGCCTGCTCGGCCCCGGCGGGCTGGTCGAGCCGCCGGCCGCACCGGACAGCCTGTTGTCACTGGCCCACGACGCCGACTACGTGGCCGCCATGACGGCCGGCACGGTCGGCGACGCGGCCATGCGGAAGGTCGGCTTCCGTTCACCAGGGCAACGGCACCGCGGCCGTCTGCCGGGGGGACGACTCGATCTACACGTTCAGCGTCCACGGGGCCAAGAACTACCCGCTCCGCAAGGAGGTGAGCGACCTGGACGTGGAGCTACCGGACCGCACGCCGGACGGGCCGTACCTGGACGCCGTCGAGTGGGGGCTGGCCCAGGCGCTGGCGGCGGCCGGGGCCGACTTCGCCGTGTACCTGGCCGGGGCCGACCCGTTCGCCGACGACCGGCTCGGCCGGCTGGCGGTGTCCAAAGACGGGTTGCGGGAGCGGGACCGGCTGGTGTTCGACGCCCTCACCGCCCGCGGCCTGCCCGTCGTGGTGACGATGGCCGGCGGCTACGCCCGGGACGTGGCCGACACGGTGGACATCCAGTGGGCGACGGTCGAGCGGGCCATCCGGCTCGGCCGCGGGTAGCGTCGGAATCCCCGACACCCCCCGGCCGGGTTCGGACGAAATCCACTCGCCCGGCGGCGGGGCCGCGGTTACTGTGCTATCGCCAGTCTGACCGGGAACGGACGCCACCCCAGGCCGCGACCATGAACCGCCGCTCCTTCCTCCGCCTCGCCGCTGCCGGCGGGGTGGTCGCGCCCGTGGCCGCCGTCGGCTACGGGCTGGCCGAGTCCAACCACCTCCGCATCGACCGGGCGACGGTCGCCGTGCCCCACCTGCCGCCGGCCTTCCGCGGCCTGACGGTGGCGTTCGTCACCGACCTGCACCACGGCCGGTTCGTGTCCGCGGTCGACGTGTCCGACGTGGTGCGGACCACGCTGGCCCTCAGCCCGGACCTGGTCGTGCTGGGCGGCGACTACAACGGCGACGTGGTCGGGGAGGCGAAGCACATCGCCCCGTGCCTGGACCGGCTGTCCCCGCTGGCGGCCCCGCTCGGGGTGTACGGCGTGCTCGGCAACCACGACAACTGGCGGGGCCGCACGGCCACCCAGGCGGCGATGCGGCGGGCGCACGTCGAGGAGCTGACCAATGCCGGCGTCTGGCTGCGGCGCGGCGGCGACCGCCTTCGCCTGGGCGGGGTCGATGACCTGTGGACCGGCACGGCGGACGTGGCCGCCGCCCTCGGCGACGCGACGGCCGACGACGCGGTGCTGCTGGTCAGCCACAACCCGGACCTGGCCGAGACCGTCCGCGATCGGCGGGTGGGGCTGATGCTCAGCGGCCACACCCACGGCGGGCAGGTGGTGGTGCCGGGCTACGGCGCCCCGGTGCTGCCCAGCCGGTACGGCCAGAAATACGCCCGCGGGCTGGTCGAGGCACCCGCCACCCAGGTGTACGTGAGCGCCGGCACCGGCATGAGCGGCATCGGGATGCGGGTCAACTGTCGGCCGGAAGTGAGCCTGCTCACACTCGTCTAGCCTCTCCGCCCCGGCGCTTTGCTACCATAACAGGTGGGTAAACCAGTCCGGAGGGATTCGATGCGAACGCTACTTCTGGTCGGGGCACTGGCCGGCTTGGCGGCCGGCGGCGAGCGGGTGGCCGACCCGCTGCTCGGCAAGTGGGAAACGGTCATGGTCATCCGCGGCGACGTGCCGGACGACGGGCTGAAGGGGGCGATCCGGGAACACCTGGACGGCGGCCAGTACAGCGTCACGCCGGCGGCCGGGTCGAAGTCGCCGAAGGTGGCCGGCAGCTACACGGTGGACACGACCAAGACGCCGCCGCACATCGACATGATGCCGGACACCGGCAAGTATAAGGGGGAGACGCTGAAGGGGGTGTACAAGCTGGACGGGGACAGCTTGGTGGTCGCGTTCGCCGAGCCGGGCCAGCCGCGGCCCGGCGACACCGAGCCGAAGCCGACCCGGGTGGTGGCCACCCACCGCCGGGTGAAGTAGTCACACCAGCCACGTCCGGCCGTCGGACGGGTGGGTGACGAGCATTTGCGGGCGTTCCGAGCCGGCGACCAGTTGGAACGTCAGCGGCAGGGTAGAACTCGCCAGCACGGCCGGCGTGATCAGGTCCGACCGGCCGGCCGTTTCCAGCTTGCCGGCCCGGAGTTGGAACAGTTCCAGCGCCCACGGCGTGCGGTGGACGAGCAACACCTCTCGGGTGTTGATCCTCGCATAAAACGGGAACTTGGCACGAGGCCGTTCCCCCGGGCTGATGACCTCGACCAGAAAATCCGGCCCGCCCTGCCAGTGGTTCTCGTGTTTGACGGCCGGGTTGTCGTGGAGATACACGATGAAGTCAGGGCCGCGGAAGTTTTTGTCCCACCCGTCGGCCCGGTCGCTGACGTTCCCGCCGTGAGCCGCGGTCCCAAGACCCGGTCGAGACACCACATCGAGCATCGGGGCTGACAGGAGAAACTGAAACTGGTAGTGAACGTGGTTGGGCAGCGGCGGCACGACGATTCTCCCGTTCCAGCACTCCTCGAACCGCCCCTCACCGACCCGCAGCCGGCGACGAGCCGACCGGGCTTCCGCAGGGTCCAGGATGGTGATGCTCATTTGCCGCCCTCCTTCAGGCTCGCCAGGAACTCGACCAAATCCCGCAGCTCCCGTTTGCTCAGCTTCTTCACCAGGTCGGCCGGCATGGCCGACTGGTCCGGCTTCTCGCCGTCCACGTCGTCCCGGGGCACCGTCAGCACCTTGTTGTCGATCGTCACCAGCGTGTACTCCTTGGCCGACTTCGACCGCAGCACCCCGCTCACGCTGCGGCCGTCGGCCAGGGTCAGGATGACCGACTGGTAGCCTTCGGCGATTTTGGCGTTCGGGTGCGTGATGCTCTCCAGCAGGTACTCCCGCGGGTGCTTGGTGCCGATGCCGTCGAGCTTCGGCCCGACCTCGCCGCCCTGCCCGCCGACCTGGTGGCACCGCTGGCAGTACACCGCCGCGTTGTTCAGGTACTGCTCGCGGCCCTTGTCGGCGTCGCCGCCGGCGAGTGCCTCGCGGTGCCGGGAGAGTGGGTCTTTGGCCTCGGCAGCGCGGGCCGCTTGGTCGATAGCCTTCAACTTGTCCCGCAGCGGGGCGAACCCCTTCGCGCGGGCCTGAGCGGCTTCCAGCAGGTCCAGCCGCAGTTCGGCCGGCAGGTCGGCGTAGCCGTCGAGCAGCTTGGCCAGTTCCTCGTCAGCGACCTTCGCCTCGGGCAGAGTCGCCAGCGCGTGCAGGGCCAGTTGCCGCTCGGCCACGGTGCCATCCGTTGCCACAGTGGCCAGGGCGGCCGGGTCGCCGGCCGCCTTCGTCACTCGGCCGGCCGCCTTCAGCCGCACCGCTTGCGACTTCAGGGCCACGTCCACCGCCGCCGGCAGCTCCTTCGCCTTCAACTCCTGGAGGGCGACCAGCGCGTCGGCCCGGGTGGCGTCCGGCTGCTGCTCGTCGGCGACCAGCCCGGCCAGCAGCGGACCGACTTCGGCGACGCCGAGCTTGGTCGTCACCGCCACGGCCACCTTACGCACCACGTCCGGCCCGGCGAACAGCTTGGGCAGCACCCCCGTCAGGGCCGATGCCGCCTCGGTCGCCGGCCGGTCGGGCAGGTTCTGGCGGAGGCCGGTGATCGGGTCGAGCCGCTTCGGCTGGGTCCAGTCGGCGAGCAGCTTGAGCGCGGCTTCCCGCAGGTGCGGTAACTCACCGGAGCGAGCAGCGAAGGCGGCCACCCGGGCGGCATTCTCGGCCCCGCCGAGGCGGAAGTTGGCGGCTAGTGCGCGATACGCCACTGGCTCCGGGGTGGTCGTGTCCGCCAGTTTGGCCAGGGCCGGCAGGGCGGCAGGCACGTCGGCGTCGTAGACGGCGCGAGCCGCCTCGGCGACGATCTGCGACTCGGGGTCAGTCAGGAAGTCGGCGAGCCGCTTGCCCTGAAGCTTCCGCAGGGCGAGGACGACGCCCATGCGGACTGCCGGAGAATCCTGCTTCGACAGCTTCCAGGCGTTGAACAGGTCGTCCGGGTTCTTGGTGGCCCGCACCAGCCCCTCGACGGCCGCCTGGCGGATGTAGGCGTCGGCGTCGGCGTTCGTCTTGAGGAGGTCGAACAGCGGTGCGTATCCAAACTGCTCGGACTGGGGGAAGATCGGCTCGAACTCGCGCCCGGTCGGCTGGACTACTGACTGGCCGTAGGCGACCGCTGCCGTCGCCCGAACCGCCGGCTCAGGGTCTGTCATCAGCTCACGAAGCACGGCTGATGAACGTGCGGACCGACCCAGCAGGCGGGCAACGTTCCTTCGCAGTTCAGCATCGGCGTCCCGGGCGGCATGTGCCAACTGATCGATCCCGCGCACCTGCCCCAGCCCCCAGACGGCGTGCAGCCGTGGGGTCCGGTCCTTCGACTCCTTCAGCACCTGCTCGAACATCGCCACCGCCTCCGGCCGCTTCCCCAGCTCGAACTGTGCCCCCTGTCGCACGCCGCGGTGCGGGTGGCCCAGCAGCTTCGCCAGCTCGTCGGCCGACTTCTTGCCGAACCCCTCGGCCAACATCTGCTTCGCCTCGGCGACGGCCGGGTTCGTCAGCGCCGCCTCGTCGGCCACGCGGAAAATGCGGCCCTTCTCCGGCTTGTTCCAGCCGCCCGTCCAGTCCAGCCAGTAGAAGGCGCCGTCCGGCCCGAACGTGCAGTCGGTCGGCACCATGTTCCGCACGAACTCGTGCCGGTCCACCACCTCGAAGCTGGCCCCCTTCGGCTTCACCGCCAGCGACCAGATGACGCTACTGGCCGGCGTGGCTGTGAAGTCGCAGGCGAAGAAGTGGCCCTTGTACCGCTCGCCGAGGCCGACGCCGGGGTAGAAGCACAGCCCGCTCGGGCCGTTGCCGAAGTGGGCCAGCGGCGGCACCACATACGCCGGTGGCGCGCCGTCCGGCCCGGGGACGTGCCAAATCTTCTCGGTGTTCCACGGCCCGCGGTTGCCCTGCGGCACCCCGGCGTGGTGCATGAGCGTGCCGTACTGGTAGCCGCACCGCCAGCCGCTGTCGCCGCCCTCCACGACCTGCACCCAGCGGGCCTTGTCCCCCGAGTCCGAGTTGTTGTCGTAGGTGAACAGGTTGCCCAGGTCGTCGAAGGCCAGCTCCTGCGGGTTGCGGAGGCCAGTGTGGAACAGTTCCAGGTTCTTACCGTCCGGGTCGCACCGCAGCACCGCCCCGCTGTCCAGGTTCTGCACCGTAGGGGACACGTTCAGGCCGCGGTCGCCGACGGAGAAGTACAGCTTGCCGTCCGGCCCCATCACCAGCCCGTGCAGGTCGTGGCCGATGAACTGGTTGCGGATGCCGTAGCCGGTGGACAGGACGGTTTGCTTGCCGGCCTGGTCGAACTTGGACAGCGTGGGGATGCAGCCCACGAACACGTCCGACCCGTGGGCCAGCACCCCGGCGATCACCCCGTCGGCCGGCTGGTTGAACGGCCCGGCGAACACTTTGGACTCGGTCGCCTTGCCCGCGCCGGCCCCGTCCCAGACCATCCGGACCGTCTCGCCGAACTTTTCGTAGGCCGGGTACTTGTGCTTCTTGTACAGGGCAAGCCGGTCGGCCACGCTGCGGCTGCCGATGTCGTCGTCCAGCCAGTGCATGAACCCGCGGGTGTCCGGCACGCCGTCGTGCAGCCGGCCTGTCTCGGCGACGTAGCACCGGCCCCGGCCGTCGAAGCTGAACGACACCGGGTTGGCCAGCAGCGGCTCGGCCGCCCAGGTGGTGGCTTTCAGGCCGCCTTCCACCTGGGCACGGGACGCCGCCGCATCGGCGTCGGCCGACACGGCGGCGGGTTTGCCCTGTTGCTCCACGGGTGGAACGGCAGACACCCCAGCGGCCAGCGCGACCGGGACGGCGAGGGCGGGCAACCAGCGGCGCATGGGCGGACTCCGGCGACGTGAGACCTGGGCGGGTGAGTGTAGTTTAGCCGAACGGACGGGTCACAGATACTGCTGCGGGCTGACTGTGACCCCGACCTCGGCCAGTGCGGCGACGCCGACGTGCGACAGCCGGTTGCTGTCCAGGTCGAGTGGCCGCAGGTGGGGCGTCCGCGGGTGGGCGGCGAGGGCCAGCGCCCCGTCGTCGGTGACGCGGCACCCCGGCAGGTGCAGTTCGGTCAGCCGGTCCAGCCAGCCCGTCGAAACCAGCAGTTCGATGACTGCGTCCCCGGACCCGGCGCCGACCACCTGAAGCGTCCGCACCCGGGAGCGGACGAACCGCCCGAGGAACCCGGGCACGTCCGGTTCGCCTTCGACCCGCAGCCCCCGCAGCAGCCACCACACCGGGGACGCGGCCAACTCGTCGGCCAGGGCGGCCGTTGGGTGGGCGGTGTTGACCAGTGGCACCGCCCCGTCGAGGCGGTAGAAGCCGACCTTGGCGAACCGCCGCCGCGTCGGTAGCAGCCAGTCCCGCTTGTGGGGGTCCCACAGCCGGTGAAGCTCTCGTTCGGTGCGGATCAGCTCCGGTCCAACCGCCATGCTATCGAGCCGCATGAGCAGGTGGTGGAAGCCGCCCCGCGGGTCGTCGGCGTCGGCCAGCGCGTCGGCGTAGGCGGCATACACCAGCGGGTCGTCCGGGGCGTTGACCAGCGCGGCTTCCAGGGCGGCGACCGAGTTCATGCCGCCATCGTACCCCGCCGGCACAGCCCGACACCCGCCGCCATGACCAGCACCGCCCCGACCGGCTGCACGCCCAGTAGCTCGAAGTCGCCGACGGCCGGCACCGCCCCCCGCAGCACGACCGACACCAGCAGCCCGCAGCCGACCCGCCCGACCCACCGCCCCCACGCCGGCCCCGGGGCCACGCACACCCACGCCGCCGGGCCGGCCAGGACGGCATAGGTGTTCCCCTCGGTGGCCGGGCCGAAGGCGGTCATCCAGCCGCAGCCCAGCGGCAGCGCCAGAAGCGGGTCGCGCCGCCAAGCTGTCGCCGCGGCCAGTGCCGCCGCAACGGCCAGTGACACCGCCAGCCGCTCGCCGCCGCTGACGGTACGGCCGAGGTACGTCCAGGGGATCACCGTCCAGTCCCGCGGTCGGCGGTCCGGCGGGGCGTCCGAGCGATCCTCACCGCGTGCCACCTCGGCCATACGGCGGTACTGGCCGGCCACGTACTCCGGGTTGGCGACGGCGAACGGCAGCAGGAAACCGGCGGCCGTGACGACGACCAGCGGGCCGACGAGTCGGAGCCGGGGGACGGCCGCCAGCAGCCCGACGGCCAGCGGGTACACCTTCACCCACGCCCCGAGGGCGAACCATCCGGCCGCCCGCCACCACCGTCGTCGCAGCACTTCCACCGTGCCGTTCACCGCCGCCCCGGCCAGCAGCGTGTTCACCTGGCCGTTATTCACCGCGGCAAGGCTCAGCAGCGCCGCCAGCCCGAGCAGCCAGCCGGTGCCGACGGGCGTCAGGACCGTGTGTCGCGCGAGTCGTAGCAGGCCGACCACCAGTACCCCGACGCCGAGCAGCCGCCAGCCGACTGCGGCTAGCTTTTCCGGCAGGTGCGTGAGCGGGGCGAAGGCGGCGGCGAACCCTGGCGGGTAGCGGTACACGTCCAGCCCGGTCGGGGCGTACAGGTCGCCGCCGGCCCGCCACACCTCGCCGGCTTTCAGGTAGATGGGCACCACGCTGGCCCGGCCCGGCTGCTGGACCAGCACCCGCACGCCGACTACGACGGCCAGCACCGCCCAGAGGGCCAGCCCGAGGCGGACGGGCCGGGTCATTCGGACGCGGCGTCGTCGCCGGCCATGCGGGCGGTGACGACGCCCCGCTTGGTGGTGCGGTAGAAGGCCGCCAGCTCGACCACCGCCGGCAAATGGCCGTGAGCCGCCTCCACCTCAGCCAGCGCGTCCGGGATGGTGCGGCCGGCCAGGTTGAGCAGGCGGTACGCCTTCCGCACGGCGGTGATCTCCTCCCGGCTGACGCCGGCCCGCCGCATCCCGACCACGTTCACCCCGCGGGCGCGGTTGACGCCCCCCTGGGCCACCCAGAACGGCGGCAGGTCTTGCGTCACGGCCGAGGTGCCGCCGAGCATCGCCAGCCGGCCGACGCGGCAGAACTGATGCACCGCCGTGTTGCCGGACAGGAACGCCCGGTCGCCGACTGTGACGTGCCCGCCGAGGAGCGCCCCGTTGGCCAGCACCACCGCGTCCCCCACCACGCAGTCGTGGGCGACGTGGCTGCCGGCCATGAGGAAGCAGTCGGACCCAATACGAGTTTCGCCCCCCGGCATCGCCCGGTGGACGGTGACGTGTTCGCGGAAAATGCACCGCTCGCCGATGACGGTGCGGGTCGGCTCGTTCGTGTACCCGAGGTGCTGAGGGGCGTCGCCGATGACGCAGCCGGCGTGGAACCGGCACCCGGCCCCGACGTGCAGCTCGCCGACGAGGTGGCAGTGCGGGCCGACCACCACGCCAGCGGCGAGCGTCACGCGGCCGTCGAGGACGGTGAACGGGCCGACCACGACATCGTCGGCGAGGACCGCGGCCTGCGAGACGACGGCCGTCGGGTGGACCTGTGCGGGCATGGGGGAAAGGGTACGCCGGCCGGCCGCCGGGTGCCAGGGCAAGTGGCGGCTCGGTAGGAGCCGCGACCGGTAGGGAGCGTTTAGTTGTGGGACACGGTTGCGTGTCGGGTGCCACAGCTAGGCGCTCCCTACCGGTCGCGGCTCCTACCGAGCCGTTCATCCCTTCGGCATCGGCGGCTTTACGTCCCGGCCCTCGGTGTCGGCCTGACGCTGGAGCGGGTAGGACGTGTCCGGATCGGTCAGGTAGTACACGTTGCCGGTGGCCACTACTTCCAGCCCGGCCATGTGGGCGGTCAGTCGCAGCACCGTCAGCAGCCGCACCCCGTCGTAGCTGGCGGTGATCGGCGTCTTGAGCGGCTCGCTGGCCTTCGGATCGAGCACGATGTTGGCCCCGGACAGGGTCCGCAGCTCGGCCACCACCGCCGCCAGCGGCTTGGCGTCGAACGTCACCCGCACCGGGGCGCCCAACGCCTGCTCGGCCAGCCAGCCTTCTACCAGTCCGGGATCATTGCTCAGTACCGATCCGCGGTGCAGGGTGGCCGGGCCGATCAGCACCTGGTTACCACGGACCCGGTAGGTCAGCGGAAACGTGGTGAAATGGAGCTGGCACAGTACCTCGTCCAGGAGGTCGGACAGCGGCAACCGCGGGTCCAGCCGGCCGTTCAGCTTGATGTCATATAAATTCGCACGAGCGTCCTCGAACACTCCGCCATACCGCTGCATGGCCGGCATGTCGAGGCGAACGATCAGCCCCCGCTCGGGGCCGTTGAGCGTCTTCAACAGCGAGCCAAGGGTGTGGGTAGTTGCGTCGGGAATGCCGCTCGGCTCGGCCAGCCGCGCTCGCACATCGGCCTCGGTGCGGACCGGCGGCCGTCCGGCCGGAGTGTCGGTCGTCGGTGGGTTGAGTGTGAGGGTCGCCGTCGGCGGCGGGGCCGGCGACTTCACCGGCGGACCCGCCTTCGGATTGTCCCCGGGGCCGTCGTGGTAAAGGGCCGTGCCGGCCGTGCCGGTCACGGTGGCGGCCACCAGGCCGAGGGCGAACAGGCGTGCGGTGCTCGTCATGGCGGGTCGGACTCCGTCGGCGAGGAGGGAAACGGGGGTGGCGACCCCACACCGGAAGGCGTACCCGAAAGCAGACGCGGACACGGCGTCGCAGAACTCGGCCGGGGCCGGCCCGACGGCCAGTGCCGCCACCGACCCGGCGGCCAGACCGCGGCGGGCCAACCGGTCGGCCAGTCGCCGCTTGGCGGTCGCCAGCCGGCTGTCCACCGTGCCCTTGGGCACCCCGAGTCGTTCCGCCGCGACGGCCGCGGTCAGCCCGTCCAGGGCACACAGGGCCACCACCGCCCGCAACTTATCCGGCAAGGCCGCCAGCTCTTCGGCCACCACGGCGGCAACCTCCCGCGTGGCGGCGGCGTCACCCGGGTCGGCCGACACCGACAGGTGGTCGGGCAACGGCTCGGTCCGCCGGCGGGCCAGGTTGCGGCGGTGTTGCAGGGCGGTCAGGTGGGCCACCCGCACCAGCCACCCGGCGACGCTCTCCCGCACCCGGCCGGCGTCCCGTGCCAGCACCAGGAATGTGGCCTGCGTCACGTCGTCCGCGTCCGCCGAGTTGGCCAGCCGCGCTCGGGCCATCGCCCGCACGGCCGGGGCGTGCCGCCGCACCAGGCCGGCGAACGCCGCCTCGTCCCGGCCGCGGTGGTAGCGGTCGAGCAGGTCGGCGTCGGACCCGGACGCCGGCGGCGCCAGGGCCGCCACCAGTCGAGCAACGGCCGTCGGAATCGGTGGCCCTCCGAAAGGGGTCGCCGGGGGAGTAGTTCCCCGGCGACGGCGGCCACTTCAAAAGTGCAGAGTGCAGAGTGCAGAGTGCAGGGTGAAAAACGGACCCCGCACTCTGCACTCTGCACTCTGCACTACTTCTTTAGACCGACCTTCACCGCGTGGACGTACAGGTTGCGGTCGTACTCGCCCTCCTTGTACTTGTCGTTGGTGAACTCAAGGCTCAGCTTCGGCTCGCCCTTCGTGAGCTTGGCGGTGAAGGTGTACTCCTTGGCCTCGGGCTGCTTGAGCTCGAAGTCCTTCTTCACCTCCACGTCACCCACCTTGAGGGTGAACTTGGCGTTCTCGTTCAGGGCGGCGTCGCACGACGCTTCGACGGTGATGGTGTACTCGCCGTCGGCGTCCACCTTGACCGGCACGGAGGCCACGTCCTGGGCGTAGAAGAACAGCTTGCCGTCCCCCTCGTTGAACCCGGCGCCGTCGCCGCCGGTCTTGAAGGTGAAGTCTTTCAGCTCGATCTTGCCGAGTGGCACGGCCAGGGCCAGGCCGGCGACGGCCGCCACGGCGGCCAGGGACAGAACGGTGCGGCGGAACATGGAGAGACTCCTCTAGACGTGACCGGCGGAACCCGAGTCGTCCCCGGGTTCGTCCTTGTCCCACAGCTCGGATTCGTCTTCCATCCCGTACTTCTGGGCGATCGCCGGGTCCGAAGTGGTCAGGTAAGCATAGTCGTCCGCGGTGCCGCCGTCCGGGTCGAGTGCGACACCGTCGGCAAGCATGGTCCGCAGCTCCGCGGCGGCCGCCTCCAGACCTGCGGCCATTTCGGCCAGCGATGCCGCCCTGACGGTGAGCCACTTGTTCCGCCAGAGAAGGACGTACCGGCGGCCCGCCGGCCGGGCCGCGGCCCATTGGGCGTAGTACCCATCCCGCACCGACGGATCAATCTGGGCAGCGAACTCGCGGGGCAGGTTGCGGGCCTTGATCAGTGCCTGCACATCGGCCAAGTCCTTCAACCGATCCGGCGCCGAGAGGCCGGAGGCGAGTTTCAGCTCGACCAACGTGGCTAGGCGTAGGTAGCGGATGCCGCCGGATTCCTCGCTCACCTCCGCCGGGTCAGGGAAGGAAACCGGCTTCGGCTTGCCGTCGCCGGGGTACGCGCCGGTGAGTAGGAACTCGACCTTCACCCCGGTGGCGGTGTCGCGCAGGTTCTTGCTCTTGGCGAAGGGCGGCACGAAGCCCAGTCCGTCCAGCCGCTTGTGGATTAGTCGTAATGACGCGGTCGTCACCAAGATGTCCACGTCTTCGGTGAACCGGCGGTAGCCATGGTGAACGAGGGCCAACCCGCCGACGACAGCGTAGGGCACGCCGAGGTCGTTCAGCCTACGGGTGACAGTGTTCAGCGTGGCCCGGACTTCGCCATCACCCATGAAGAACCTCGATCCTTCGGTCAGTGCCCAGTCCGGATCAGCGTTCAGCCGCTCCTCATACCGCAGGACGCGGTGCGGCAGGCGTGTGATGGTAGCCATGCCCCAAGTGTACCCGCTCACCCGCCGATGGCGTGCATGGTCCGCGCCGGCTTCACCCACCCGGCGGCGTTGAACCCGTGACCCGGCTCCTTGCCCCACACGCACGCCCGCAGCCGGTCGGTAACGTCCGCGTCGCTGCCGCCGCCCCGTAGCACCCCTTTCACGTCCGTCTCGGCGGTGCTGAACAGGCAGTTACGGAGCTGCCCGTCGGCCGTCAGCCGGAGCCGGTCGCAGGCGGCACAGAACGGCTTGCTCACGCTGGCGATGACGCCCACCCGGCCGCCACCGTCGGCGTACTCGTACTCGGCCGCCGGGGCCGACGGGTCGCCGCCTTCAACGGGCACGAGCGTCCCGCATTCCACTCCCACGAGTGCCAGCAGTTCGTCAGCGAGCACCGCCTGGTCTCGCTGCCACGGCTCGGCCCCGATGGGCATGCTCTCGATGAACCGCAGCTCGAACCCGTTGTCCCGGCAGTAGCGGGCGAGCAGCCCGGCGTCGTGTTCCACGAACCCCCGCAGGGCGACGGCGTTCACCTTCACCCCGAACCCGACCCGCTTCGCCTCCGCCAGCCCGGCCAGCACCCGGTCCAGCCCGTCCCGGCGGGACAGCTCGCGGAACCGCCCCGGGTCGAGGGTGTCCAGCGACACGTTCAGCCGCCGCAGCCCGGCGACCCACAGCGCCTCGGCCTGCTGTTCCAGCAGCAGCCCGTTGGTGGTCAGCCCGATGTCCCGCACGCCGGGGGTGGCCGCCACCAGCCGCACCAGGTCCGGCAGGCCGCGGCGGAGGGTCGGTTCGCCGCCGGTCAGCCGCACCTTGTCCACCCCGAGGCCGGCGGCCACCCGCACCACCCGGGCCAGTTCCTCGAAACTGAGCAGTTCGTCCCGTGGCAGGAACGTCACGTCCTCGGCCATGCAGTACGTGCAGCGGAGGTTGCAGCGGTCGGTAACGCTCACCCGCAGCCGGCGATGCACCCGGCCGAAGCGGTCGATCAGCCCGGCCCCGGCCGGCGGCAGTGGGGCGACGGCCGTGAGTGGGATGCGGCGGGTCACGACCCCTCCGCCTTCCAGACGGGCACGATCCGCTTGAGCGTGTCGATAGCGTACCGGGCCGCCTCGAACGCCTCGGCCCGGTGCGGGCAACTGACCGCCACGGCCACGCTCACCTCGCCGACGGGGAGTAGGCCGAGGCGGTGGACCAGGGCACATTCTTGCACCGGCCAGCGGCGGCGGATGTCGCTCTCCAGCTCGGCGAGCTGCCGCTCGGCCATCGGCTCGTAGGCGGTGTAGTCGAGCGCTTCCGTCAGCACATCGCCGGTCAGGTCGCGGACGGTGCCGAGGAACAGCACCACCGCCCCGGCGTGCGGCGACCGCACCCGCGCCGTCAGGGCGGCGGCGTCGATGGGGTCGCGGGTCAGCGCCGTCATGCCGGCATCTTACCGGAAGGCGTCCAGCAGCGTGACGGCGTACTCGCCGAGGCGGTCGAGGTTGTAACCGCCCTCTTGCACGATGACCGTCGGCAGCTTCAGCGAGGCCACCCGGTCGGCGATGCGTTTCAGGCCGGGGGTGGTGATGGCGAAGCCGCCGTTACGGGGCACCGGGTCGCCGGCCATCAGGTCGAACCCGGCGGCCAGGACGAGGTACTTGGGGGCGAAGTCGCTGAGTTCCTGCAACACCGGGTCGAGGGCCGCGAAGTACTCGTCGTCGGTGGTGCCGTGCGGCAGCGGAACGTTACGGTTCGTCGGGGACGACTGATCGGCGAAGCCCCAGAAGTACGGGTAGTCCACCAGTGGGTCGGCGTGCAGCGAGGCGGTGAACACCCGGTCGTCGCCGCGGAAGATGTCCTCCGTCCCGTTGCCGTGGTGGTAGTCGATGTCCAGCACCGCCACGCGGTCGCCGTCCTTCGCCAGCCAGGCCGCGGCGGCAGCCGTGTGGTTGGTGTAACAGAACCCGCCGTGAAACGCGTAGCCGGCGTGGTGCCCCGGAGGTCGGCCGAGTGAATAGGCGACGCCGCCCGTGGCGCGAACGTGTTCGGCCGCCGTCACTGCCGCGTGGGTGGCGTTCAAACTCGCCCGCCAGGTGCCCTCGAAGATGGGACACGACACGTCAAAGGCACGTGAGCCGGCGGTCGCCGGCAGGCAACCAACGTGCGGCCGCCCACCCGGCGACATGAAGGTGTCCGGCAGGAACGGTTCGCCCGGCTCACGGGTGTCCCGGGAGCGCTCCCAGGCGTAGCTGATGTGATTGAGCAGCCCACCTGACTGGATCGCACGAACGGGGTCTGTCCCGAAGTCGGTCGGCGTCGCCGGCGGGCCGTACCTGGCCGCTTCCAGCGCGAACCGGATGCGATCGATGCGGGCCGGCACCTCGGGGTAGCGGCGGCCGTACCCGGGCATCCGCTCGGCCGTCGGGTGCAGGTGGTGCTGGTCGGCCAGGACGATGTGCATGAGGGCGATTCTAGGCGAGCGGCCAGCGTGAGCTGGTCCGGCCTGGCGAGGGATGTCACCTCACGCCCCAGCCGGACCAGCTTACGCTGGCCGCTCGCCATGTCACCCGCCGCTGACCGGCGGGATGGCCGCCACCTCGGCACCCGGCGGGATCACGTCGCTATCCTCCGCGAACGCCAGGTCCACCGCCACCCGGCACCCCTCCAGCGGCAGCCGCGCCCGTAACTCACCCACCGTCGCCCCGTCGGGTAACTCCACCTCGACGGCCGGCCCGAGCCGGTCCCGCAAGTGGGCGAACAGCAGCACGGTGACAGTCATCCGTCGGTCAGCCTCTTGCCCGGAAGTCGTTGCAGCCGCCGGCCGGCGGCGGGCAGCAGGCCGTAGGCGTGGGCCAGAATGATCGCCGGGTGGACGGCCCGCTTGCCGGTGGCGTCCTGCATTTGCAGCCGGCACGCCGAGCACTCGGCGACGCCGACCGCCGGCCCGGCCCGGAAGCTGTCCAGCATCACCCGGCCGGCGGCAAAACTGGTCGGGGCGTTGCGGGCGGTCAGCCCCCACGGGCCGGCCATGCCGCTGCACCCGTCGGCGAGGTGAACCACTTCCACCCCCGGCACCGCCCCGAGCAGCCGGCCGGCGGCCGGGTCGCCCAGCGCCTTGACATGACACGGCACATGCACCTCGACGCTCAGCCCCACCGGCTTCCAGTCGGCCGGCAGCGCCCCGGCCGCCCGCCGGCGGTCGAGCAGGGTCGTCAGCTCGACGGTGTGTTCGGCCACCAGCCGGGCGTCCGGGCTGTCCAGCAGGGCCGGGTACTCGTCCCGCAACGCCACCGCCGCCGCCGGCTCGCTGCACACCACCTGGCAGCCGTCCCGCACCAGCGGGGCCAGGGTGCGGACGTTGTACGCCGCCAGTTCGCGGGCGGCCTCCCGGTCGCCGGCCACCAGCGGGGCCAGGCCGCTGGCCTTCTGCCGCCACGGCACCTGCACGGCGAACCCGGCGTGCCGCAGCACCGCCACCGTTGCCAGGCCGACCAGCGGGTCGTGGCGGTTGGCGAAGGTGTCCACGAAGTACGCCACCTTCGCCGCCCCGGGCAGCGGCTTCGGCGGCCGGTGCCAGCCGGCCAGCACGGCCCGCCGCAGGAACGTCCGGTGCGTCAGCCGGGGCAGCCGGCGGCGGCGGTCCAGCCCCAGCGTCTTTTCCAACACCCACCGGGCCGGGGCCGAGTCGAGCAGCACGTTGCTGGTGAAGGCGAACGCCCCGGCCAGCCGGCTGATGCCGTCCACCCGGGCCGCCAGCCAGGCCCCCCGCGGCAGCCCGTGCGCCTGGAAGTAGGCCGCCTTCAGCCCGACCGCCAGGGCCGGCACGTCCACCCCGGCCGGGCACTCCGCCGGGCACATCTTGCAATGCACGCACATCCCGGCGATGGCCCGCGCCGCCTCCCCGGTGGGGTCGATGCCGGCCGTCACCAGTGCGGCCTTCGCCCGCGGGGTGGCACTCTCGTCGCCGCCGGCCCGGTGGGTCGGGCAGCTCCGCCCGGGGCCGGTGCGGGGGCGGCAGTTGCCGCACGAGTTACAAGACGTGCTGAGGGCCGAGGGCTGAGTGCTGAGGGCGATCCGACGCGACGCACCCGCGTCGCCACTCGGCACTTTTAACTCAGCGCTCGTCACGGGTTTCAACGGCCACGCCGGCCGGGCCGGGTCCGGGCTGACCACCTGGCCCGGGTTGAGGACGCCGGCCGGGTCGAACACCCGCTTGAGGTCGGCGAACACGTCGGCCAGCGGGCCGGCCTGGGCGGCCACCCACGGGGTGCGGGCCAGCCCGGCCCCGGCCGTCGGGCCGACCGAACCGCCGCAACCGAGGGCGCGGGTGTGGAGGGCGTCGGCCAGCGGCCACAGCTTCGCGCGGTCGGCCGGGTCGGCCAGGTCGAGTAGCGGGCGGATGCGAACCACCCCGGCGGCCACGTCCGCGGTCATGGCCACGCTGACGCCCGTCTGCTGGGCGATCGCCCGGGCGGCCTGGAGGAACCCGGCCAGCTCGTCCAGCGGCACGCCGATGTCGTCGCACCCCGGCACCGGCCGGCGGCCGGGGCCGACGGCGTGCAGGTTGGCCACCGCCGCCGCCTGGCGGTCGGTCACCCGTCGCAGGCCGGCCGGGTCGATGGTCGGCTCGGCCACGGGCAGGAAGACGTGCCGGCCGCGCAGACCGTCCACGGCCGACCGGCCGCGGGCCAGGGCGGCGGCCGGCGACGCAGCCTCCCAGGCGAGGGCCAGCACCGCCCCGACGCTGGCCGGCACCCCGGCCCGAGCGGCGGCGGCGTACCGGCCGTCGAGCAGTTCGCAGGCGGTCAGGCCGTCGGTGCGGGTGAGGGCCAGCCCGGCTCGCACCGCCGCCTCGACGCTCGGGAAGCCGACCGCCGACCGGCACTCGCCGCCCGGCAGCGGGGCCGTCGGCAGGGTGACGGCGGTCAACACGCCGAGGGTGCCGCCCGACCCTCGCAGCAGCCGCGGCAGGTCGAGGCCGGCGGGCGTGAGTGCCCCGTGCAGCCGGTAGCCACCGCCCGCCGGCCGGTCCAGTCGGATGAGTTCCCGGTGGTTGGCCAAGAGCGCCGCCGCCAGGGCGCGGAGTTCGATGAGCCGGTCGGACGGGGCGAAGTCGCCGGTCGGCAGCGGGTCGAAGCTGCCGTCGTCCCACACCATTTCCAGCCGAGCGACCGCCCCGACGCCGCCGGCCATCACCCGCCCACCGACGGTGCCAGCCGGCCGGCCCGGAGCCACCCCGACCAGCCGCCGGCCGACCGCCGCCAACGCCGCGTCCAGCTCGCCGAGCGTCACCCCGGCTTCGGCCGTCAAGAACCCACCGGGCCGGGACCGCACGGCCCGCAGGCCGACGCTCAGGTCGATCACCAGCCCCGGGCCGACGCACCCGCCGGCGGTGCCGGTGCCGGCCCCCCGCGGCACCACCGGCAGCCCGACCCCGCGGGCGTACTTCAACAGAGTCCGCACGTCGGCGACATCGGCCGGGCACGCCACCCCGAGCGGGGTGACGGCAAACGGCCCGGCGTCGGCGGCGTACACCGCCCGCCGGGCCGGGTCGAAGTGCAACGCCCCGCGGAAACTGCCGCGGAGGTCGGCGGCGATCTGGGCGGTGGTGGGCAGCATGGTAGGGCACGGTTCACCGTGCCGTCGGGGAAGCGGGCGACGCCCGTGGCGGGAGACGGCACGGTGAACCGTGCCCTACTTGATCAGGGCCAGCAGTTCCGACCGGGTCATCGGGTTGGTCTTGAACAGCCCCCGCATGGCGCTCGTGACGGTGACGCTGCCCGGCTTCCGCACCCCGCGGATGGTCATGCACGAGTGCGTCGCCTCGATGACCACGCCGACGCCCCGCGGCTGCAACTCGGTCATGATCAGGTCGGCCAGGTCGTCGGTCAGGCGTTCCTGCACCTGCGGCCGGCGGGCCAGGCCGTCCACGGCCCGGGCCAGCTTGGACAGCCCGACCACCCGGCCGGCCGGCAGGTAGCCGACGTGCGCCTTGCCGGTGAATGGCAGTAGATGGTGCTCGCAACAGGAGGCGAAGTCGATGTCTTTCACCAGCACCATCTCGTCGTGGTCCTGGGTGAAGGTCCGCTTCAGGTGGGCGGACGGGTCGGCGTGCAGGCCACTGAAGATCTCGGCGTACATGCGGGCCACCCGGGCCGGGGTGTCCCGCAAGCCCTCGCGGTCCGGGTCTTCGCCGACGGCGGCCAGGATTTCGCGGACCGCCCGCTCGATCCGCGGGTGGTCCACCGGGCCGAAGGTGCCGGCCGCCCGCAGGGCCGCCAGGTCGCTCAGGGTGGGCGTCATCCGGCCAGTATACGCCGGCGGAGGCGGGCCGCCCCGAGGCCGACGACGGCCACGGCCAGCACCGTCGCCGGCTCCGGCACCGGGGTGAAGCCGAGGGTGAGGGTGCCGCTGCTGGCCGTCAGCGTCGGGGTGCCGATGTAGGCGTTCAGCGGCACGGAGTCGGCCGACAAGACGAAGTCGCCGGCCGGGCCGAAGGTGTAGCTGGTGACGCCGGGCGTGCCGTTCCGCCGGAAGTCGCCGGCCGTGGCCACGTCGAACGTGTATGGCGTGCCGTAAATCAGGTTCTGCGAACCGATCAGCCGGATCGTCACCGGGTTGCCGGGCGACACCGCCAGGTTCAGCGGGTTGCCGCCGGTGACGGCCACCCGGCCGACCAGCGTCCCGCTGGTGCTGGTGCCGTTCAGGTCCACCGCCAACTGACCCCCGCCGGACCCCACCGGCCCGCCCTGGATGGTGACCGGGCCGGCCACGCTGAGCTGGCCGTTCGGGCTAACCCCCGGCTCTCCGCCGCGGAGGGTGGCGGCGGCCGGGATCGTCACCGCCCCGGTGACGGCGCCTTCGCCCCGAAGCGTCTGGTTGGCCACCGGGGCGAACTGCCCGCCGAGGGAGTTCAGCCCGCCGGTCGCCCCGGCCACGTTCAGGCCGGCCCCGCTCCGCACCGTCACCGTCGGGCTGCTGGCGAACGACCCGAAGTTGGTGAATCCACCGCCGGCCCCCCCGGACACCGACCCCAGGGCTAACACTGTGCCGGAGCCGGTGACCACCGTCGCCCCGGAGTGGGTGTTGGCCGACTGCAGGGTGAGGCTGCCGCTGGACACAGTCAGCGACACCGCCTTGGTGACGCCCCCGCCACTTGCGAACACCGAATCGACGACCGTCCCGGCGAAAACGGAAGTGCCGCCTGCGTAGGTCAGGGTGGAGGCGAACGCCCCGGGGCCAGATACGTCCCCGATGCCGATGCGGTTGTCGGCCGGGTTCACGAAAGCATCACTACTACTGAACGTGTCCAGACCGCCCACCGACTGGCTGATGCCGAACAGGTCGAGCGTGCCGACGGCCGCCGAGCCGGCGGTGCCCAGCGTGAGGGTGGCCGTCCCCGGCAGGGCGGCGGGCACGGTGGACCGCAGCACCCCGGCCCGGACGGCCGTGGTGGTCCAGGTGTTGGCCGCCCCCAGCGTCCAGGTGGACCCGCCGGTCTTGACCAGCCCGGCGCCGGCCGACAGGCCGACGGCCCCGCCCAGGCGGCCGGCGCCGGTCGCCCCGCCCACCTGGAGCGTGCCGGTGAACGCGCCGCCCACCGTACTGGTCAGGTCGAGGGTGCCGCCGCCGGCCACGTTCAGGGCCACCAGCCCACTGCCGGCCACCGTCACCGGACCGCTCAGCGTCGTCGTGCCGGCGGCCAGCCCGTTGACTACCGACTGCACAGACGGCGAGGTGCCGACCAGTTTCAGACTGTTGGAATAGGTGCCGGCCGCGTTCAGCCCGAGGGTGGCCGTACTCAGCGGGTCCAGGGTGATGCCGCTGGTGCCGCCCGACCCGGTCAGCCCGGTCAGGGCGGCGGCGTTGTCCGCCCGCAGTGACCCGGCCCGGAGGGTCAGCGACGAGGTGGCGGCGAAGGTGTTCGACCCGCTCAGCACTACCGTCCCGGTGTTGCCGGCGGCCCCGTTCACTGCCAGCACCTGTACGGCCGGGCTGCTCACCACCCCACTCAGGGTCAGAGTCCTGGAGCCATTCACGGCCCACGGCTGGTCGGCCCCGACGACGAACCGGCTGGTGATCGTCAGACTCTTGTTGGCGGCCGACAGGTCGAGGCCCTCGCCGAGTACGGTCAAGGTGTTGGTGGTCGGGGCGCCCGGGCCGATCAGAATGGGGTCGGCAGCCGCCGTCACGTTATTGGCGACCGTCAGTTTGAGGAACGAGAAGCTGTCGTCTAGCAGGGTGTTCAACAGGCCGGTGGACGTACTGTCGAACGACACCCGGTCGACGGTCGTCGGGCGGTTGGTGACCGCAGGAATCGTGAAGTTGCTGCCGGAGGTCCAGTTCGCTGTGGTGGCGGTGTTGCTGATCGAGGTGCCGTTCCAGGAGTAGTCGATGGCGGCAGCCGGCCGGCCGGCGACCGCGAGCAGCACGACAGCTAACACGAGGCGGGGGCGAGTCATGGGGAGAGTCCTCGCCGCGGCCAGTCGGGGAGTACGACACGGCCGGGTGGGGAAGGCGGGCGGGTCACAGTGAGTTTAACGCGGACTCCGGCGGTCAGACAAGCGGCAAGATGTTGCGATTTCTCGCCGCCGCCGGCCGCCGCCCGGAATCCGACGACCCATCACCCCCGGCGGATGCGGCCGGCCGGCGCGGCCGGCCCTCGCCCGGGCGTGATAGAATGTCTCACCCTCCCCCACGGATTTCACCCATGGCCCTCACCGCCGCACAGGTGGCCGACCAGAAGCAGAAGGCCGAAGAGGACATGCTCGGCACGGTCGAGCACCTGGGCTTCGCCAAGTCGTTGTTCTTCGGGCGGTTCCGCGGCGAGCTGCTGTTCCCGTACCCGGTGCTGCCGGCCGACAAGGCCCACGTGGCCGACGAGGCGGCGGCCAAGGTGCGGAAGTTCGCCGACGAACACATCGACGCCATGCGGATCGACCGGGAGAGCCGCATCCCGGACTCGGTCATTCAGGGGCTGGCCGACCTGGGCGTGTACAAGATGACCATCCCCACCGAGTACGGCGGCATGGGGTTCGGCCAGCAGCAGTACCTGAAGACGATGGAAATCCTCGGCGGGCACTGTGCCAGCACGGCCGTGTTCGTCAACGCCCACCACAGCATCGGCTGCCGGGCGCTGGTACTGTTCGGCACGAAGAAGCAGCAGGAGAAGTGGCTCCCCGGGCTGCTCGACGGGTCCAAGCTGTGCGCCTTCGCCCTGACCGAACCCGAAGCCGGGAGCGACGCCGGCAACGTTCAGACGACGGCCACCCCGTCGACCGACGGCCAGTCCTACACCCTGTCCGGCACCAAGCACTACATCACGAACGGCGGGGTGGCGGACATTCTGACGGTGGCCGCACGGACACCGGACGGCAAGGGCGGGTCGAAAGTCACCTGCTTCCTGGTGACGCCGGACATGCCCGGGTTCGAAGTGGTCGAGGCCCGGGCGGACAAGTGTGGCATCCGCGGCACAGCGACGGGCAAGCTGCGGTTCACCGACATGACGGTGCCGGCCGAGAACGTGCTGGGGCCGGTGGGCAAGGGGCTGCGGGTGGCCCTGACCATCCTCGACTTCGGCCGGGTGACGTTCGGGGCCAGTTGCACCGGGCACGGCAAGGTGTGCCTGACGGCGATGATCGCCCACGCCAAGAGTCGCAAGCAGTTCCAGCAGACGCTCAGCGAGTTCCAACTGGTGCAGAAGAAGGTCGCCTGGGCGGCGGCCCACGTGTACGCCATGGAGGCGGCCACCACCGAGGCGGCGGCGTTCATCGACCAGGGGCACGAGGACTACATGCTGGAGACCGGCATGTTGAAGGTCTTCGCCACCGAACACCTGTGGACCATCGTGTACGACACCATGCAGGTGTACGGCGGCAAGGGGTACTTCACCGACCAGCCGGTGGAGCGGTGGATGCGGGACGCCCGCATCAACACCATCGGGGAGGGGGCCAACGAGGTGCTCAAGAGCTACCTGGTGGCCGCCGCCGGGTGCAAGGCGCCGGGCGAGTACTACAAGGGCCTGCGGGACGACCTGCTCGGGTTCAAGTGGAACCTGGCCAAGATCAGTAGCGGCCTCGGGGTGGCGAGCCGGCTGGCCGTGCCGGCCCTGGCCGAGACGCCGACGGTGCCCGTGAAAAGCCCGAGCCTGTTCGGCCCGGCCCGGGAGCTGGCGGCGCTGACCAAGCGGTTCGGGACCACGCTGCCCAAAGTGTTCATGCGGCTGAAGACGGACGAGGCGTTTTTCAACGCCCAGCTCGTACACGAGCGGATCGCCGACATCGCCATTGACTTATATGTTACGGCGTGTGTGCTGGCCCGGCTCGACCACGAGGGGCCGGACGACACCGCCGGGCGGTACTTCCTGGAGCTAGCCTTCCGGCGGGTCGAGGGGAACTTCCGGGGGCTGGCCGACAACGACGACGTGGCGTGCCTAGCCGCAGCGAAGGCGGCACTGGCGTGAGCCGACGAGCCGGCGGGGTGCGGTCGGCGATCCTCCGGCCGCTCGCCGGGCCGGTGGCGGCCAGTGTCCTGGCGCTGGCGTTCGCCCTCGATGCGGTCGGGGGCGTCGAAATCGCGGAGCGTTGGCTGGCGTTGTGGTTCGGCGACCCGTCGGGTCGGCCGCGCGAGGATTAGTTCGCACGTAAAAATAAATTGGAGGTGGGACAATGAGCCGCGATCGCATCACCCTCGACCCGCTCCAGTGCGGCGGCCGGCCGTGCGTCCGCGGGATGCGCATCCGGGTGAGTGATGTCCTGGACCTGCTCGCCGCCGACCTGACGCCGGCTCAGCTCGTGGACGAGTTGCCGGACCTGGAGTTGGCCGACATCCATGCCTGCCTCCAGTACGCCAGCCGGCGGATGGCCGAGCCGGTGGCCGCATGACCATCTGGCTCGACGCGCACCTCCCACCGGCCATCGCCTCATGGCTGACCACGACCTTCGGCGTCCCAGCGGTCGCCGTACGCGACCTCGGTCTCGGACACGCACAAGACCCGTCCATCTTTGACGCGGCCCGTGCCGTCGGGGCGGTCGTCATGACCAAGGACAGCGACTTCGCCGAACTGGTGCAGCGGCTTGGCCCCCCGCCGCAAGTACTTTGGCTCCGCTGCGGGAACACCACGAACGCCAACCTTCGTCTGCTTCTTACCCGTGACCTACCTGATGCGCTGGCCCGACTGGCGGCCGACGACAGCACTGTCGAGATCGGGACTGAGGGGTAGCGCGGATTATGATTCACCCAGTCGCCAAGTGAACCCCAATCAGGAGCCGGAACCATGTTCGCCGCGTGGACGGACGAGCTGAGCGGTCGCGGGGTCGGGGTGCTGATGGGGCTGGCGGTCGGCACACTCATCACGGCGGTGGTGGCCCGCTGGCGGCGGCACCGGGACCGCCGCCGGCTACTCCGCGGCGACGCCCGGGACACCGTCGTGCTCACCCACCACCTGATCGAGCGGGCGGCCGACGGCTCCCCGGCCGTGCTGCGGATGCGGGCGCTCGGCCAAGCCCAGATGGACCGGGTGGTGCCCAACTGCTACCTGCAAGCCGTGCTGCTGCGGCGGGCACACCAAGTCTCCTCGACCGACACCCTCATCTCGATGACCGGGGCCGAGGGGTCGTACCTGCTGGAAGCGGTCACCAACTTCGTCTGCGACCGCACCGCCGGCGGGCCGTTCGACCACGACTTGTACGTGATGGCCCCGAGCTGCGAGCCGGCCGGGCTGGCCGAACACCAGCCCATCACCATCCTGCTGGTGGCCGCCGCCGACCTGGTCCTGTTCGCCGACTGGACGAAGTGCCGGGGCGTGCGGGTGGAACACGGCGGGGACGGGGCGCGGGTGCTGACGCTCCACGAGCTGGCCAAGCGGTACTCCGCCGAGCAGGCGGAGATGACCCGGCTGCGGGCCGCCGGCAAGCGGACCCTGCACGTCGAAACCATGTACACCCTCGACCTGGCGCTCGACAAGCGGACGGCCGCGATCCCGACCAAGCCGGTGCCGTGGGGCCGGTTCGAGGGGGTGCTCAAGACGCTCGGCTTGGAGGCCGTCGGCTGACGGGATAGAGAGTCCAGCGGAGCGGGAGGGATTTGAACCCTCGATACGGGTATTAACCGTATACGGCATTTCCAGTGCCGCCTCTTCAACCACTCGAGCACCGCTCCGTTGGAGCCAGCATGTTAGCGGGCCGGCGGCCGGTTGAAAAGGCGGCGACCCCGCGGGTTTCTGTCCGGTCGGCCGGCCGGCCGTCGCTCTCACCCATACGCCGCACCCGGGGGACGACCGTGAGCTGGTCCTACAACTCGTCGAGCACGGCCTGGGCCTGCACCGAGTACGCCGACCTGAACTACGTCGAAATCAACAACCTGGCCGAGTACGGCCAGCCGTTCAGCCCGTACGAGACGGGGTACGTCCACAGCTTCGTCCCGGACTTCGGGCACGTGGCCGTCGAAATGACCCAGCAGGAGGTGATGACCAACGGGTACGGCAAGGACATCACGGTCGCCTCGTTCTCGGGCATCGACAAGTTCCTGCTGTTCGGGAACACGCTGCCGCAGGGCAACCTGACGTTCGACGACCTGGTGACCCGGCGGTTCTTCGAGCCGGGCTGGCGGACCATCACCGGCAGCCTGTACCACTGGAACCCGTTCAAGCTGCCGGCCGGGAAAATTTCCTCCGGGGATGCGGCGTACATCCACGGGAGCGTCGGCTTCGCCCTCATGAAGGCCGGCACCCGGTTCGTGAACGCCGCCGGCGGCCGGCGGGTGGAGGCCGAGATCGGGGCGCTGGACGACAACTGGGACTTCGAGTCCGGCAACGTGTTCGCTCAGGCGTTGAACGGGATCGTGGCGGCCGTGCTCGGGCCGGACCACTACAACCTGACCGGCCCCATCAAAATCCGGTTCACCGGCCCGGGCAAGCGGTCCACCCGCACCCAGGCCGTGGCCCAGCGGGAGTGGGACGCGCTCCAGGCCCAGTCCCGCGGCATGATGATGCGGTAGCCGGCGTCAGCCGAACAGCGACCGCAGCGGCGTCCCCTCGGTCAGGGCGACTGGCCGGCCGAGCGGGTCGGTGACGGTCTGACCCGGGTCCACCCCGAGGGCGTGGTACACGGTGGCGGTCAGGTCGGCCGGCGACACGGGCTTTTCCCGCGGGAACGCCCCGATGGCGTCGCTGGCCCCGTACACCGCCCCGCCCCGCACGCCGCCGCCGGCCAACACCGCCGAGTAACACCGCGGCCAGTGTTCCCGGCCAGCACTCTTCGGGTTGATCTGCGGCGTCCGCCCGAACTCGCCGACCCACAGCACCAGCGTCTCGTTCAGCAGGCCACGACGGGCCAGGTCGGTGAGTAGCGCCGCAAACCCCTGGTCGGCCGGCGGCATTAGCCGCGTCTTGTGCGACTCGAAGTTGTTGCCGTGGGTGTCCCAGAAGTATTGGCCGTCGTCCGGCCAGTTGACGGTGACCAGCCGGGTGCCCGCCTCGACCAGCCGGCGGGCCAACAGGCAGCTCTGGCCGTGCGGGTGGCGGCCGTACTCGTCCCGGGTCTTCGGCGACTCCTTCGACAAGTCGAACGCGGCCGCCACGGTGCCCGACGCCAGCAGGTCGGCGGCCTTCGCCCGCACCCCGTCGAACCCGCCGGCGTCCGGTCCGGCGTCCAGTTTGGCCAGCAGTTGCCGGCGACGGGCGAACCGGCCGGGCGACACGTCGGTGGGGGCCAGCCCGCCGACAGCGAACGTCGGCGAGTTCGGATCACCCGTGACCAGAAAGGGATCGGCGGCGGCGCCCAGCCAGCCGGCGTGCTGGCCCGGGGCGACCCCACCCGGCGCCGCCGGGTGCGACACCTGCCAGGGCAGCGTCACCGCCGGCGGCACCGCCCCGGCCGTCGGCCGGTGCTTGCCCAACATGCTGCCCAGGTGCGGGGCGTCGGCTCGCGTTGCGGGGTCGGCGTCGGAGTTCGGCCGCGGGGCGACCCGGCCGGTCATCAGGTGGTGGACGGTGGACAGGTGGGCCGGGTCGGTGTGGCTCATGCTCCGCACCACGGCGTACTGGTCCGCCAGCTTCGCCAGCCGGGGGAAGTGTTCGCTGATCCGCAAACCGGGCACGCTGGTGGGGATGCTGGCGAAAGGGCCGCGCACCTCCGCCGGGGCGTCCGGTTTGGGGTCCCAGGTGTCGAGGTGGCTCGGGCCGCCCCACATGAACAGGAGGATGCACGCCTTCGCCGTCGGCTCCGGGGCGGCCGCGGCCCGGGGGGCGAGCAGGCCGGACAGGGCGAGCGAGCCGACGCCGGTGCGGAGGACATCGCGGCGGGACGGGGGGCCGGGACAGGCCATGGGGCAGGCTCGGGCGGGAAAGTGGGGACCGGCAGGATCCCGAGTGTAGCCCGCCGGTCCCCACTCCGCAACTCAGCACTTGGCCGTCTTCCGCTTCTTCACCCCGCGGGTCAGCATCGCTTCGATGGACGCCCCGGCGTCCGGCACCTTGCAGCCGGTGTCGCCCATGTCCACCGCCACCGGGCCGAGGGCCTTCGCCGTGGCTTTTGCCGCCCCGGTCAGCGGGGCCACGTATCCACCGACGGCGATGACGAAGCCGTTCATCGTGTACTTCACCCGGCTTGGGGCGGTCGGCATGTCCCGCCGTACCCGTTCCAGCAGCCCGGCGACCTGCTCCAAGTCCAAGTCCTCGTCGGATGTCACCGCGACGTAGCTGCTGTAGGTACACCACCCGGCCGCCCGGACCCCCTCGGGCTTGGCGTCCATCCAGGCCAGGGCCAGCTCGACGGCGTGCGGCGACTCGGCCGCCACCCACGGCACCGTGTGTTCGCTGAGGTAGTGCCAGTACGCCGCCTTCACCCAGCGGTTCAGCTCGGCCTTGCTGGCGGCGTGCGGGTCGGCCACCAGCCCGGCCAGGTACATGGCGTCGCTGTTGCCCGTGGCGTACAGCTCCCGGGCCAGTCGGTGGTCCACCTTGATCCGCTTCTGGAGCACCTTCAGGTCGGCGCCCTTCACCCCGAACAGCGGCTCCCGGGCGCCGTGCCGGAGGTACGTCTTCTTGGTCTGGGCACTGCCCTTGGCTTCCAGCTCGGCCATCACCTCGGCGGCGGTCATCGGGCGAGCCTCCCGGGGGTAAGATGGCGGAGTATGACGCCCATCGACCTGGACCACAACGCCGGCAGCCCGCTCCGCCCCGTCGCCGCCGCGGCGATGGTGGCGTGTGCCAGGGTCGGCAACCCGGCGTCGGCCCACGCCGCCGGTCGGGCGGCGCGGCGACTGTTGGACGACGCCCGGGAGCGGGTGGCGGCCCGGCTCGGGGCACACCCGGACGAGGTGCTGTTCACCAGCGGCGCCACCGAGGCGAACAACCTGGCCGCCTTCGGGCTAGTGGGTGATGGCGGCCGGCTGCAACTGTCGGCCATCGAACACCCGTGCGTGGTCGAGCCGTTCCGCCAACTGGAGAAGCGCGGCTTCACGCTCGACTGGCTCCCGGTCGATGCCGTCGGCCGGGTGAACGTGGCGAAGGTATCGCCGGAAGCGAGACTAGTCGCCCTGATGCTGGCCAACCACGAGACGGGGGCGGTACAGCCCGTCGCGGCCGCGGCGGCGGTCGCCCCGGTGCTGTGCGACGCCGCCCAGGCGATCGGTAAGCTGCCGGTCCACTTCCACCGGCTCGGCGTCGTGGCGCTCACCGTGTCGGCCCACAAGTTCGGCGGGCCGGTCGGGGTCGGCCTACTGCTGCTGAAGCGGGGGACGGCGTTCGCCCCGCAATGGTTCGGCGGGCACCAGCAGGGCGGCCGGCGTCCCGGCACCGAACCCGTCATGCTGGCCGTCGGCCTGGCGGCGGCGCTGGACGAGGCGTGCGAGCAGATGGCCGGGCGGCGGGAGCGGTGGACCCGGCAGCGGACGTTCCTCGTGGAACATCTGTCCATGTGCCAACTGAACGGCCCGCCGCCGGGTGACCCCGACGTGCTGCCGAACACCGTCAACCTGTCGGCCCCCGGCTGCCGAACGGACCTGCTGCTGATGGCCCTCGACCTGGCCGGGGTGCGGGCCAGCGGCGGCAGCGCGTGCAGCAGCGGCAGCCTGCTCCCCTCCCCCGTGCTGGCAGCGATGGGCCTGCCGGACGACCGGCTGCGGTCGGCGGTGCGGCTCAGCCTCGGGCCGGACACGACCGATGCGGATGTGAAGGAGGCGGCCGGGCGGATCGTCGAGTGCGTCGGTCGCCTGGGCGAGCGGGGGGCGTAAGCCCTGCGTGGGAAGCGATTCGCCGGCAACATCGCCAACCATGGAGGGTTTACGCCCCCCGCTCGCCCCAAACCGACACCACCCCTCCCCGCTCGCCTTGACACCTTTACCGCCCCACGTTATCGCTCGGGGTCATGGCCACTTGGGGGGAGTTCGTCCGCCTGCCGGAGAACGCCGCCGCCGTCAAGGCGGTCCGCCGGCTGGCCCGCGCCCTCGCCCAGCCGGGCGTGTCGCTCGGCCCGTCGCCGCTGCTGCTGCACGGCCCGCCGGGCGTCGGCAAGTCGCTCCTCGTCCGCACCTTGGCCGACGACTTGGCCGCCAACCCGCACGGGCCGACGGTCCGCCTGCTGCCGGCCGGCGACATCGCCCGGCCGACCAGCGACGAGGACGCCGACCCGCTCGACGACCTCGGCGGCTGCGACCTGCTCATCGTCGAGGACGTGCAGCACCTGCCGGCCCGCGCCGCCGGGCTGTTCGGCCGGCTGCTGGACGCCCGCACCACCCGTCGCCGGGCCACCGTGGTGACGGCCGCCAGCGGCCCGGCACTACTACCCACCCTGCCCCGCCGGCTGACGGGTCGCCTCGGCGCGGGGTTAGTGGTGCAGGTGAACGCCCTTACGCCGGGCGGCCGGCGGCAGCTCGTCGCGGCGCTGGCCACCCGCCGCAAGGTGCGGCTCACCGACGACGCCCTGGACGCGCTGGCCGCCCTGCCCACCGGCGGCGGCGGTCGCCCCCTCGTCGGGGCCGTCGAAACTTTGAAAGCGTTCGGCCGCGACGTGCTGGGGGCGCTCGACGCCGACGCCGTCCGGCAAGCACTGGGTTTACCCGAAGACAAGCCGGTGGAGCGGATCGTCGCCCGGGTGGCATCCGCCTTCGCCATAACGCCGTCCGAACTCATGGGGCCGAGCCGCCAGCGGCGGGTGCTGGTGCCCCGGCAGGTGGCCATGCTGCTGGCCCGCGAGGCCGGGCTGTCGCTGCCGCAGGTGGGCCGGGCGTTCGGCCGCGACCACACCACGGTGATGCACGCCTGCACCAAGGTGATGAACGACCTGTCGGCCGACGCCAAGCTCCGTAAGACCCTGACCGAACTTCGGGCGGAGGTGGGCTAAACCGCCGTCGATAGGCCTGTGGAAAACCTGTCAACGGTTTGGCGCGCGGCTGGTGGTAATTGGCGCGCGTCGGGCCGAAGTGTGAGCCGTCAACCGGCGGGGAAATCGGCGCCGCACGGCGCGCCAGCCGGTTGACGGGTTGTTGACAGGTTTTCCACAGGCTGATCGTTCGCGCAACTGACGTGGTAGGCTGGGCTAACGGCGGGGGATGCTGAGTTGGTGACTGGAACGGGGTTCGCCTTTCCACCGACACCAGATTTAGACATGACAAGAAGAGTAGAGAAGAAGACCCAAGACCCGCAAGGGAGCCAGGCATGAAGGTGACGTGCGTGCGGAGCGGGCTGCTGGGGGCCTGCAAGCTGGTGCAAGGGGCGGTGGCGTCCCGCAGCACCAAGCCCATCCTGAGCAACCTGAAGGCGATCGCCCAGGACGACGCCCTGACCCTGATGGCCACCGACCTGGAGGTGGGCATCAGGTACGAGCTGCGGGGCGTCACCGTGCTACGGGCCGGCGAGGCCATTCTCCCGGCCGCCCGGCTGGCCAGCATCCTGCAAGAAACGGCCGACGGCGAGATCACCCTGGATGCGACATCCGAGGGGACGACCATCAAGCTGACCGGCGGCCGGTACGAGCTGCCCGGCGGCGACCCCAACGAGTTCCCGGACGTGCCGGCCTTCGACGCCGGCCAACGGTACCACGAGGTGACGGCGGGGGTGCTGCGGACGCTCATCCGGCGGACCGAGTTCGCGGCCGAGAAGAAGGAGTCCACCCGCTGGGCCGTCACCGGGGTGCTGTGGGAAGCGACCGACGGCCAACTGCGGCTGGTGGCCACCGACACCAAGCGGCTGGCCCTGACCAGCGGCCCGGCCGACATCCACGGCGAGGCCCCCGACGCCGGCGGCAAGCCGCACAGCCACCTGGTGCCGCTCAAGGCGGTCAAGCTGCTGTCCCAGTCGCTGTCCGACGACGGCGAGCGGGTGCGGGTCAGCCTGCGGCCGAACATGGCCCTGTTCCAGACCGAGCGGGCGGTGCTGCACACCCAGCTCGTGGAGGGCCGGTTCCCGCCGTACCGGGACATCATCCCCAAGAAGCTGGCGGTGAAACTGACGGTGAACGTCCACGACCTGCTCGGCCGGGTGCGGCAGGCGGCCATCATGACCGACGACGAGTCCAAGCGGGTGGACTTCGCCTTCGAGCCGGGGCGGGCCGTTCTGACCGCCCGGGGGGCCGAGACGGGGTCGAGCGAGGTGACGCTGGAACTGCCCGACTACCCGGGGCCGGAGGTCAAGATCGCCTTCGACCCGGCGTACCTGACGGACATGCTGCGGGCCGTCGAGGGCGAGCCGACGGCCACCCTGGAGATGACCGACGGCACCAAGCCGGCGGTGTTCCGCATCGGCGACGACTACACGTACCTGGTCATGCCGCTGAGCGGGTGAGGGGCGCTCCGGGCGAGCGGCCGGCGTGAGCCGGTCCGGCCTAGGGGGTCAGTCAGCCGGACCGGCTCACGCCG
>JAYVUZ010000245.1:0-25969 GCA_043787415.1 Fimbriiglobus sp. | reverse complement strand
CCGGTCCGGGCTGGGGGGTGAAATGGCGAGCACGTCACCCCCCAGCCCGGACCGGCTTACGCCGGCCGCTCGCCAAGACACCCGCCGCGGTCGTTACCTGGTCGTGACACCCCGCTCGGCCCGACGCGGTAAGGTGTGTTTGGGCGACTGACGCCCGCACATCACCCACCCCGGAGGAGCCGTCCGATGACTCCGCTCAAGCCCAAACTGGTGCCGCTCGCCGTCGTCGGCGGGCTGCTCGCCCTCGGCTTCTTCCTGTTCGTCTTCCCCGCCCGACAGCGGGTGAGAGAGGCCGCGGCTCGGTTCACTCAGGTCGGCTCGACCGACGGTACGACGATGAAGCTGGCTCCTGCCCCAACGGCCGGTCGCATTTATCGAGAGTCTGGGTTGCTGCCGCCAGGCGAGGCCGCGGCGAGTGGAGAAGGTGGCAAGCTCGACGGTGGCGACGGCTTCCCGCTCGCGTTGCCCCAAGGCGATGGCAAGCCGGCGGACAAACCAAAGGCGGCCGTTGGACCGCCGGCCCTACCCGGGATGCAGTCGGCCGGCAGGGGTAGAGGAGGAATCGGTGGCGGGGGAGCGGGCGGTGGCATTGGGGGTGGCATTGGCGGCGGAGGAGGGGGCATCGGCGGAAGCCCGCCGGGCGGCGGGGGCATCGGCGGTGGACAAGGAACGGGTGTTCCGCCGCCACCGCCGACCGTTGACCGCCCGGCGCTGAAAGCCCTACAGGAACAGGAGCAGAAGTTGCGTGAGCAACCTGCCGCCCCCGCCCCGGGTGCGTTCGACCGCCTCCAGCAGGAGCAGTACCGGCACTACGTGGACAACGGATTCAAAACAGTCGCCCAGGAGCCGCTGTCCACCTTCTCGGCCGACGTGAACACGGCCGGGTACTCGAACGTCCGCCGGTATCTGGCCAACCACACGCTGCCGCCGGCCGAGGCGGTGCGGCCGGCCGAGCTGCTCAACTTCTTCCCGTACAGCTACCCGCAGCCGGCCACCGGCGACCCGGTCGCCTTCGCCCTGGCCGCCATGCCGTGCCCGTGGCAACCGCAGCACCAGCTCGTCCGCGTCGGGCTGAAGGCCCGGCAGATCGACCCGGCCCACGCCCCGCCGCGGAACCTCGTCTTCCTCATCGACACCTCCGGCTCGATGCGGTCGCCCACCCGGCTGCCACTGGTGCAGAAGTCGCTCGGGATGCTCATCGACCAACTGACCGAGCGGGACACGGTGACGGTCGTCACCTACGCCGGGTCGGCCGGGCTGCAACTGCCGCCGACCAACGGCACCCAGAAGGGCCGCATCCGGGCGGTGGTGGACTCGCTCAGTGCGGAGGGCAGCACCAACGGGGCCGGCGGCATCGCCCTGGCCTACGAGCAGGCCCGGCTCAGCTTCATCGAAGGCGGGTGCAACCGGGTGATCCTCTGCACCGACGGCGATTTCAACGTCGGGGTGACGGCCGAGGGCGACCTGGTCCGCACCATCGAGAAGGAGCGGGCCGGCAACGTGTTCCTGACCATCCTCGGGTACGGCATGGGCAACTTGAAGGACGCGACGCTGGAAATCCTGGCCCGGCACGGCAACGGCCACTACGCCTACATTGACTCGGAGGCCGAGGCCCGCAAGGTGTTCGTCGAGCAGGGCGGGGCGCTCACCGCCGTGGCCAAGGACGTGAAACTGCAGGTGGAGTTCAACCCGGCAGCCGTGAGTGCCTACCGGCTCATCGGGTACGAGAACCGCAAGCTCCAGACCGAGGACTTCCGGAACGACACGGTGGACGCCGGGGACATGGGCAGCGGCCACACCGTGACGGCCCTGTACGAGGTGATCCCGACCGGCCTTGCTGCGGCGGTGCCGGTGGTGGACCCGCTCAAGTACAAGCACGAGGCGAGCGCCACCCACGCCGCCCGGTCGGGCGAGTGGCTGACGGCCAAGATGCGGTACAAGCACCCGGAGTCGGCCAAGTCACTGGAGGTGGTGGCCGTGCTGAGCGGCGAGACGGCGGCCAAGCCGGCCGACCTGGACTTCCGGTTCGCCGCCGCCGTGGCCGAGTTCGCCCTGCTGCTGCGGGACAACAAGGACAAGGGCGGGGCGAGCTACGACCGGGTGCTGACCGGGGCCGGCGCCAGCATCGGGGCGGACGAGTTCGGCCACCGCACGCAGTTCGTGGAGCTGGTGCGGCAGGCCCGGCGGCTGAGCGGCCAGCAGCGGGAGGAGGCGGTGCGGTGACGCCGGGTCGTGGCGAGCGGCCGGTGTAAGCCGGCTGACGGGACATTGGCGAAGTGGCCGGCCGTCACGCACTCCGCCAGCGCCCCTCAGCCGGCTTACACCGGCCGCTCGCCACGACGCCATCCGCCCGCCACGGCTTTCCCGTTGCCGCCGGCGGGCGATGGGCTTACCCTCTGGCGGTAGCCCTCCCCCCGCCAACGGAACCAACCCCACATGTCCGCCCCACCCGGCCTGCGGTTCAAGCTCTGCCTGCTCATGTTCCTCGAACTGTTCATCTGGGGGGCGTGGTTCGAACTCGGGTTCGCCTACATCCCGACCCTCGGGTTCAACACCGACTGGCAACTGCCGCTGGTGTTCGGGGCGTTCAACGTCGGGGCGCTGGCCGCCCTGTTCTTCAGCACCCAGTTCGCCGATCGCAACTTCGCCGCCGAGAAGTTCCTGGCCGTGTCCCACCTGATCGGCGGGCTGAGCATCGGCGGCCTGTTCTTCCTCACCGGCGACAAGGCCAACCCGGCCCCGTTCTGGCCGTTCTTCGGGCTGATGCTGCTGCACTCGCTCTTCTACGTGCCCACCATCAGCATCGCAAATTCCATCGCCTTTGCGAACCTGCGCGACCCGGCCAAGGAGTTCGGCCCGGTGCGGCTGTGGGGCACCATCGGCTGGATCGCCGCCTCGTGGCCGTTCATCTTCATCCTGGTGGACTGGGCGAAGGTGCCGGACATGGGCCAGATCGGGTTCGTCCAGTGGTTCGGCCAGGCGCTCGGCACGTCCAAGACCGGGGCCGACGCGACCAACGCCCAGCGGTACATCTTCCTGGTGGCCGGCGGCGCCTCGCTGCTGCTCGCCGCCCTCTGCCCGACGATGCCACACACCCCACCGAAGCCGGCCACCGGCGACGACTCGCTGGCCTGGCTGAAGGCCGCCCGGCTGCTCAAGAAGCCGTACATCGCCGTGCTGTTCTTCGTCACCTTCCTCGACGCGGCCGTTCACCAGAGCTTCTTCTACTGGACGGCTCCGTTCCTCCAGAGCGAGGTCGGCATCCCGGCCAACTGGGTGACGCCGGTCATGAAGATCGGCCAACTGGCGGAAATCGGCACCATGCTGTTCCTGGGCTACGTGTTGAAAACCCTGGGCTGGCGGTACACGATGGCTCTCGGGGTGCTGGGCCACGCCGCCCGGTTCGCGGTGTTCGCCTTCTACCCGGAGCAGGTGCCGGCGGTGGCCGTGAACGTCATCCACGGGGTGTGCTACGCGTTCTTCTTCGCCACGGTGTACATCTTCGTGGACGAATATTTCCCGAAAGACGTGCGGTCGAGCGCCCAAGGGCTGTTCAACGCCCTGATCCTTGGCGTCGGGCCGTTCGTGGCCAACTTCGTCTGCGGCCGGCTGGCAACCACTTACGAGTTGCCGGGCGGCAAGTTGAACTACCCGCCGATCTTCCAGGTGTCGATGTACGTCGCCCTCGCCGGCGCGGTGCTGCTGCTACTGTTCTTCCACCCGCCGCGGAAGGCGAACACGGACGTGCCGGCGTGATTTCGTAGGGTGGTGCCGAGTCTGCGAAGCCCACCATCGCGGTTGCAGCCGCACGGTGGGCCTCGCAGACTCGGCACCACCCTACGAAGATGGCCATCACCGGCGGGAGAAAAACGGCAGGGTGCCGGGGCGTCAGACGGCCCCGAGGGCCAGCGAGCAGTTCTGCCCGCCGAACCCGAAGCTGTTGGACAGCACCTTCGTCACCCGCGCCTCGCGGGCCGTGTTCGGCACGTAGTCTAGGTCGCACCCGGCAGCCCGGTCCTGGTTGTGCAAGTTAATGGTCGGGTGGATCACCCCGTGCTTGAGCGTCAGCGCGCAGGCGATGGCTTCGACCCCGCCGCTAGCCCCGAGCAGGTGGCCGATGAGCGACTTGGTGCTGGAAATCATCAGCTTGTGGGCGTAGTCGCCGAACACCTTCTTGACGGCCTTGGTCTCGGCCACGTCGCCCAGCGGGGTGCTGGTGCCGTGGGCGTTCAGGTACTGCACGTCGGTCAGGTTCCAGCCGGCCTCGGCACAGGCCGCCCGCATGGCCGCCGCCCCGCCGCTGCCGTCCTCGTGCGGGGCCGTGATGTGGTAGGCGTCGGCCGTGTTGCCGCAGCCCAGCACCTCGCAGTAGATCGGGGCGCCCCGCCTCTTGGCGTGCTCGTACTCTTCGAGCACCAGCAGGCCGGCCCCCTCGCTCAGCACGAACCCGTCGCGGTCCGTGTCCCACGGCCGGCTGGCCGTCGCCGGGTCGTCGTTCCGCTCGGACAGGGCCTTGCAGTTGATGAACCCGGCCAGCCCGATCGGGGTGATGCCGGCCTCGGTGCCGCCGGACAGCATGACATCGGCGAACCCGTAGGCCACCTGCCGCATGGCGTCGCCCAGGGCGTGGGCGGCACTGCTGCACGCCGTCACGACCGTGGTGTTCGGACCCATCAGCCGGTACTTGATCGAAATGTTCCCGGCGGCCGAGTTGGCGATCATCTTGGGGATGCAGAAGGCGCTCACCCGCCCCGGCCCCTTGGCCAGCAGGGTGCTGTGACCCTCCTCGAACTCGTTCAGCCCGCCGATGCCGCAGCCGAGGATGACCCCGGCCCGGGCCGGGTCGAGGGCGTCCAGTGCCAGCCCGCTGTCGCGGAGGGCCTGGTCGGCGGCCACCAGGGCGAACTGGGTGAAGCGGTCGACCCGTCGGGCCTCCCGGCCGTCGATCACCCCGCTCGGGTCGAACCCCTTCACCTCGCCGGCGAACTTCACCTTGAAGGCCGAGGTGTCGAAGTGGGTGATGGGGCCGATGCCGGACCGGCCGGCCAGCAGGCCCCGCCAGTAGTCCGGCACGCTGTTGGCCAGCGGGTTGACGGTCCCCAGGCCGGTCACCACGACCCGACGACGGCTGGTCACGCCTTGCTCCCGCCTTCCGCCGTGCCCTTCTCCTTCTGCCGAGCCTCGATGAAGTCGACGGCCTCGCCGACCGTCTTGATCTTCTCGGCCTGGTCGTCCGGAATCTGGATGTCGAACTCCTCTTCCAGTTCCATCACCAGTTCGACGATGTCCAGCGAGTCGGCCCCGATGTCCTCGACGAAGCTGGTGGCGCGAGTCACCTTGTCCTTCTGGACGGCCAGGTGCTCGCACACGATCTCGATCACTCGGGTTTCCACGGACACGCGACGACCCTCCGCGGGCTGCTTGGGCAAATGGGACTCGGCCCGGGGCGGCGGCTGGCCCGCTCCCGGTGTGCGGAATGAATCTATCTGCGGGGCGGGTAAAAGGAAAGGCCGGCGGGCCGGCGGGCGGCGTTATTCAGGCGGCCACGGTCCGCACGTCCGCCTTGCGGTGGACCCGCCGGAGCAGCCCGGCCAGCACCCGCCCGGGGCCGACCTCGTAGAACGTTTCGACCCCGGCGGCGAGCAGCCCGCGGACCGTCTCCTCCCACCGCACCGGCGACACCACCTGCCGCACCAGCAGGCCGCGGAGGGCGTCCGGGTCGGTGTGCGGCCGGGCGTCCACGTTCGACCACACCGGCACCCGCGGCTGGTGGACGGGCACCCCGGCCAGCGCCTGTTCCAGTGCCGAGTCGGCCGGCTTCATCAGGTCCGTGTGGAACGCCCCGGCGACGGCCAGCCGCACCGTCCGCAGGCCGCGAGCTTCGGCCAGTTGCACCACTTGGTCGATGGCCGCCGCCGACCCGCTCAGCACCGTGTTCCCCGGGCAGAGCAGGTTGGCTATTTGGATTGTCCCGGCCGACCGGGCTTCGGCCGCCAGCGGTTCGAGTTCCGCTGCGTCCATGCCGAGGACGCTGACCATGCCGCCTGGGGTGGCGTCTGCGGCCGCCTGCATGGCCCGGCCGCGGGCTTGCACCACCCGCACCCCGTCCTCGAACGACAGGCTGCCGGCGAACGCCAGGGCCGTGTACTCGCCCAGGCTCAGCCCGGCCGTGTCGGTGACGGCCTCGACGGCGGCCGGGTCAGTGGCTTTCAGTTGTTCCAGGGCCGCCAGGCTGGCGACGAAGATGGCCGGCTGGCTCACGTCGGTGGCGTTGAGCCGCTCGGCCGGGCCGTGCGTGCAGACGTCCAGCAAGTCGTAGCCGAGCAGGGCCGACGCGCGGTCGAACAGGTCGGCGGCGGCCGGCAGGGTGCGGCACAGCTCGGCCGCCATGCCGACGTGCTGGGCACCCTGGCCGGGGAACAGGAGTGCGGTGCGGGGCATGGGTTTGTTGTAGGGTGGTGCCGAGTCTTCGAGGCCCACCGGGCGACTGAACGTGGCTGGCGGTGGGCCTCGAAGACTCGGCACCACCCTACGAAAGAATTACTCGTCGTCGGCCATCGTCGGCAGCGCGGCCAGGTCGGCCACGATCTGCTCGTTCAGCTTGGCCCGCACCTGCCCGGCGGCGACCGCCAGGGCGTTACCGATGGCCCGGGCGTCGGACGCCCCGTGGCCGATTACGCACACCCCGTCCACTCCGAGCAGCGGTGCGCCGCCGGCGGCGCTGTGGTGGAACTTGCTGCTCAGCTTTTTGACCGCCAGCCCGGCCGCCTCCCGCTCGGTGGTCAGCGCCCCGACCACTTCCTTGCCGACCAGCCCCATGACGAACTCGAACACACCTTCGGCGTGCTTCAACAGCACGTTGCCCACGAACCCGTCGGTGACAATGACATCCGCCGCCCCGCGATGCACGTCCCGGCCCTCGACGTTGCCGACGAACCGCTCGGCCAGGGGGCCGGAGCGGAACAGGGCAAACGTCTTCTGGACCAGTTCGTGCCCCTTCCCCTCCTCCTCGCCGACGTTCATCAGTCCGATGGTCGGCCGCTCGACGCCGAGGATGTGGCGGGCGTACACCGCCCCCATGACGCCGTACTGCAACAGGTGCGACGGCTTCGGGAAGACGTTGGCGCCGACATCCAGGATGACCGTGCGGCCCTTCGCCGTCGGCATCAGGGCGGCGATGCCGGGCCGGCGGACGCCCTTCAGGAACCGCCGCGACAAGAGGCCGCCGGCGACCACCGCCCCGGTGTTGCCGGCACTCACCAGGCCGTCCACGGCTTTGGTGGCGAGCAGCTTCCAGCAGGCGGAAATGGAGTTGTCCGGCGACTTGCGGAGGGCTTCGACCGGCTTATCCTTCATGCCGATCACGCCGGGGGCGTGCACCACCTCGAACCGGCCGGCCGGTGCGTCGGCCAGCAGCGGCTCGATTTGCGCACGGTCGCCGACCAGCACCAGCGTCAGGTCCGGGTTGGCGGCGAGCGCCTGAGCGGCGCCGGCCACGTTCGGGGGCGGGCCGTGGTCCCCGCCCATCACGTCCAGGGCCAGCCGCATGTGCTTACGCTCCCTGGGCTTCGGCGTCCTTCACCACGACCGCCTGCCGGCCCTGGTAGAACCCGCACTGCGGGCACACGCGGTGCGGCAGCACCGGCTCGTTGCACTGCGGGCAGTACTGAATGCCCATCGGCTTCTTGTGGTGGTGGCTCCGCCGGTTGCCCTTCACCGACTTCGAGGAACGCCGTTTCGGAACAGCCATGACGGACTCAGGTTCGGACCACGGTACTTCGCCAAACCGTCATCATAAGTGGGTCCGGGTGCCTGTCAACCCGGCCGCCCCGGCTACGATGGACAGCGACCGGGCCGCCGCTCGCCGAGGGATCGCCGTGGAACAGCTCTGGGCACCGTGGCGGCTGAGTTACGTCACCCAGCCGGCGACGGGCAAGCCGGCCGGGGACGACTGCTTCATCTGCCGCGGCCTGGCCGCCACCGACGACCGGGCCAACCACATAGCCCTCCGCACCGAGCGGTCGGTCGTGGTCCTCAACCGCTTCCCGTACAACAACGGCCATTTGCTGGTCGCCCCGCTGGCCCACAAGGCGGGGCTGGACGAGTTGACCGACGCCGAGTCGCTCGACCTGCAACGCACCCTGGTCCGGCTCCAGGATGTGCTGCGACAGGCCATGGCGCCGGACGGGTTCAACGTCGGGCTGAACCTGGGCAAAGTGGCGGGCGCCGGCCTGCCGGGGCACCTGCACTGGCACCTGGTGCCCCGCTGGGCCGGCGACACCAACTTCATGCCGGTGGTCGCCGACACCCGGGTGATCGTCCAGAGCCTCGACGCCCTGTACGACATGGTGCTGGCCGGCCTGGCGGCTACTTCACCCGGTCCGGGGTGAGCTTGCCCAGGTGGTCGAACAGCCGGACCAGCGACTTCATGAGCTTCTTGAAGTCGCCCTCGTGCAAGCTCTCGTTCGGGGCGTGGGCGTTGCTGGCCGGGTCTTCGATGCCCAAGAGCAAAGCGGGGGCGCCGCCGAACAGGTCGCTCAGCGGGCCGACGAAGCCGATGCTGCCGCCGCAGCCGATGGCCACCGGGTCGCGGTCGAACCCGCCCCGTAGTGCCGCCAGTGCCGCTTCGAACGCCGGGCCGTTCGGGTCGGTCATCCACCAGTCGCAGTGGGCGCCGAGCTGCGTCACCTTCACCTCGACGCCCCACGGCGAGTCGGCCTGCAGGTAGTCCTGAAGCTGCTTGACCACCTGCTCCGGCTTCATGTCCGGCACAATGCGGCACGACACGATGGCCGCCGCCTTCGGCAGCACCTGGTTGCTCGCCCCCTTGATGGTGCTGGCCTCCTGGGCGATGACCGTCACCGCCGGCCGCCGCCAGGTCTGCTCGTACACCCCGAGGCCGTCCTCCAGGGCGTACCGGGCCGACGACACCACCCCCACCTCCTTGCGGAACTTGGCGTCGTCCCACGGCAGCTTCTTGAACGCCGCCTTCTCCTTGTCGGTCAGCGTGCGGACGGTGTCGTACAGCCCCGGCACCGGCAGCGGGCCGTTACCCCAGCACAGCCGGGCCAGCACCGCGTTCAGGGCCAGGGCCGCGTCCGGCAGGGCGCCGCCGGCCATGCCGGAATGCACCGGCAGCAGGGCCGACGTGACCTCCACTTTGAGGGCGACGATGCCCCGCAGCGAGTACGTCAGGCAGGGCAGCCCGACCTCGATGTTCTCCGTGTCGGCGACGGCGATCACGTCGGACTGAATCTTCTGGCGGTACTTCTCGAAGAAGGTGAGCAGGTTCTTGGAGCCGATCTCCTCCTCGCCCTCGACCACCATCTTGACGTTGCACGGCAGCGTGTTGTGCGTCTGCCGGTAGGCGGCGATGGCCCCGAGGAACGCCGAGATGGCCCCCTTGTCGTCGGCGGAGCCGCGGGCGTATAGCCGGCCGTCCCGGCGGGTCAGCTTCCACGGGTCGCTCTTCCACTGCTCGACATAGTTGATCGGCTGCACGTCGTGGTGGGCGTACAGGAAGACCGTCGGCTTGGTCGGGCCGGCGTCCAGGTACTCGCCGTAGGCGTACGGCAGGCTCTCGCCGACCTTCAGCACGTCCACGTTCAGCAGCCCCGCCTGCCGCATCTGCTCGCAGGTCAGCTTGGCCGTGCGGTCGATCTCGGCGTGGTGTTCGCCGTCGGTGGAAATGCTCGGGATGGCGACCAGGTCGGCCAGCCCGCGGACGATGCCCTCGTGGTTCTTGTCCAGCCAGTCCAGTGCGGCGTTCATGCGGGCGGCCTCCTGATGAGCGGGACGGATGACGGCACATCCACCATACCGCGACCGGGGGCGTGGCTCAACCCGCCGGGGCGCGGTAGCATCGGGACACCCCCGGAGTCGAGCCGATGCCGCCGCCCCTGCCCCTGCCGCCGCTCCCCGACTCGCCCCCGAGTCGTGGCGGCCCGACCCGCCGGCAGTGGGTCGTCGTCGCCGCCATCTTTGCGGTCGTGGTGCCGCTCGCCTGGGCCGCCGGCAAGTTCGTCCACTGGAGTGCGGCCTACACGGCCGGGGCGGCCGTGCAGTCGGTTCTGACCGACCAGCAGGACGCTTGGAATCGCGGCGACCTGGACGGGTTCATGGCCGGCTACTGGGCCGACGAGCGGCTGACGTTCAGCAGTGGAGACACCGTCACCCGCGGCTGGCAGGCGACGATGGACCGCTACCGCAAGCAGTATCAGTCCGACGGCAAAGAGATGGGCGTCCTTGCGTTCACCGACGTGGAAATCGAACCGCTCGGTCCCGACGCGGTGGCGGCGTTCGTCCGCGGCCGCTGGGGGCTGGTGTTCGCCAAGAGTGAGGAGAAGCCGAACGGGCTGTTCACGCTGGTGATGCGGAAGACGCCGGCCGGCTGGAAGGTGGTCCACGACCACACGTCGGCGGCGGAGCCGCCGAAGAAAAACTGAATCGTTGGCCGGCGAGTTGGCAAAGTCGAGTTGGCAAAGTCTTGGCGAGCGGCCAGCGTAAGCTGGTCTGGCCCCGACGCTGGCTGCACACCCCGGGCCGGACCAGCTTACGCCGCTCGCCAGGAGCGATCCGACACTCATGCGACACCTGCTCCGCGCCCTGACCCGCTCGCCGATGCGGCGCTGCTGGCCCGGTACGTCGCCGACCGCGACCCGGCCGCCTTCGAGGTGCTGGTGTGGCGGCACGGCGGGCTGGTGCTGGGCGTCTGCCGGCGGCACGTGCGGGACACCCACCTGGCCGAGGACGCCTTCCAGGCCACGTTCCTGATCCTGTCCCGGCAAGCGAGCCGGGTGCGGGCCGAGACGCTGCCCGGCTTCCTGCACCGGGTGGCACGGCGGGTGGCGGGGCGGGCCGCCCTCAAACAGCAGCGTCGCCGGGAAACTTCGCTGGCCGTCGATCCCGCCACCCGGCCGGCGGCCGACCCCGAACTGATGGCGGTGCTGGACGCGGAGATTGACCGCCTGCCCGACCGCCTGCGGCAGGTGGTGGTGCTGTGTTACCTGAACGGGGCGACCACCGAGTCGGCGGCGGCCCGGCTGAACATCCCCCGCGGCACGGTGCTGAGCCGGCGGCACACGGCCCGGGCGAAGCTCCGCGACCGCCTGCAACGCCGCGGGGTGACGCCGCCGGCCGTCGGGCTGATGCTGGTGCTGACCGCCGAGCAGGTGGCCGGCGGAGTTCACGCGGCCGGCGGTGGTATCGGGGCGGCGACGATCCTTGCCAACGAGGTGCTGACCATGAGCGTGCGAAAACTGGTGTGGGGCGTGGCGGCCGGGCTGGTGCTGGCCGGCGGGGCCGGCACCGGCGTCGGGGTGCTGAGCGCCCAGAGCGGCGGGGCCGGCAAGCCAACCCCGGCCGCGGCGGGGCCGGCACCCGCGGCGGCACAGACCCCGCAACCGAAAGACAAACCGCCGACGGACGCGCCACCCGCCTCCAACGCGGCAGTGGACCGACTGAACGCTCGCATTCAGCAGACCCTTGACGTGCTGAATGAGGCGAACAAACTGAGCCAGCTCATCAAGAATGCGGAGGCTGCGAGCCGCTTCTATGAAGGCGAGCCTGCCCGCCTGAACGCACGCAGGGCTTCCATCCAGGCACAGGCCGAAACGGTGGGCCTCTCGACCATCGAGCAGGCATGGGCGACCGCAGCGGAGCGGACCGAAGTAGTAGCGGCCCACCCCGAGGTCGCCGCCCGGACAAAGCTGCTGGCCGAACTGTGGCAGGAGCGGGTTCGAACCGACGGCCCCGGAAAGGAGGATGTCGCATTGGCACGCCGTGTCGAGAACGCCGAACAGTTGTTGGCCGCAGCCAAAGTCCGCCTCGCCGCAGAATGGGATAAGGCGAAGCCCTCGCCCCAGATCGCCCAGGTGATCCGCGAAAAACAAGCTCAGGAGCTGCTAATTGTGGTGGACAAAGAGATTAGAAACATTGCAGCAAACCGTCAACAGACTGAGGACACCCTCATCGTGTTGAACAACAAGCTGCGGCAGCTCACGCCCGATCATCCGGACGACCTGCGGGACGAACTCCAGAGACTTCGGGCGCGGAAGGACGCCGTAGAGTTTAGCGACCTGCCGACCGCCGTGCGGGGCGATGCCGAAACGAAAGCAAAACTCGACGCCATCCTCACCGAGCTTCGAGAGCTTCGCCGACTGGTGGAGGCCAAGAAATAGCTCGCCCCCGGCGGCGGCCGGCGGCATCATGGGGCCACCCCTCCCCGAGACGCCGTCATGGACCGCCGCCACTTCCTCGCCGCCGCCACACTGCCGCTGGTCGCCGCCCGACGAGCGGCCCCGAAGTTCCAACTCGGCCTCGTCACCTACAACGTGCCGGCCAACTGGGACTTGCCCACCCTGCTGGACACCTGCAAGGCCGTCGGCATCGCCGCCGTCGAGTGCCGCACCACTCACAAGCACGGGGTCGAGCCGTCGCTGTCGGCGGACGACCGCACGCGGGTGAAGGGCCGGTTTACCGACAGCGGGGTGAAGTTTTGGGGATGCGGCAGCGTCTGCGAGTTCCACAGCCCGGACGCCGCCGTGGTGGCCAAGAACGTCGAGGAGTGCAAGCGGTTCCTCGGCCTCGTCAAAGACCTCGGCGGCACCGGGGTGAAGGTCCGGCCGAACGGGGTGGCCAAGGGGCACACCGTCGAGCAGGCCTGTGAGCAGATCGGCAAGGCACTGGTCGGGTGCGGCACCGCCGCCGCCGACCTCGGGCTAGAAATTTGGGTCGAGGTTCACGGCAGCGTGACGCAGGCGCCGGCCAACATGAAGCGGATCCTGGATGCTTGTGGCCACAAATCGGTCGGGGTGACGTGGAACTCGAACCCGACCGACCTGACGGCCGGCAGTCTGGCCGAGGGCTTCGACCTGCTGGCCCCACACATCCGGTCCTGTCACATCAACGACCTGACCAACGACGCGGCCGGTAAGTACCCGTACCGCGACCTGTTCCAGCGGCTGGCCGGCATCGGGTACGACCGCTACACACTCTGCGAGGTGGGCAAGAGCTACCCCCCCGCGGAGGGGCGGGAGTTCTTGCGGGGCTACAAGAAGCTGTGGGAGGAGCTGGTCGGCTAGCGTGGTTATCCCTCGCTCGCGCGTCGGGCTACGTCCGCCCGCGACACCGAACAAAGCCCGCCCGTCAAGACGGGCGGGCTTTGTTCGCTCAAGTCGGCCGGCCTCAGCCGACGATCTTCTTCTTCAGGCGGCCCAGGCCCAACAGCGGCAGGCCCAGCCCGGCCAGCAGCAGGGTGGCCGGCTCCGGGACGGTCGGCCCCGTCGAGGGCGGCGGAGGCGGGGGCGGCGGCGGGGTAGACTCCCCGGTCGGCACGATGGTGTCCGTAATGTTCGAGTCCACCAGCCCGTCCGACGTGCGGTTGGTGCGGGCCGTGTAGAAGTCTTCCTTCTGGTTGCCGAACTGCGACGACGCCCAGAAGTTGCCCAGCCCCAACTGGCCGCTCGGGATGGTCGGCCCGGTGTACGTCCAGGTCAGGTTCTCGATGGCCGCGTCGTCCCCCGGCCGCAGCCGGTCGGGCGTCGGGCCGACCTTCGACGTGGTCAGCTTCCACCCGTCCGGGGCCGAACTGCCGCCGTCCGGGATGTAGCCGTTGAAGTCGTAGATGGTAAAAAAGTTGCCTGACTGGAGCTTCATATCCGTCGGCAGAACGATGGCATACGTCCAGCGGAACTTGCCGTCCTCGGGCGTGATGGTCACGTTGGTCGGCAGCAGGCCGGCCGTAGCCGGGGCGGCGAACGCCCCGGCGGTCAGGGCGGCGGCCGCGAGCGTTCGGGCGGTCCAGGTCGAGCGGGTCATCGGGGTGGTCCCTCCGTGAACAAGTCGGCGAACGGGTGAGTCGGGCAACCGCCGCGGGTCCAGCCGGCAGCGGGTCGGCGGGGCACGATAGGCGCCCGCCAAGTTTGAGTCAACTGCGACTGCGGAACCGGCCGACGAGGCCGACCAACGGCAGGCCGACGGCGGCCATGAGCAGGGTGGCCGGTTCCGGCACGGTCGGCCCGACGACCGACGTACCGACCGGCACCAGCGTGGTCGTAATGTTCGTGTCCACCCGGTCCTTGAGCGTCCAGGTGACGGCCGTGAAGTAGGCCGCGGTGGTGTCGAAGAACACCGAGTCGGCCCCGAAGTCGCCGAGCGGCTTGCCGCCCTCCACGACCGGGCCGGAGTACGTCCAACTCAGGTTGGGGACGGACGGGTTGTCCACCGGGTCGGTTTCGATCGGCGTCGGGCCGACGTTGGCCAGCCCGAACGACCAGCCGTCCGGCGCGCGTTCGCTGCCCGGCACGTACCCGGCGAAGTCGTAGATGGTGAAGCGGTTGCCCACCTTCAGTTGCGAGTCGGTGGGCAGCACGGCGGCGTAGTGGAACTCGGTGCTGGCCCCGGCCGTCATCCGGGTGACGACCCCGGGCAGCAGGCCGGCGGACGCGGCCGGGGCGAGGCACGCCGTCAGCAGGGCGGCGAAGATCAATCGTTTCGGCATGTCGGCTCTCCCAGTCAAGGACCGGGACATTGCCGACATCGGCGGAATCTGTCAACCGCGACTGGCGGGCGGCCGGGGTCAGCCCCGGTCGCGGAACTTGGCCCGCAGGTGGGCCACTTGCCGCAGCCGGTCGTCGTCCGCGGCGTCCGGCTGAAAACCCAGCGGCTGGCCGGTGATCGCCTCCAGCAGCTTGGCCGCCAGGTGCCGGGTCTCCAGGTCGCGGCGTTCCAGTGCCTCCAGCAGCACCGGCACCGCCGCCCCGCCCTTGCTGCTGAGGCCGTGCCAGGCGTCGGCCAGGGTGGTGCGGTCGGCGAGCTGGTCCACCAGTCGCCGCATCTTCTCCTGTTCGAGCACCGTCTGGGCGGCGGAGCTGAACCGCGGGGCCGCCGGCGGGGCTTCGGTCACCACCGGCTTCGGGGCGGCCGGGATGCTGCGGGGCACCCGGTCGTCGATGGGCATGACCCGCGGGGCCGTCAGTTGGGCCGCAGCCACCGGGGCCAACACCACTGGCTCCGGGTCCGGCCGGCGAACCGGGGGCGGCGGTGGCGTGGCCGCCGGCTTGCCGGACACCATGCCGGCCACCCGCTTCATGAGCACGTCGTCCTCGAAAGTGGTGCCCAGGTAGGCGTCGATGGCCACCGGGTCTTTGATCAACTGCTCCGGGGTGCCGTGACACACCACCTTGCCGTCTACGATCAGATAAATGCGGTCGGCCGTTTTCACCACCTCCCGCACGTTGTGGTCGGTTAGCAGGATGCCGATGCCCTGGTCGGCGAGCGTCCGGATGTTGTTCCGGATGTCCCCGGTGGTCTTCGGGTCCACCGCCGCGAACGGCTCGTCCAGCAGGATGAGCAGCGGCTCGCACACCAGGCAGCGGGCGATTTCCAGCCGCCGCTTCTCGCCGCCGGAGCAGCGGGCGGCCGGGTTGCGGCGGACCGTCGTCAGGTTGAACTGGACCAGTGCCGCCTCGGTCCGCTCCCAGCGTTCGTGCCGGGTGAGCCGCCGGCCGAGCGTCCGGCTCCGCGGCAGCGCCTCCAGGATGGCGAGTAAGTTCTTCTCGACGGTCAGCTTGCGGAAAATGCTCTGCTCTTGCGACAGGTAGCCCATGCCCAGGCGTGCCCGGCGGAACATCGGCAGGTCGGTCACGTCCTGGCCGTCGAACCAGACGGTGCCGTCGTTCGGGGCCACTTGTCCCGTGGCCATGCGGAAGCTGGTGGTCTTGCCGGCCCCGTTCGGCCCGAGCAGGCCGACGACCTCGCCCGGGTTGACCTCGAAGTGGACCCCGTCCACGACGCGGCGGCGGCCGTAAGTCTTCACCAAGCCGTGGACTTCGAGCAGGGCCATCGGCGGGAAACTCCGGGGTCGATAACCCCATCGTAGCTACCCGAACCGCGACAAACGGGCAAGGGGAAGGGTCCGACAGCCGGCTACCGCGCGCCGTCCGGCGGAAACAGGTCGGCGATCACCCGCCGCAGGATCTGGCCGGTAGTCATGCCCCGGTTGCGGGCGGCCGTCTCCAGGGCAGCGGCCTGCCATCGCGGCAGCAGCAATTGCAGCTCAATCACCTCGTTGGCCGCAGCCGAGCGGGCCGGGTCACCCACGGCGGGACCGGCGAAAGTCGGTTCGGGCCAGGTGGCGAGGGGGGTCATGGGGCGAGAAAACCTTCAGTACGGCATGTTTTCGCGGCTTCGAGCTGATGTGTCGCACAACGCGATTAGCAAAGTGGATGCCAGCCGACTTGTGTCAAAAAATTCGCCACAAGTCAATTGTCAACAACCAATTGCATCACTGGGTGACCCCGTGCCTGCCAACACGCTCGCCGGGAGGCAGCGCACCCTCTGCTCAGTCTGGCGGACGTTCGCCCGTTGTCGGGGCATACCACCGGGCCGCTTCCGGCGGTAGCAGAGTTCGGTGAGGGAAACCGGGAAAAATGTTGCGGCGGCGGCACAGAATGGAACAATTGCGCCATAAGTTTGCGTCGTCACGACCGATCCGCCCGCGGAAGCTCTGCCATGTCTGACACCCCGTTGCCCGGCGACCGCCCGCGGAAGCCGCTCCCCCGCCCCGACACCGACCCGATGTCGGACCTTTTGTCCAACGAACTGCTCGGCGACCTGGCCGGCTACGACAGCCAGGGCACCGACCTGATGCCGCTGCCCGACGGGGCACTGGACGACCTGCCCCCGCCGCCGGCCTCGGCCGCGTCGAGCTGGCTGGGCCGGGAGCAGTTGGCCGGGGATGAGTCGGACGTCATCCGCGGCCTCAGCCACACCCCGCCGCCGCCCGGGTCGTCCAACATCTTCGACACCGGCCCGGCCGGGTCGAGCCGGTTTCGCCTGTCCCAGCACGGCACCGAACACCTGGACGACCAGCCGCGGCCGAGCAACGACGTGCTGTACGCCGACCTGAGCAGCCCGGCGGCGCCGAGCAGCGTGGTGTTCAGCGGGGACGACCTGTTTGACCGGCCGGGGCCGTCCGACGTGTTTGGCACGGCCGGCGACTCGGACCCCGGGATCCTGCCCGGCAGCGGCAACAGCAGCATCGTGGGCGACAGCGGCAGCAGCAGCGGCCCCAACTTCAACGCCACGTCGTCCGGGGACGACGACTCCAACCTGTTCGCCGACCCGACGGCCGCCGACCTGAACCTAGACGACGACGGGGTGCCGCTGGGCAGCGACCCGCAGAGCGACGCCGACCTGGCCCGGACCGGACCGGGGTCGAGCATCTTCGCCGGCGACCTCGGGCTGCAGGGGTCGGCCCTGGACGTGGACCGCATCCCCATCATGGCGTCTAACGACGACGGCCGGGGGGACGACCTCGGGTTCGACGCCCCCCCGCCGAGCGGCATCGGCCACGACATCTTCGGCCCGGCCGGCAAGTCGGCCCGGCCGAGCGGCATCGGGGCGGTGGCCTTCGACCTGCCGCACGGCGGGGCCAGCGACCCGGACTCCACCGAGCGGTCGGGCGGCGGGGTGAGCTGGGACATGCCGGAGCCGGACGCGGCCCCGGGTTACGTGCCGATGAGCCAGAAGTCCCGGCGGATGACGACCGAGGAATCGACCGAGCTGCCCGCCGGCAGCCTGCCGACCATCCGCCGAGCGCCGGCTCAAGTTACCGGCCGGGCGCCGGTGGTGGACGTCTATGAACCCCGCCGGCCGGGCCGCGGCGGCTGGCTGGGCGGCGGGCTGGCCGGGCTAGCCGCCGGGGCCGGGGCCACCGCCGCCGGCCTGTACCTGGGCGGGTTTGTCGGGGCCGACTCGCCCAAACCGGCCCAGCCGTCGGCGATGGTCCAGACGGCCGCCGACTCCGCCCTGGCGGGCCAGTTGGAGGCCGCCCGCAAGGTCGCCGAGGCGGCCCGCGAGGAGGCCGAGGCGAAGGTGACGGCGGCCGACACGCGGACGGCCGCCGCCCGGGCCGACGCCCTGCGGCTGCGCGGCGAGTTGGACAAGGCCAGGCTGCCCGACCCGCAGGCCCAGGCCGCCCAGCGGAAGATTCTGGACCTGACGGCCGCCGCCGACGCGGCCAAGAAGGAGGCCGCCGCCGCCGCCGAAAAGCTGACCGCCACCGCCGCCGGCAAGGCCGAGGCTGAGGCCGGCCGGAAGGCCGCCGAGGCGGACGTAACCGGGGTGGTGACGGCCGTCAAGGGGGCCAAGCTGCTGCCCGAAACTGAAGAGCCGGCGGCCGTGCTGGCGAAGTTGCCGGCCGTGCTCCAGACGGCAGCCGTGGCCATCCAGTCGGCCGACGGCAAGAAGGCGGCCGAGGCGCTGGCCGCCGCCGACAAGCGAGCCGAGGCGGTGCGGGCCGACCTGACCGCCGCCAAGGCGGCGACCGCCGCCGCCGAGGCCACGCTGCTGACGACCCGGGACGAGTTGACCGCCGCGAAGGCGAAGGCTGACGAGCGGGTGACAGCAGCGGTGGCCGCCGCCGAGGCGAAGGCGACCAAGGAGCTAGAAGCGGCCCGCGGCCGGGAGGCAACGCTGACCCAGCAGATCGCACAGGCTCGGCAGGCCGCCGACCAGACCCGCGGCAGGCTGGAAGCCGAGTTCGCCCGGCAACTGGCCGACGCCCGCGGCGGGGTGGTGGTGCCGCTGTCCACCGGCGAGTTGCGGGACCGCGACCTGGCCACGGCCGACCTGGGCCGGGGCATGACGGCCTTCTTCCTGAACCAGACGATCGACGCCCGGCTGGCCCTGGACGCGGCCACCGCCCGCAACCCGAACGACGCCCGGGCGTGGTACTTCCTGGGGCTGACCAAGTGGCGGGCCGGGGACACCATCGGGGCGGACGCGGCCTTCCGCAAGGGGGACGACCTGGAGCGGAAGGGGCTGACCGCCCGCCGCGAGGTGAACGACGCGCTGCTCAAGGTGCAGGGGGTCGAGCGGATGGTGCTGGCCGGCTACCGGTAGTAGTGGGTCGTCTTGGTCCTGCATTGGTGGGGCAGGCATTTCTGCCTGTCCGAATCGCCACGCGGACAGGCAGAAATGCCTGTCCCACCGAACCAAAGCCGATGCCCACGTACACCGCCCGTTGGGTGCTGCCGGTCGCCGGGCCGCCGCTGCCCGGCGGCCTCGCCACCGTGTCCGGCGACCGCATCGCAGCCGTCGAGCCGGCCGGCGCCCGCGCCGCCGACTGCGACCTCGGCAACGTGGCGGTCGTCCCCGGGCTGGTGAACGCCCACACCCACCTCGACCTGTCCGGCGCCCGCGGCCTGACCCCGCCGACCGACGCCGCCCATTTCACCGACTGGCTGCGGTCGGTGATCGCGTTTCGCCGCGATCGCGCACCGGGTGAGGTGCAGGCCGATGTGCGGGCCGGCCTCGCCGAGTGCCTGGCCGCCGGCATCACGCTGCTCGGGGACGTCACAGTGGCCGAGGCCAGCTATGAAGCGGTTAGTCGCGCTGGTGTCCGAGCGGTCCTGTTCCATGAGTTGATCGGTCTCGACCGAGACAAGCTCTCGGATGCGTTTCAAAGGACGGGGTATGTCGAAGGCGTGGGATGGGACACCCCGCCAGAAGGGATCACAGTCAAACCGTGTACGCCAACGTGCAAGTGGGGCATCAGTCCGCACGCCCCGTACTCAGTTAACGCGGAGATGGCCAAGTTCATGTTCCATCTCGGGCCACGGTCAGCCACCCACCTCGCCGAGTCGGCTGTCGAGGCGGATCTGCTCGAACGCCGAGACGGGCCGTTCGTCGGCTTCTCGCAAGACCTGGGAGTGTACCAGCCGGACGCGCTAGCCACGAGTTGGGCCGATTTCGTTGAGCCGTGGCGACCTCTACAGACGAAAGCCGACACGCCGAGGCTGCTGGTTCACGCCAACTACCTGCCTGCCGACTTCCAGTTTCGGCCGGAACACCATGTCGTCTACTGCCCCCGCACGCACGCCGCCTTCGGCCACCCGCCGCACCCGTTCCGCGACTTCCTGTCCCGCGGCGTCCGGGTGTGCCTGGGCACCGACGGCCTCACCAGCAACCCCGACCTCGACATCCTCGAAGAAGCCCGATTCGTCCGGAATCGCTACCCCGACTTCCCCGGCGACCAGTTGCTCCGCATGGTGACGCTCAGCGGGGCCGAGGCGATTGGCTGGGCCGACGAGTGCGGCAGCCTGGAAGCGGGCAAGTCGGCCGACTTCGTGGCGGTGCCGCTGCCGGACTGCGACGGGGACGTGTACGAGTTGCTGTTCGGGCAGGATCAGGGGCCGCGGCGGACGTGGTTCCGCGGCGTCGAACGGTAGGTTACGGTTCACCGTGCCGTCTTCGTGCGGAAGACGGCACGGTGAACCGTGACCTACGACTTGCCGTTCAGCAGGTGGTGCGCCACCTCGGCGACGGACGCCGGCACCGCCACCTTGGCCGGCTCCTGCTCGGCCCAGAAACACCGCAGGGCCACCTGCGCACACCGCTCCTGGAACTGGGCCGGCGTCTCCTGCAGGTCGGCGAACTTGTCCACGAAGGCCATCATGTCCATGAGTTCCCGCTCGTACGCCCCGAGGATGCGGCGGGCCATCTTCTTCTTGTCGGCCGGCTCCATGTGCCCGAGTTCCACCGCCTTGTCGATCCGCCCCGGCCGGGTGCTGATGAACTCCACCGCCCCGTCCGGCAACAGCCGCGGCTGGCCGAGGGCCGGGTCCACCTTGCTCACGTCGTTCGTCGTCACGATGGTGAACACCCCGTCCGCCCGCTCCACCCCGTCCAGGCAGTTGAGCACGCAGTCGAACGTCAGCGGCGTCAGCATCCCGCCCCGGCCGCCGTCGTCGTCCTTCTTCGGCTGCATCACCATCCCGAACAGGCCCGAGTTCTTACGGGCCACGTTCTCACGACCGTGAAACACGTTATCGATGTCTTCGATCAGGGCGATGCACGGGACGTTCATCTGCATCTCGCCCCACGCCTTCATCAGGTCGTGGTTGCCCATCTCGGCCAGGTTGTACACGTAGATCGGCATGTTCAAGTCTTCGGCGAAGGCCCGGGCCAGGGCCGTCTTGCCGGTGCCCGGCGGGCCGTACAGCATCCACCCCCGCTTCCACGGGATGCCCTTCTCCCGGTACCAGTCGCGGCTCTTCCGCCACAGGCCGATCTCGTGGATCAGGTCTTTCACCCGCTGCGGGAAGATCAGGTTGTCCAGGGCTGTGCCGTTGGCCGTCGGCCGCTTGCCGAGCTGGTCGGCCGTGTGCGCCAGCAGCCGGTAGCTGCCCTGCTGGTACCAGGCCAGGCCGTTCGACCCGCTGTGGTCGTCGTTGTCGTCGTCGTGCCGCTTCGGCACATGATGAATGACGAACCGGGTCTTGGCCTCCTGGTCGGCGTCCTCGGCCGCCCACGACATCTGGTTGCGGGTGTCGCAGGCCTCCCTGAGGATGCCCTCCACGTCCACCGAGCCGCGGACGAACGTGAGCGAGCTGTACACCTTCACCTTATCACTCGACGACGAGCTTTCGTTCTTGCTCGGCGTCTTCGACTCCTGCGAGTTGGTGAACAGGAACGGCACCCACCCGCTCCACAGGATGAGGGTGCGGTTGCCGAACTGCTCGTACGGCACCAGGCCGTACCGGCCGTCCCGCTGGTACTCCCAGGTGGCCCCGTACATGCGGTCGTAGTTGCGGCTGCGGCCGAACTTGCCGATCAGGTGGGCCGTCACCGCGTCGTGGGCCGCCTGGGTGGGGATTTCCACCCGCTGGATGACCATGCCGACCACCCGGTTGCCGAACCCCTTGATCTTCGACCACATGGACGCGACGACGCCGAGCGCCGTGCCGGCGAAGGCGAAATACAGGGCGTATGGCCCGAGCACATCCATGAACTTGCTGTCGGCAAACAGGGTCACGGCTGGCTGTCCTTTGGTTAGTGGCACCCGTCACCGACACCGGCCGCCCGGCGGGGGTTCACCCCCCACCAACGCGACCCGCTGGCGGCCGGGTTATTCCGGGATTCCGCCGGCCGTAGAATACCCTCCCACTGTTCGCCGGGGGAGGTCCGATGTCAACGGTCCGAGTGCCACTCTCGTCCATCTCCCACGGCCGCAGCGGGGACAAGGGCAACCACGCCAACGTGGCCGTTATCGCCTACACACAAGCCGGCTGGGAGTGGCTGCGGGCCAACCTGACCGCTGAACTGGTGGGGGCATACTTCGCCCCGCTCGGGGCCACCCGGGTGGAGCGGTTCGAGGCGGCCAACGTGTGGGGGCTGAACTTCCTGCTGCACGACGCGCTCGCCGGCGGGGCCAGCCTGTCACTCCGCAGCGACACGCAAGGCAAGACGTTCGCGGTGGCCCTGCTCATGCGAGAGGTCGAGGTGCCGGCCGAGGTAGCGAAGCAAGGCGAGCGGCGGGCGTAAGCCCGTCCGGCCCGGCAGCTGATGTCGTCTGGGCCGGACGGGCTTACGCCCGCCGCTCGCCAAACCGCTCCCGTCACTTCTTCGGCGCCAGTGTCAGCCATACCCCGCTCAGCAGCGGCGGAATCTTTTCCGTCCACGCCTCGTAGTTCAAGGCGGCGTTGTCCTTGCTCACCTCGGCCGGCACGTCCAGCATGGCGTCCCCGAAGTTGGCGATGCCCACCACCTCGCCCGAGTTGGCCGTGTAGAACGGCGGCTCGTCCGGCTTGTCCTCGTTCGCCAGGAACCGGCTGCCGGCGAACACCCAGCCGTGCGGCAGCGGCTTCCCCGTGTCCTTGTCCCGCACCCACTCCTGGGCCGGGTGGCTGTGGAGCTTGCCGGCCAGCCGGTAGTGGACGTCCACCGCCACCGCCCCGCCGGTGGCCGGCTGGAAGGCGGCGTCGCCGGCGGCGTTGACGAACTGGGCCGGGCGACCGACCTTGCCGCCGGCCGCCACCAACGCCCCGTGGATCAGCCGGGCGTCCAGGCTGGTCCGCAGGATGGCCTCGTGCTCCTTGGTGTTCTTGCGGGTGAGGAACACCTCCAGCGACCCGCGGACCAGGCACACCTCGGTGGCCACCAGCACCCGCACCGGCTTCTTGTCGGCGGTCAGTTCGAGCAGCAACTCGCCGTCCGCGGACAGCGGCTTGTGCGTGTTCTTGGGGTCGAGCTTGGGCGGGTCGGGCCGCTTCTCGGCCTTCTTGCGGATGGCGTCCAGGTCGTCGGCGGCCGGGGTGTCGAACGGCACCGCGGTGGCCGGCGGCTGGAGCAGGGCGAGCAGAAGCGGCAGCATGGCAGGCACTCCGGGGACACGGTTAGCGTACCAGAGTGGGCGGGCCGCGCCCGAAACAAAGGCGAGCGGCCGGCGTGAGCCGGTCCGGCCGGTAGCGAGGTGTGGCCCCCGCCCCCGAACCGGACCGGCTCACGCCGGCCGCTCGCCACGACACGCTCACCTCACCTGCACCCGGTCGTGCAGGTGTCGCAGGCCACCGGCCGGCACGGGTCGCAGCCCATGCGGCCCTTGAACAGCCCGCCCAGGAAGTCCCGCAGCGGCTTCGGGTGGCACGGGTCGGTCATCACCCCGGCCAGCCCGCCGGCGCACGTGTCGCAGGCGGCCGGCTTGGCGGCCACGCACGGGTCGCACTTCGGCGCCCGCACCCACCTGGTCACCGTCTCGCACTTGTCCACGCACACAGTGGTGGCCACCTTCCGCGTCACCGGCTCGCAGACGATCCGACAGTTCGTCACCGGCACGCACTTGGTGACAGTGGTCGGCACGCACTTGGTCACGGTGCAGGGCACCCGCTTGACCACCTCCTCGCACACCGTCTTAGTGCAGGTGTACGGCACCCTCTTGGTCTCGGCACACGGCACCATTCGCGTCACCGGCACGGTGCGGACGTGCGGCCGGCCTTCCAGGAACACCCGGCCCGCGCCGCCGCAGTCGAAGGTGCCGCACCCGGCCGGCACGCCCTTGCCGGCGTCGCCCAGGATGGCCCCGTTGGCCGCCGCCACCCCGCCGCACGCGTCCGCCGCCACCCACGACCCGTGGGCCGTCCGCTTGACCACTTCCGTTACGCTCTTCATCTGCGTGACCGGCACCTTCTTGCGGACCGTCACCGGAACTTTCTCGTGGACCGTCTCCTTGACCATGCGGGTCACGGGAACGGTCACGGTCTCGACCACCGTCTCCTTGACGAACCGGGTGGTGGTGACGGGCACCTTCTCGACCACCGTCCGCTTGACGTACTGCGTCACCGGCACCGTCTCGCTGACCGTCTGGTAGCGGGTGACGCCGCGGCTGCTGGTGGTGTCCGCGTCGCGGACGAAGGCCAGCCGGCCGGTGCCCAGCCCGAGCCGCCCGCCGACGGGCAGGCCGCCGAAGCCGCCGCTCAGACCGAGCCGGCTGCCGACGCTGCCGATGGCGTTGCCGCCGCCGATACTGGTGGCACACGGGTCGCACGGCTGGCACGGGTCGCCGCACCCGGCTGCCGGGCACGGCGAAGTCGCGCACGGGTCGGTCGGGCAGTCGTTCACCCGGGCCAGCCGCAAGCTGCCGCGGTGGCACACCGTCTCGCAGCCCGGCACCGGCACCTGCTTGCACACGGTGCGGGTGGTCTGCACCGGCTCGCTCACCTCCCGGCACACGTCCTTGACGCAGGTCTCCGTCACCGGCCGGCTGACCGTCTTGCACACCTGCTTGGTCACACACTCGGTGACGGGCCGGCTGACCGTCCGGCACACGTCCTTGAGGGTCGTCTCGCACACCGTCTGGGTGGTGCAGACGGGCACCTGGCGGCACACCGTCTGGCACACCGGGTGGTCGGCCCACACCGTCTCGGTCTTGCCGCACGGGTCCACCACCGGCTTGCACATGGTGGTCGTCACGTCCCGGTACAGGGTCTCCGTCACCAGCTTCTGGACGGTGTACCGCACTTCGCGGAAGGTGGTCTCGGCCACCTCCCGCATGACCGTCTCCGTCACCGGCTTGGTGCTCGTCTCGTACACCGGCCGGCGGACCATTTCGGTCACGTCCCGGTAGACCGTCTCGTTCACCTTTCGGGTGACGGTTTCCTTCACCGGCACCAGGTCGCCGCTGAGCCGGCCGAACAGCCGGCCGACCAGCCCGCCGGCCGGCTCGCTGGCCACCACCCCACTGCCGCACGGGTCGCACGCCGTGGCCGGGGTGTAGTCGGCGACGGCCGCCGACCCGAGGCCCGCGAGTACACTCGCCGCCAGCACCCGCATCCGTCCGCGCATCCTCATGGTTCAATCCCCTACGGGCCGTCGGCGGCCGATCCGTGGCCGCCGACACTGCACCGCCCGCGTGCCGGTGGTATCGACGGCGCCGGACGGGGCGAACCAGCGGGCCGGGGCAAGGCCGGGGGAATCGGTCGGCCGGGTCGTCCGCTGGTGTGCGTCGTGCCGGCGGTGGGGGCGGGTGCGGTTGTGCCGACCAGCCGGCAGGTCGGCCGTGCCGGCACGTGCGCAAGCGCAAGGCGTGGCGGCCAGGGTTCGTAGCCCGAAGCGCGAGCGAGTGACATCCCTCCTCGCTCGCGCTTCGGGCTACAAACCAAATCGGCTTAAGTCCGCCACCTCAACACCCGATGAGTTGAAGTTGCACACTTCGGCCGCCCCGGTTACAAACCCCCGCCGACACCCCCCACGCGCAGGACGCGCCGATGCCCCGCCCCCTCCCCGCGGTCGCCGCGGTGCTGCTCGTCTGCGCCCCGCTCGCCGCCCGACAGCCGGACGACGGCCCGGCCGCCCTCCGCTCGGCGGCCGACCTGTTCACCAAGGCGACCACCGAACCCAGCAGTCTGCGGCTGGCGTCGCTGCTGTTCAAGGCGGCGTTCGCCGAGCGGGTGGCGATGTCCGACGACCAACTGGCGGCGTGGGCGGTGTGCCGGGTGAAGCTGGCCCGGGAACGCTTCCAGGCGACCGGCGACCCGGCCTGCGCCGCCGACGTGGCCGAGGCGCTGAAGCTGGCCCCGGGGCACGCGGCCCTGCAACAGGTCGGCGGCGAGGTGATGGCGGCGATGCAGGCGCCTCCGGCGAGCGGCGGGCGTGAGCCGGTCCGGCCGGCCAACGCTCAGCCGGACCG
>JAYVUZ010000244.1:0-17021 GCA_043787415.1 Fimbriiglobus sp. | reverse complement strand
AAGACCCTGTCCTGCTCCAAGTGCGACCGCAACCACCTGGGTGCCCTGTGGTACTTCATCCGCCACTACAACGCATCCCTACGCTGAGGCCACTACCCGAAAGGGTACCATGCAATACATCAACTCAGTCATATTTGGGGTAATGGCCCTACAGCAATGACGAGTTGTCGTGGCGGAGGAAGTACCAGAGGGCGCCGACGTGGCTCTCGACGCACTTCGAAAACGGCAGCGATGTCCGCATCAGCCGGGGGCACCGCTGCCGGGCGGTACTCCAGAACCGCTCCACATGGCAAGTGAGGCCGGCCTCCTTGCCGCCGGCCGCGTGCCGCTCCACGGGCACCACCGCCAGGTCCGCCGACCAGAAGTCGGTGCAGATGATGGCCCGGTCCCGGTACGCCGGCGGCACAGCCGCCCACGGCCGCCGGGCGGTGTCCTCGGACCGATCCCCGACGGCCATCGCCACCACCTGCCGGGTGTCCGTGTCCAGGGCCGCCCAGACCCACCGGACCCGGGCTTTGCCCCGGACGAACGGCCACAACGCGTCCACCTCCACCGTCAGGTCGCCGGCCTTTTCTTGAGCCGCCCGGGGGCGTGCGGGGTCCGCTCGCGGTACAAGTCGTTGACGAACCCTTGCAGCCAGGAGCGGGACCGGCCGGTGATGCGGGCGATGGCCCGCAGACTGAGCCGCTCGGCCCGCATCCGCTCGACGGCCACCTTGTCCGCCTCGGGCACCGGCCCCTTGCGAGGCGAGGCGACGAACCGCCGCCCGCATCCCCGGCACCGGAAGCTGGGCGCCCCGGATCGACCGGGGCCATTGCGGACGACGTGCGTGGCCGAGCAGCGAGGGCATGGCGGGGGTGCGTCCGGCATCCGCTCGAGCTACGAGCGTGCCGACGTCCGGGCCACTACCCTCCCTGGAACCCGCGAGAGAGTGGACCGACGCGCGGCTCGAAGCGTTCCTGTGCGGCCTCCCGGAGATCGAGCGGAAGAGCGCGTACTGCATCCTGATGTACTCGTTCGGCCGGCAGGTCTTTCCGGCGGACACGCACGTCGGTCGGGTGCTCGCCCGACTCGGCCCGTACCGCGAACTCGGCCTCGATTTGGTGGGGCTGGACCACAAGAAACTGCAGCGGGTTCTCGCCGATCTGATCCCGCCCCCCGCTGCGGTACTCGCTCCACGTCAACCTGATCGAGCACGGCCGGGCGGTTTGTCGCGCGCCGAAGCCGCTGTGCGACAGATGTGACCTGCGGCCGTTCTGTAGCTACTACCGGGCGCAGGAAGCCGCCCGCGTCATGGCGTCGGAAACGCCCACCTTAGTTGACCTGTTCTGCGGTGCCGGCGGGTCGTCCGAGGGGTTCGGGCGGGCAGGGTTCAATGTGCTCGCTGCCGTCGACCTCGACGAGACGGCGATCAAAACGTACCGGCTCAACCACCCAGGCGTCCCCGACCAGCGGGCGATGAGCGGGGACGTTCGCGCGCTGCCCAGGGGGGTGCTCCGCCGGCTGGCCGGTCGTCAGCTCGATGTGCTGCTCGGCTCCCCCCCGTGTCAGGGTTTTTCCACGGCCGGGTTCCGGTCGAAAAAGACCCACACCGGATACCGAATCGAGGACGACGAGCGGAATCACCTGTGGGAGTGGATGGTCGCGGCGGCCATCGAGCTGAAGCCGAAGCTGTTCCTCATGGAGAACGTGCCCGGCATGTAGTCGGCGCGGAAAGAGGAGATGTCGTTCTTCGAAGCCGTCGCCCACCGGCTGGAGGAAGAGGGCGGCTACCGCACCGAGGTGTGGCAACTCAACGCGGCGGCGTTCGGCGTGCCCCAGGACCGGGTACGGTGCTTTCTCGTGGCGTCGCGGCTGTCGCTCATGCCCGCCCGTCCGCCGCAAGAGTACCAGGATGTCCGCCGGCAGGACATCGACCTCGACGCGCTGCCGGCCGTGGGTCTGGCCGAGGCGATATTCGACCTGCCGGTGCGCGAGGCGGGGTCGGGCGTGGCTGTCGAGCAGTGGCCGCCGGCTGCCCTTGCCGAGGATGTCCGCTTCCGCCGCTACCTGTCCAAGTTCGGCATCCTCCGGCCGTCGCGGCTGCTGTTCCAGCACACGGTCCGCTACCACAACCCGCGCGACCTCGAACTCTACGGGATGTTGCGACCGGGCGAGGACAGCATCCACTTCCTGGAACAGCACGGCCGGGCAGACCTGATGCGCTACCGGAAGGACGTGTTCGACGACAAGTACGCCCGCCTGCGTGGCGACGGGTACATCCACCCGACGCAGGTGCGATCCATCAGCCCTCCGGGAAGCGGCACGGGCGCAGTCGTTCCACGACGGCTACCTGTTCTGCGGGTCGCCCTCCGACCAGTGGGTTCAGCTCGGCAACGCCGTACCCCCGGCTTTGGCTGAAGCCATCGCAAAAAGTTTCCGCCGGACACTGGACAGGAGTTGAGCCAGTGAGCACGCAGCCGAAGAACGGTTCGATCGCCTTCCAGCCCCGCGCCCGACTGTTGAAGTTGATCGGCGAGGAACTGATCAGTGACGAGGTGGTCGCGCTGGGCGAACTCGTGAAGAACTCGCACGACGCGGACGCCTCCACGGTGACGGTGACCTTCCGCGGCGGCGCGGGTTCGGACAGCTTCCTCGAAGTCCGCGACGACGGCTTCGGGATGGACGTGTCCATCCTGTTGACCCGCTGGATGGAGCCGGCGGCGAGCACCAAGGTGGGCAAGGGCCGCCAGATCACCCCGAAGGGGCGGCGGATACTCGGCGAGAAGGGCGTGGGCCAGTTCGCGGCCGACAAGCTGTCGCGGCGGCTGGAAATTGTCTCCCGCTGCCCGAAGCGAGCCGACGAGGTTCAGGCGGTAGTGGACTGGGACCAGTACGACAACGGTTCGCTCCTGCTGTCCGAGGTTCAGAACCGCTGGGACATCAGGCCCCCGCGCGACGTAAGCCCGCACGGAACGCTGCTGAAAATGAGCGGGTTGCGGACCGTGTGGTCGGAGCGGATGTTCCGCCGGTTGAGCATCCGCCTGTCTCGCCTGCTGTCGCCGTTCCGGCCGAACGACCCGTTCACGATCCGGATCGAGTCGGACGAGTTCCCCCACTACTCCGGGGAGTTGCGGGCCGACTTCCTGGGCCTGGCGCCGTACCGGGTGGAGGTCGAGTTCGACGGGCGGCCTCCCGCACCCGCCCGCAACCGCCGGCGTCGGCCTCCGGGCGAACCGCCACCAGGCCGCGTTCCACGGACCGAACCGCTCCGGTAGGTCTAGCCACGGGACGCCGGTGCGGGCGATCCTCAAGACTGCGTTGGCGAACCGCCGGGTATCTGACCCCCAGAATCGGCCGAGAAGCGACCGCAATACCGGAACCCGAACACCGTGGGGCGGCCGACGGGTTCCACGGTGGCACGGAACCGGAGATGTGCAGCCGGAAGACGCACAAGGCCATCGACATGATATGCAGGAACTCCAGCGCGAAGCCGCCGGCACCGCCCGCTTGACCATGTTGAACGACAGCAGCAATCAACTTATTTTTATTTATTTGAAAAATAATTTTATTAACTGGTACATGCGGTGCCTGCAACAGAATATGATTGGCGAGTTACAGGTGAACAGTACGACCGACCGGAAGAACGCCCTGCACCGCCATTACGGGTCAGACCGTTACCCGCCGTAGCCTTGACCAACCGCCGCCTGGAAGGGCGTGCTGACCGCCTTCCAGGCGGCGACTACGGCGTCGTCGGGTAAGAACCCGTAGCCGGTCCGACAGTGGGGGCGAGGCCGGGGCCAGCAGCGGCACCGCCCCCACTGTCGGGCACGACACCACCCCCATTGTGGGTCCGACATCAGACCCCGCCGCTTCGCTCACGGCCATGTCTGCCGGCCGTTCCCGACGCCAGTGGGAACCAAGACGGTTGCCATCATCGCCCGGCAGCGGAGCCACGCGGCGGCCAGGGCGTCCGCTTCGGGGGTCGGCAGGGCACGCAGGGCTTGCCCGCGCCCGGCCGCCAGTCCCACATCCTATCGGGCACCCGTGGCCCGATGGTAGGGGCGTGGCGGCCGGCGACTCGCCTGCTAGCGGGGACAGGTCGGTGAGGTCCGGACAGAAGCAGAACGGCTTGAACAGTCCGATCACACTGCCCGGTAGGTCGAGGTCTACCCACTTGGAGTCCGGCACCGGCGGGTCGAAGAACAGCCACTCAGCCCGGATCACGTCCGCCGTCACCTCACCCGGCCCGAACCGGACCCGGGCGTCGCCGCCGGTCACCCGGCTACTATCGCCTCGGTTACGTCGAACGGGAACGAGCCGTAGCGGTTGTCAAATTCATCCCGGACGATCTGTACCCCTTATGTGTTCAGGCCTTGCGTCCGCTATCCCTAGAACCGCATACTGCGGGTCGGGTCATCGGTGCCAAAGGCCACCGGCACCATCAGTTCGCCGTCGAACCGGCTCCCGGAGGCGAACACCGACACCCTCTGATAACACACGACCGGCAGGACGGTATTCGTGACTTCCATATCGTCACGCCGAGTAACCCGACACGGCTGGCAAGCTCTCCTGAGCATCACCACAGACGGCAAGACGGACGATTACTACGCCACCCGCACCGCCGGTGAGTGGCGTGGTAGTCGACCGTCTTGCCAGACGATGCTGCCGACGCCGGCTCCTGTTCGACTGGCAGCCACGGTAATGTGCCCAAACACATGCCGCCGTAGCAAAGCTCATCGTCTTGAAGGTGCCTGCGAAGTGTCCGACCGATCCCCGGAGCCGGCAACTCCACCGGCCCGTTCCCTAAGTGTTCGTCACAACGGAGTCCTGACGATAACCCGCACAATGTCTACCTCCACCCACCGGCCGAGGACGCCGCCTGAACCGAACTGCGGGAACTCAAGTTGCTGGACGAATTGCTTCACACACGGCTCGAAGCATTACACCCCCGCCGACGCGACCTAGGGACAGTTCAGAGAGTGCTGGACGCTCTGGAAAAGACGTGTGATTGTACCTAGACATGACACACAAATTGACCCGCCCGTCGGAGTGGATGGACGACAATCACTGCCGCAAGCACCACGCCTCGGCGATCATCCCGCCGGGGCGGGATCGCTCCCAGGCAACACGTTCAATCCGCTGCTGCTACTTCTTCGGCGGCGGCGGCGTCTTGACCGGGGCCGGTTTGGCCCCTTTCTTCGGTTTCTTCTTCTCTTTGCCCTGCGAGTTGTTGCCCTTCGCCATCTCACGCCCCCGGAAACGGTGTCGGAACGCTACCTCTGACTCGCTCGGCCGCGAAAACAAAAACCCCGCAAGACACTATCCTTGCGGGGCTTCGGCTCACTGGGCGTTACAGGACTTGAACCTGTGACCCCCACAATGTCAATGTGGTACTCTAGCCAACTGAGCTAAACGCCCTTCGTTATCTTTTCTAACCCATCCGCCGGCGGCGTCAAGCCCGCTCAGCCGCGAACCTGGCCGTCACCGGTGATTACCCACTTGTAACTGGTCAACTCGCGTAGCCCACACGGGCCGCGGGCGTGGAGCTTGTCCGTGCTGATGCCGATCTCCGCCCCCAGTCCCAACTCGCCGCCATCATTGAACCGCGTGCTGGCGTTCACCACCACCGCCGCCGAATCGACCCGGGCCACGAACTGCCGGGCCGCCGACAGGTCACAGGTCACGATAGCGTCGGTGTGGCCGCTACCGTACCGGGCGATGTGGTCCGTCGCCGCCTCCAGGCTCGGCACCACCTTCACCGACAGTACCAGGTCCAGGAACTCGACCGCGTGATCGGACTCCGTGGCCGGGGTCGCTGTGGGCACCAACTTGCAGGTGCGTTCGCAGCCTCGCATCTCGACCCCGTTTGCCGCCAGGGCCGTTGCCAGCCGGGGGAGGAAGTCGGCCGCGACCGACTCGTGGACCAGCAAGCTCTCGGTGGCGTTGCACACCCCCGGCCGCCGGCACTTGCCGTCTAGAAGGATCCGCTCGGCCATGTCGTAGTCGGCGGACGCATCGACGTAGACGTGGCAGTTGCCGGTGTAGTGCTTGAGCACCGGCATGGTCGCCTCGGCGGCCACCCGGCGAATCAGCGACTCGCCGCCTCGGGGGATGGTCAGGTCGATGAACTGGTTCAGCCGGAGCAGGTGGCCGACGGCTGCCCGGTCTGAGGTGGCGACCAGTTGAACGGCATCGGCTGACAGTCCGTGCCGGGGCAGCTCGCCGGCCAAGACGCGGTGTAGGGCGGCGTTGCTGTGGGCCGCCTCCTTCCCGCCACGCAGTATGACTGCGTTGCCACTCTTCACGCACAGGGCGGCGGCGTCGGCGGTGACGTTCGGCCGGGACTCGTACAGGAAGAACACCACCCCGAGCGGCACGCTCACCTTCTGCACCTGCAAGCCGTTCGGCCGGACCGACCCCTCGCGGACTTCGCCCACCGGGTCGGGTAGGGTCGCCACTTGCATCAAAGCCGCGGCAACGTTGCCAAGCCGCGCGGGGGTCAGGGTCAGCCGGTCAAGAACTGCGGCTGATAGGCCAGCCTCAGTGCCAGCCCTCACGTCCTCGCAGTTAGCAGCCAGCACCTCGTCAACGGCGGCGCAGAGCCGTCTGGCGACCGCATTCAGCCAAGCATTCTTTACTGCGGTCGAAGTCAGTGCCAGTTCACGGCTGGCGGCTTTCGCCCGGCGGGCGATCCCCTCGCACTCGGTTTGTAGGTCAGCGGGCATGGCGGGCGATGGCCTCGTGGAGCAAGGCGGCGTCCCGGTGGGCGGCCACGTCATGCACCCGCAAGACGTGGGCAGCCCCAGCGGCGACGGCGAAACAGTTGACGGCCAGGGTGCCAGCCAGCCGGTCGGGCCGTTCCCGGCCGGTAATCTGCCCGAGGAAGCCTTTGCGGGACAACCCCAGCACCACCGGCCGGTTGAACCGCTTGTATTCAACCAGTCGGGCGATCTGTTGGAGCGTGTGGTCGAGCGCCTTGCCAAACCCGATGCCCGGGTCGATGGCCACCCGGTCGCGGGGCAGGCCGGCCGCTTCCAGGGCGTCCAGCCGGTCGCGGAGGAAGTCGCCGACTTCTGCCGACACGTCGGTGTACTGTGGGTCGCGCTGCATGGTCTGGGGCGTGCCGCGCATGTGCATCATCACCACCCCGGCCCCAGCCGCTACACACGACCGTACCATTGCCGGGTCGGTGAGTCCGGTCACATCGTTGATAATCGCGACCCCAACATTCAGGCAGGCGGCAGCCACACCCGCCTTCGACGTGTCCACGGACACCGGCACCCCGGCCCGCTTGACCAGTTCGCGGACCACCGGCAGTACCCGCCGCAGTTCCTCGTCGGCCGGCACCGGATCGGCCCCGGGGCGGGTCGATTCGCCGCCCACGTCCAAGATGTCCGCACCGTCGGCGACCAGTCTCAGCCCGTGGTCCACAGCTGCCGCCGGGTCGAGGAACTGGCCGCCATCGGAGAAGCTGTCCGGCGTCACGTTGACGATACCCATAACTAGCGGGCGCAGGCCGATCTCCAGCCGGCGGCCGCGACAGTCCCAGACGAGTGGGGTCATCGTGACATCTTACCAGCCAGGCGTCAGCCCTCCATCTGGTGGTCGCGGAGGTCGGTCAGGAACATGTGCCCCGGTTTGTGGGTGATGGCGAACGGCGGCTTGGCCTGCATGACGGCCGCCTGCGGGGTGACGCCGCACGCCCAGAAAACAGGTACCTCGCCGGGGCGAATCTCGACCGGGTCGCCGAAGTCCGGCTTCGCGATGTCCCGGATGCCGATGGCGGCCGGGTCGCCGAAGTGGACAGGCACTCCGTGGGCCAGTGGGAATCGGCCGCACACTCGTGTCGCCGTCACCGCCTGGGCCGGTGTCAGCGGTCGCATCGAAACCACTAGCGGGCCGCTGAACCGCCCGGCCGGCACGCACGGCACCGAGGTGCGGTACATCGGCACGTTTACCCCCTGGTCGATGTGCCGCACCGGCACGCCGGCGGTTTGCAACGCCGCCTCGAAGGTGAACGAGCAGCCGATCAGGAAGCCGACGAGGTCGCTCCGCCAGTGGTCCCGCACGTCGGTCGGCTCGGCCACCAGTTCCCCATCCCGCCAGACGCGGTAGGCCGGCAGGTCGGTGCGGAGGTCGGCCCCGAGGGCGGCGTATTTCGGCTCCGGGTCGCCGGGTTCAGTCACGTCCAGCAGCGGGCACGGCTTCGGGTTCCGCTGGCAAAACAGCAGGAAGTCGAACGCCCAGTCTCGTGGCAGGCAGACCAGATTCGCTTGCACGAATCCGGCGGCCAGCCCCGGCGTCGGGGTGGTGTGGGTGCCGGCCCGGCAGGCGACCCGCACATCGGCGGCGGTGCGCATCACGACTCCAGAATCTCGCGGATGCGGATGAGCGGGGCGGCGTACTCGTCCCAGGTGAGGCCGTCCACGGTGGCGGTCTGCTGGCCGGTGACGCCGTCCACCAGCGGCCCCTCGCGGACCATGATTTCGAGAATCCCTCGCTCGCAGTCGGGGTCGAACAGGTCGGCCGGCGGCATTACGCCCCGGAGTACGAACAAACCGGCGGCTAGGGCATATGCCCCCCAGTTACTAACCCCGGCGACGATCAGGTGGTCGGTTGGAACGCGGCAATGGATCAGATCACCGTTCGGGATGTTGCGAACCACCGTCTCGTGCGGAATCTTGCCCATGCCGACCTCGTTCCCGCCGTCGCCGATGCCGATGGTCACTTCACCCGATCCCGCCCTGCCAGCAGACTCGTCCAGTCGGGGGTTGTGGTACGGGGTGACGTCCCACCCGCTCATGGTGTACCTCTTACCGTCGGCCGCCGGCCCGGCCCGCTCCAAGTTGATCCGGTGGTGCCGAGCGTGTCGCTCGGACACATTGGCGTGGCTGGCGGCCGCCAGTCCGGCCTGGAGTGCCTGCATGACAGGCGGTTCGCCGACCTCCGTCCCGAGGCCACCGGCAGCGATCAACGCACGGACGAGAAAGGCCGCCCCGAGTGGGCCGTCCGTCTCGAACGCCGGCGGGTCGGCCGTGGGGATGTAGAAGCCGGTCAGTACGCTGGCGACTGGGTGCGCGGCCAGCACCCGGCACGCCGCCTGGAAGTCGCCGGCGGTGGCGGTGAACAGGTTGTCGGCCGGGTCGCGTGCCAGACCCCTCCCGCCGGGGTCGGTCTGGACGGCGGCCAGGATGGCAACCAGCTTCTCGTCGGCAGTCATGGGACTGTTGTAGGGCACGGTGAACCGTGCCCTACAACGGCCAGTGTCGCGGCAACTCCGCTGTGAAGGTCAGCAGTTCGCCGCGGGTCGGGTGCGTCACCGTCAGCGATTTCGCGTGCAGGGCGATGGCCTCGCCGAGCGGTACCGGCGAGCCGTACTTGGTGTCGCCGATGATCGGCCCGCCGCGACTCGCCAATTGCACCCGGAGTTGGTGCTTGCGGCCAGTCTTCGGGCGAAGCTCCAGCAGCGTCCGGCCGCCGTCCCGGGCCAGCACGGTGAACGCCGTCTCGGCCGGCTTCGCCCCCGGGGTGTCTGGCGGCACCGCCCGCACCCGCCGGGCCGGGTCGTCGTGGAACAGCCAGTCACGCAACTCGCCGGTATCCGGCCAGTGACAGCCGGTTGTCACGGCCAGATACACCTTGGCGGCGGTGCCGTCGCGGAACTGCTCGCTCAGCCGGGCGGCGGCCTTGCTGGTGCGGGCGAACAGCAGCACCCCGCTCGTCGGCCGGTCGAGCCGATGGACCACCCCGAGGAACACGTTGCCCGGCTTCCGGTACTTGGCCCGCAGGTACTCTTTGGCCCACAGGTCGGCGGTGCCGGTGTCGCCGTCGAAGTGGGCGGCCGGCAACCCGCTCGGCTTGTCCAGGGCGAGCAGGTGGTTGTCCTCGTACAGCACCGCCGGCGTCACGCCGGCACCGGCGGCAGGCGGTGGTTGAAGTCGGCCAGCCGTTCCAATCGGGCGGCTTCGGTCAGAACGCTCGTCTCGTGGAAGTAACCGTTGATGAGTTGCACCGCCATTGGCAACCCATCAGCCGTCCGAGCGACCGGCACCGACACGACCGGCACCCCGAGGAAGCTCCACGGGGAGTTGCACCACGGGCTACCCGTGGTGCCGTCAGCCGGTGCCGCATCCTGCGTGGCGGGAATGAGTAGCGACGGCATCCAGAAGGTGTCATCGAACTGGTCGAGCAGCCGGTCACGGAGGTCGGTGGCGGCAATCAATTCGGCAGCGGTGGCGGCCTGCCCGTCCCGGACTAGTTCGGCGATCCGGGGCGGGTAGTCGTCTGGCCGGCGCACCAGCCGCTCGGCATGAGTCGTAGCCGCTCCGGTAGCCATCATCAGCCGGTGGTGGCGGTGAACCTCATCGAAACCGACTGGCAAAACCACACCGAGGGTGCCGGCCCCATCGCTCGCGTTCTGGATGTCCGTTTCCAACCGGCTCATCATCAGTGCGACTTCAGGCGAGAGTTTGCCAGCATAGAAGTCTCTTGGCAGCAAGGCACTGAAAGGGTGTCGGTCGGCAATCGCGCGGTCCACATCACGCAGTGCCGATCCGACGGGACGATACGCCCCACCCCTGACGGCCGGGTCGGCCCCAGCGACGACTTCATACACCACGGTCAGATCGCGGGCGCAGTTGGCCAAAATGCCGACATGATCCAGACTCGGTGCCAGCGGCAGCACGCCGTCCACGCTCAACCGACCATAGGTCGGCTTCAGGCTGTACACCCCGCAGTAACTGGCCGGACGGGTCAGGCTGCCGCCGGTCTGCGTGCCGAGCGCGGCCAGGCACATACCGCAGGCCACTGCGGCAGCGCTGCCGCTGCTGCTGCCGCCGGGGGTGCGGGTCAAGTCCCACGGGTTCCGCGTTACCGGCGGGTCGAGGTACGCATACGGCGTCGTCACCGTCTTGCCGAGGATGATTGCCCCGGCTTGCCGCAGCCGTTCGACCACCGTCGCGTCCCGCCGGGCGTAGCTGTTAGCCCACAGCTTGGAGCCGCAGCCGGTCGGCATGTCGAACACGTCGATGATGTCCTTCACCCCGACCGGCACCCCGTGCAGCGGCCCGCGAACCCGCCCGGCCTTCGCCTCGTCCGTCAACTTCTGTGCGTCCCGGCGTGCCCGCTCGCGGTCGAGGTACACCCACGCCTGCACCGCCGGCTCGTAGATGTCGATGCGGCGGAGGCACTGTTCCAGCAGTTCCGACGGCGTCAGTTCGCCGCTGCGGACGAGCGGGGCGGCGGCGGCGATAGTCAGCGGCTCGGACATGGCGTCGGTATAGTAACAGACCTTACGGGGCTGCGACATGGACCGGGTGAAGGTGGCGATTCTCGGCGGGTCCGGGTACACCGCCGTCGAGCTGATGAAGCTGCTGCTGCGTCACCCGCACGCCGAGATCGCCGCCGTCACCAGCCGCGACCCGCTGCCGGTGACGGACCACCACCCGTCGCTGCTCGGCCGCATCGAGCTGACGTGCGAGCCGTTCGACGCCGCCGCCCTGAAAGCGAAGGGTGTGCGAGTCGCGTTCGGCTGTCTGCCACACGGGGCGAGCATGGACGCCGTCGGCCCGCTACTCGCCGCCGGCATCCGCGTCATCGACCTGTCGGCCGACTACCGGCTGCGGGACGCTAATACCTATGCCGAGTGGTACGGCGCGAGCCATCACGACACGGCGAACCTGGCCCACGCCGTCTACGGGTTGCCGGAACTATACGCCGACCGCATCCGCCCGGCGACGCTGGTGGCCAACCCCGGCTGCTACCCGCAGACGGCGATCCTGGGCCTCGCCCCGCTGCTGGCCGGCGGGCTGGTCGAGCCGACCGGACTCATCGTGAACAGCCTGAGCGGGGTGAGCGGAGCGGGCCGCACGCCGAAGCTGACCACCCACTTCCCGGAGTGCAACGAGTCGATTTCCGCCTACAGCGTCGGCCGGCACCGGCACACGCCGGAGATCGAGCAGGCCCTCGGCGAGGTGGCCGGCCGGCCGGTGGAGGTGATCTTCACCCCGCACCTGGCCCCGATGGACCGGGGTATTTTCAGCACCATCTACGCCCGGCCGACCCGGCCTATGACCGAGGGCCAATTGCTCGGCGTGTTCCGCGAGTTCTACGCCGGCAAGCCGTTCGTCCGGGTCCGGGACACCCTGCCGGCCACGAAGGACACGGCCAACACCAACTTCCTGGACGTGGCGGTGCGGGTGGTCCGCGGCACGGTGATCGTGCTGGCCTGCGAGGACAACCTGGTCCGCGGGGCCAGTGGGGTGGCGGTGCAGAACTTCAACCTGATGCTCGGCTTCGAGGAGCGGGCCGGGCTGCTCTAAGTGCCGGGCTGCTCGACCGGGAGCTTGGGTATCGCCCCGCCTCTTTCCGGCCGGGCGACGGGCGGGCCGTTGATCAGTTCGATCAGGCCCTGGACGGCCACATAAAAGGCCGGCACGAAAACCACGGCCAGCACCGTCGAGGTGACCATCCCGCCGAACACGGCCGTGCCCAGCGCCTGCCGGCTGGCCGCCCCGGCCCCGGTGGCCGTCACCAGCGGCACCACCCCCAGAATAAACGCGATCGAGGTCATCAGGATCGGCCGGAATCGCATCCGGCTTGCTTCAACGGCCGCCTGCCGAATCGTTCGCCCGGCCAGTCGCAGCTCGCGGGCAAACTCGACGATCAGGATGGCGTTCTTGGACGCCAGGGCGATGATGAGTACGATGCCGATCTGGGTGTACACGTTGTTGTCGAACTTCCGCAGCCACACCGCCGCCACCACCCCGAGCAGCCCGAGCGGCACCACCAGGATGACGGCCAGCGGCAGCAGCCAGCTCTCGTACTGGGCGGCCAGCACCAGGTACACCAGGAACACGGCCAGGGCGAACACCCACACCGCCTGCCCGCTGGTCCGCCGCTCCTGGTGGGCGATGCTCGTCCACTCGGACCCCATCGACCGGGGCAGCACCTCGGCCGTCACCTGCTCCATGGCCGCCAGCCCCTGGCCGGAACTGAACCCCTGCCGGGTCTGCCCGCTGACCGTGGCCGCCGGGTACAGGTTGTACCGGGTGACCGACTGCGGGCCGACCCGGGTTTCCACGGTCATCAGGGTGCCCAGCGGCACTCGCCCGCCGTCCCGGTTCCGCACTTCCAGCCGGCGGATGAGGTCGGCGTCGGCCCGGAACCTCGCGTCCGCCTGCACCCGCACCTGATACGTGCGGTCGAACTTGTTGAAGTCGTTCACGTACACCGACCCCAGGTTGGCTTGGAGGGCGGCGAACACGTCGCTCAGCAGCACGCCCATTTTCTCGGCCTTCACCCGGTCGATGTTCAGGTAGAGTTGCGGCACCCCGGCCCGGAAGCTGCTGCGGATGCCCGGCGGCGGGGTGATCTCGGGCCGCCGACCGGCCGCGTCGATGACCGCCTGAGTGCGGTCTTGTAGGGCGTCCAGCCCGGCCCCCTCCCGGTCCTCGATCTTCAGCTCGAACCCGCCGGCGAAGCCCAGCCCCTGAATGGACGGCGGGATGATGACGAACACGTTCGCCTCTTGGAACCCGAACAGCTCGCCCTGGAGCGCCTGTCGCAACGCCTCCTGTTGAGTCTCCGGCGTGGTGCGGACCTTCCAGTCGGTCCAGGTGACGAACGCCGTCGCCCCGTTCGGGGCGGCGGTGCCGTCCAGCAGCGACAGCCCGCCCAAGCTGAACCAGTTTTCCAGCTTGCCCTCGTCCCGGTAGCGGGCGAACACCGCGTTCATGCGGTCGGTGACGGCCCGGGTGCGGTCCAGTGAGGCCGAGTCCGGGAGCTGGATGGCGATGAGTGCATACCCCTCGTCCTCGGTCGGCAGGAACCCGGTCGGCACCTGCTGGTACCACCACGCCGTTAGGGCGGCCAGCCCGACGAATGCGACTAGTACCAGGTACCAGACCTTGAGCAGTTGCCGCACCAGCCAGACGTACACCCCCTCGACCGGCCGGTAGACGAAGTCGAACGCCCGGGTGAACCACGACTTGCCGGCGTGCGGGCGCAGGAACTGGGCGCACTGGGCCGGCTTCAGGGTGAGGGCGTTGATGGCACTCAGTACGGCCGTGGCGGCAATGGTCAGGGCGAACTGGCGGTACATCTGGCCGGTGATGCCGCCGAGGAAGGCGGTCGGCACGAACACGGCCAGCAGCACCAGGGTGATGGCGATGACCGGCCCGGTCACCTCGTCCATCGCCTTGATGGTCGCCTCCCGCGGGGCCAGACCCTGCTCGATGTGGTGCGAGGCATTCTCGACAATTACGATCGCGTCGTCTACCACAATACCAATAGCAAGTATCAGTCCGAACAACGTGAGCAGGTTGATGCTGAAGCCGAACAGGTACAGGAAGCTGAACGCCCCGACGATGGTGACGGGCACCGTGGTGGCCGGCACCAGCAGCGCCCGCCAGCTCTGGAGGAAGACCAGGATGACGATGAGGACTAGTCCGCCGGCCTCGGCCAGCGTCCGGTACACGTTACTGATGGCCCGGTCCACGAATCGCGTCGTGTCGAACGGGATATTGTACTCCATGCCGTCGGGCAGGGTCGGCTGGATGCGGTCCATTGCCGCCCGCACCCGGTTGGCCACGTCCAGGGCGTTCGACCCGGGCAATTGGAACACCAGGACGTTGGCCGACTCCATGCCGCTCCGCTCGGTGTAGAAGTCGTACGACTGTGCCCCGAGTTCCACCCGGGCCACGTCCCGCAGGTACACCAGTTGGCCGTTGGCCCCGCTCTTGACCACCACCCCCTCGAACTCCTTCGGGTCGGTCAGCCGGCCGAGGGTGGTGACGGTCAGTTGGAACGCCTGCCCGGTCGGGTTGGGCGGCTGGCCCACCTGCCCGGCCGCCACCTGCACGTTCTGCCGGGCCAGCGCTGCCGTCACGTCGGCGGTGGTCAGTTGCCGGGCGGCCAGCTTGTCCGGGTCCAGCCACACCCGCATGGCGTAGGCCCCGACCCCCCGCACCTGCACGTCCCCGACGCCGTCGATGCGGCTCAGCTCGTCCCGCAGCCGGAGGGTGGCGTAGTTGGACAGGAACAGCCCGTCGTACACCTTCTTCTCGCTGGTGAGCGACACGGCCAGCAGGATGTTGGACGACTGCTTCTTGACCGTCACCCCCTGCCGCCTCACCTCCTCCGGCAGGGTCGGCTCGGCGATCGACAGCCGGTTCTGGACCAGCACCTGGGCGGTGTCCAGGTTCGTGCCGATCTCGAACGTGACGGTCAGCGAGTACGACCCGTCGGCCGAGCTGGTCGAGTTCATGTACATCATGTTCTCGACGCCGTTCACCTGTTGCTCGACGGGGGCGGCGACGGTGTCGGCCACCACCTGGGCGTTGGCCCCGGGGTAGGTGGTGGACACGACGACCGTCGGCGGGGTGATGGCCGGGTACCGCTCGACCGGCAGCCGGTACAGGGCCACCACGCCGAACAGCAGGGTGAGGACGGCGATCACGTTGGCGAAGATCGGCCGATCGACGAAGAAGCGGGAGATCATGCGAGGTTGTCCAGACGGAGGGGGTGAGCGGCAGGACGGCAGGATCACTTTGCCGGCGGCCTCAGATCCCACTCATCCGGGGCCACCGGCGCCCCGGGGCGGGCCTTCTGTAGCCCGTTCACCACCACCCGGTCGCCCGGCTCCAGCCCCTTCTCGACGGCCACCACGGCCCGGGCCGAGGCCGGCGGCTCGCCCGGCTTGGCCTTCGGGTTGACCAGCGTCCACGCCGGCCGGGCCGACCCCGGCGGGTCGGCCCGCCACACCTGCGGGCCGACCGTCACCGTCCGCTTGGTCGCGAGGTTGTCCGCCCCGACGACGTACACGAACCGGCCCTCCTGTCCGGTCATCAGCGCCTCCTCGGGGATGACCAGCCGGGGGGCCGCGTCACCCCTCGGCAGCCGCACCCGAGCGAACAGCCCGGTGTACAGCCCGCGGGCGTTACCCGGCGGCACCGTCGGGTTGGGCACCCGGCCCCGCAGCCGGACGGTGCCGGTGCCGGTGTCCACCCGGTTCTCCCGGAAGTCCAACTTGCCGGGGTGCGGAAACCCGTCCTCGGTGGCCACCCCGACCTCGACGGCGAACACCGGGTCGGTGGCCGGCCGCTGGGAGATCTGGAGCGACCGCTGGTACTCGACCAAATCCCGCTCCGGGGCGTCGAAGTACACGAACAGCGGGTCCACGCTGACAATAGTGGTGAGCAGGGTGGCGTCAGCCTGACCGACCAAATTGCCGCGGGTGACGCGGGTGCGGCTGATCAGCCCGGCGATGGGGGCGCGGACGTCGGTGTACCCGAGTTGCAGCTCGGCCGTCCGCAGGGCGGCCTCAGCCGACGATTTGTTGGCGGCGGCCACTTCCAGCTGCGCCTGGTCGGCGGCCAGCGTCGCCTCGGCCTTGTCCCGTTCGCTCTTGGATACGGCCGCGGACGCCCCCCGCAGCCGCTCCAGGTCGGCTTCGGCCAGCTTGATGTTGGCCCGGGCGGTGGCGGTGTCGGCCACCGCCCGGGCGATGTCGGCCTTGCTCTTGGCCACCCCGGCGGCGAACTCCCGGGGGTCGATCAGGTAGAGCGGGTCGCCGGCCTTGACCTCGTCCCCCTCGTTGAACCGCACCTCGTTCAAATACCCCTTCACCCGCGCCCGCACCTCGACCGTCTCGACCGCGTCCAGATAGCCGTTGTACTCGTTGTAGCTCTGTACCGGGTGCGACACCGGCTTGGCCACCGTGACAGCCGGCGGCGGCGGGGCCGGTGGCGGCGCTGGCTGGCGGTTGCACCCGGCGAGCGCCACGGCGGCGAGCAGGAACGTGGCGGGCCGGAGGAGTCGGGCGGGCGTCAGGCGGGTCATAAGCATGGCCTGGGCTACAGAATGTCCGACGGCACGGGCCAGCCGAACAGCGGACATGGTAAGCGCCGGGCGGGACAAATACCCACGCCGGACCGATATTCGCCGGATTTAGAAATCCTAACGAAACCTAGCCGGGGGGCCGTCCGGTGGCGAGCATGAGGGGACACCTGCGGAGGAGCCGCCGTGGCCCGCCCCCTGCT
>JAYVUZ010000243.1:0-10049 GCA_043787415.1 Fimbriiglobus sp. | reverse complement strand
GGTTCGTAGCCCGAACCGCGAGCGAGGTACCTCGCTCGCGGTTCGGGCTACGAACAAGGGTCTCAACCGTCCCAACGGTCCAGATACGCCCGCAGGATGCCCGTCAGGCTGGCCCCGAGGCGGACCGGGCGTCTCAACCGTCCCAACGGTCCAGATACGCCCGCAGGGCACCGACCCGAACAAGAAGCACTGCCACGGCTGCGCCTCAACCGTCCCAACGGTCCAGATACGCCCGCAGGGCCGGCACTTCGTCCAGCTTGCCTTCCAAAAAGTCCCGGGCGTGATCCACCAGCTCTTGCTCCGCCTCGGCCGTCAGGTCGCCGGTGAGCACCCGGCTGCGCAGGAACACGAAGTAGGTGTCGAGGGTGTCGCACAGGCAGTAGGCGTTGATCTCCCGCAGCCGGCCGGCCTGGTGCATCCGGTACACCTCGCTGCCGTCCACGTCCATCTTGCCGGGCAGGCCGAGAATTTTGGCGAGCAGGTTCAGGCCGCCGGACAACCGCACGGCGCCGTAGTTGTTGAACCAGTCGCAGAGATCGAGCGAGTTGCCCCGGTAGCGGTCACGACTGCCCATCAGGTAGCTCTGGCAACTCAGCCCGTAGCGGAACGCCGCGAGTTCCAGCAGCGGCAGGTCGAAGCCCCGGCCGTTGAAAGTGACCAGCTTGGCCCGGGGTTCGAGCGAGACGCCGTGCCAGAACTCCCGCACCACCCTCTTCGGGTGGTAGTCCGGTGCCCCCAGGCAGGTGAACTTCTGGAGGCTGAAGTCGGAACCGACCCGCACGACGCAGATGGCCACCGGCACGTGAAAGCTGACCGGGATGAAGTCGGACTTGTTCCAGCTCGTCTCGGCCTGTTCCCGGCCGGCCCGCTCGACGGCCTGATCCGGTGTCAGCCCTTCGTCGGGATACTTGACGCGGGCCAGCAGATCGCCGTCCGGCACGCTCTCGGTGTCCACGATGAGGAAGGCCGTGCGAACGCCGGTGTCGGCGGCCGGCGGCGGGGCGAGGCGGGGGAGCGTGTCGGCGGTCATGCGGACTCCGGCGGGGGCCAACAGCAAGTGTTCCCGCCGGGCGGCCGAAGATCAACGGGGGTAGCGAAAGCGGGTGCTGGAAAGTGCGGTGGGATGCGCCGGGTTTGCCGGCGGGGGCGGTGCGGTGGTGTGTTGGGCTGTTGCACGGCGGGCCGTAGAACATCCCCATGACGACGCCCGCCGACCCGGCCCGCCGCCGGGCCATGCTGATTGTTTTTCTGGTGGTGTTCATCGACCTGCTCGGCTTCGGCATCGTGCTGCCGCTGGCCCCGCGGTACGCCCGGGAGTACATGGCCGGCTGGTCGGACCTGTGGCAGGGGGCGACGATCGGTGCGATCTACAGCAGCTTCTCGCTCATGCAGTTCGTGTTCGCCCCGGTGCTCGGCCGGCTGTCCGACCGCTACGGCCGACGGCCGATCATGCTGCTCAGCCTGGCCGGGTCGGTGGTCTTCTACAGCCTGTTCGCCGTCGCCAGCACGCTGCCGCCGGAACAGGGGACGCTCGCCCTGGTGCTGCTGTTGCTGAGCCGGGTCGGGGCCGGGGTCGCCGGGGCGAGTGTCAGCACGGCGTCGGCCGTCATCGCCGACTGCACCACGCCGGAGACCCGCGCCCGCGGCATGGGGCTGATCGGGGCGGCCTTCGGCATCGGCTTCACCTTCGGCCCGCTCATCGCCTACGTCGGGCTGGAGTTCTTCCAGTCGGCCCATTGGGGGCCGGGGGCACTCGCGGCCGGGCTGTCGGCCGTTGCCCTAGTACTGGCCTACATCCTGATGCCCGAGACGCGGAAGCCCGGCGGGCCGACCGGGGCGAAGGAGTTCTTCAGCTTGCGCCGCACCCGGGAAGTGTTGGCCATGCCGACCGTCGGCCGGCTGGTGCTGGTGTACTTCCTCGTCATCTTCGGTTTCGCCACCTTCGAGGGCACGCTGGCCCTGTTCACCGCCGACGCCTTCGGGCTGGACGAGAAGGGCAACTTCCTAGTCTTCGCCTACATCGGGTTCGTGCTGATGGTGGCTCAGGGCGGGTTCTACCGCCGGCTGGCCGGCAAGCGGCCGGAGCGGCAACTCATGGCCGTCGGCGTCGGGCTGATGCTGCTCGGCTTCGTCGGCCTGACGGCCGTCGCCGGCGGCGGCTGGATGCTCCGGCAGGCGGGCGGCAGCGGGGCCAACCTGAACGGCCTGTTCTACCTGGCCGTCACGGTGGCGGTGTTCGGCTTCGCCTTCGTCAACCCGTCGGTGGCGTCCCTAGTGAGCAAGGCCGCCGACCCGCACCGGCAGGGCGAGGTGTTGGGCGTGAACCAGTCGTTCGCCGCCCTCGGGCGGATCGCCGGGCCGGTGGCCGGCCTCCTGGTGTTCGCCCAACACCCCAGCCGCGGGCTGCCGTTCGTGCTGGGCATCGTCGTACTCGGGCTGGTCGCCGCTCTTCTGGCGCAGGATTCACCGCAGAGGCCGCGAGAGGGCGCGGAGGAAGACAGAAATCCGGGTCCGATCAACTCCTGATGCTGTTTTCTGCTTTCCTCTGCGCCCTCTCGCGCCCCCTGCGGTGAACTCGTGATGCGCGTCTGCATCCTGAAGCCCAGTGCCCTGGGCGACATTGCCCACGCCCTGCCGGTGCTGACCTCGTTGCGGGAGCGGTATCCGGCGGCCCGGCTGTCGTGGGTGGTGAACGCCGGCTCCGCCGGGCTGCTGGCCGGGCACCCGCACCTGGACGAGGTGATTCCGTTCGACCGCGGCGCGTTCCGCGGGTCGCCGGCGGCGGCCGTGCGGTACGGGCTGCGGTTCGCCAACCGGCTACGGGCGAAGCGGTTCGACCTGGTGTTGGACCTGCAAGGGTTGGCCCGCACCGGCCTCATGTGTGCGGCCAGCGGGGCGCGGGAGCGGGTCGGCTTCGCCGACGCCCGGGAGGGTAGCCGACACGCCTACACTCGGCTGGTGGAGACGCCGCCGGCGATGCACGCGGTGGACCGCTACTGGCTGGCCGCCCAGGCGATCGGGGCGGGGCATGGGGCGCCGCGGTTCGTGCTGCCGGTGGCTGCGGCCGAGGCAGCGGCGGTGCATCGGCTGTTCGCCGATCTGCCGCGACCCGTCATCGCGGTTGCCGCCGGAGCCAAGTGGGTAACGAAACGCTGGCCGCCGACCCACTTCGCGGAGCTGTTGAACCGGCTGGGTCGCGGGTCGGTCGTGCTGGTCGGGTCGGCAGATGACACCCCGTTGTCAGCGGAGGTGGCGGCCGGGCTGCGGTCGCCGGCACTCGACCTCACCGGCCGGACGCCGCTGCCGCGACTGGTCGCCGTGCTGGCGGCGGCCGACGCGATGCTGGCCAACGACACCGGCCCGCTGCACGTCGCCGCCGCTCTGGGCACCCGGTGCGTGTCGCCGTACCTCTGCACCCGGGTGCGGCGGCACGGGCCGTACACCAGCCCCGGCGGCGGGGTGGAGACCGCCGTGCCGTGCGGCGGCAGTTACCTCAAGCAGTGCCCGCACGGGTTCCGCTGCTTCGCCGACCTGACGCCGGATAAACTGCTCCCGGCCCTCCTCGCGGCGGTGGACTCATGCCCGACCTCCCGTTCCGGCTGACCCTGGCCAGCGGCTCCCGCGGCCGCCGCGAGTTGCTCGAGCGGGCCGGCTACACCTTCGACGTGCGGCCGGCGGATATTGACGAACCGACCGAAGCGCGGCTGGGCGACGTGCGGCACTACGTCGCGGAACTCGCCTGGCTGAAGGCCCAGCGGGTGGCAAGCCTCGTCGCCGACGGGGTGGTGCTGGCGGCCGACACGGTCGGCTGGCAGCACGGCCGAGTCGTGGGCAAGCCGGACGACGCCGACCACGCCCGCCGCATCATCGGGGCGTTGCAAGGGACGACGCACGAACTCTGGACCGGCGTCTGCCTGTGGTGTGTGCCGAGCGGTTGGCAGGTGACGTGGCAGGAGGTGAGCGTCGTTCGCATGGCCGCGATGACCGCCGCCGACATCGAGCGGTACATCGAAACCCGGCAGTGGGTCGGCTGCTCCGGCGCCTACGCGGTGCGGATGCCGGACGACCCGCTGCTGACGGTGGAGCGGGGCACGGTGAGCAACGTCATCGGGCTGCCGATGGAGTCGCTGGCGGCTGCCCTGGAAGGCTTGGCAAGCGCCGAATTCCTGGGAGGCGGCCAATGATCGCTCTGCTGCTCGCCGTTGTGGCACCGCCTGCCGGGTTGGAACAGGTCCGGGTCTTCCCGCTGCACCCGCAGCACAACCACGCCCCGGGCATCGCCGAACTGCCGTCCGGCGAGCTGCTGCTGTCGTGGTACCGCGGCAGCGGCGAGCGGACGGCCGACGACGTGGCCGTGTTCGGCTCCCGCGAGTCGGTCGGCACGGTGCCAACCCATCGCCCTGAAGTCTGGCGGCCAGCCTGTCGGACGACGAGGGCAAGACGTGGAAGTGGGCCCGCCACCTGGCCGACGACCCGGCCGGGCGGTTCCACTACCCGGCGTGCATCCAGGCGAAGGACGGCAGCATTCACGTCGCCTACAGCACCTTCCTGCCCGGCGGCAAGACCATGACCCACGCCCGCTTCCCCCTCTCCTGGGTGACGGAATGAACCTGCTCGACGGCAAGAAACTGGCGTTCACGGACGTGGAGGCCCACACGGTTCTGGTGGTGGACGATGCCCCCGGGTACGGACAAGCGGCCTAGCGACCGCCGGCGGCGTTCCCGCGGTAATCGGCGAAGCGAACACCCGGACACGCACTGCCTTCACATCTGGCTAGTGTGGTGCCGCAAGTGCGGCCGGCCCTGCCGCGAACCCGGCTCGGGATCGGCGTTCGAGGTGAGTGCGAGGAGGGGGACTTGAACCCCCACGGGGTTACCCCCGCCAGATCCTAAATCTGGTGCGTCTGCCATTCCGCCACCCTCGCGGTGGATCAGATTGAACTGTATCAGACTACCGTCGGGCCGGCGACCCGGAACCCGCCCGGGCGTGGACCCGGCGGGCGTTCGGGATAAGACGGACCCAGACCCTTCCCCGCTGGAGGTCGTGATGAAGACCGCTCTCGTCGCCGCACTGGTCGCCCTCGCCGCCGGCCCGGTGGACCTCGGAACCGTGGACCAGAAGGCCCCGACTAAGGACGACCTGAAACGGCCCAAGTCGGACGACGGCGTGCCCAAGGTGGAGTTGAAGGCCGACATCAAAGGGACGGCCAAGCCGGACGACAAGCGAAGCCTGTACGTGCTGGTCGGCCCGGTCAGCAGCAAAGAGCTGGTCGGCACCTGGTGGGTGCAGGGCGAAGCGACCCGGGACGGGGCGAAGTTCGCGGCGGAGGCCCAGTTCGGGGAAGAAGCCGCCGGGGCCGGCGAGTATTTCGCCGTCGTCGGGGTGGCGACCGACCGGAAGTGGTCGCCCGGGGACAAGCTGACCGAGTTGCCGACGGACGCCACCTACAGCAAGGTGAAGGTGGTCCGGCGGGTGCCCTAACCGGCGATCTGTCGTCGCAGTTCCTTGGCGTACCGCGGCACCGCCTGCTTCGGGTCTTCGGCCGCTTCGTACTCCAGGGCTGCGTAGCCGTGGAAGTTGGCCGCTTTCAGCAGCCGGACCACCCGGCCCAGGTCGGCCTTCTGCGTCTTGCCGTCCGGGAACACCTCCGTCTTAACCTGGCACACGACCGCATACGGGGCCGTTGCCGCCAGGTCGGCGTAGGGGTCCGGGGTGCGGAAATTGCCGGTGTCCAGGTTGACCCCGAACGCCGGGCTGTTAACCGCCCGCACGATGGCCAGCAGTTGCTCGGCCGTGCCGGTGGTGCCGTGGTGGTTCTCCAGGGCCAGCACCACCCCGACCGTCGCCGCGTGGTCGCAGCAGGCCTCAATGGCCGCCACCGTCCGTTTCAGGCAGGCCGCCGGGTCGTCGCCCTTCTCCATCGCCCCGGCGAAGATGCGGACCGTCTTCGCCCCCAGCCGGGCGGCACGGGTGGCCCACTGGTTCACCTGCTCCTGCTCGGCCTTGAGCTTGCCGGCGTCCCGGTGGGTGAAGGTGCTGCGGATCGGCACCCCGCTGACGGCCAGCTTCTTGCCGGCGGCGTGAGCCTTCAGCTTGTCTAGGTGGGCGTCGGACGTGTCGGCGAAGAAGTAGCTGGTCAACTCGACGGCGTCCAGCGGCAGCCCGGCCGCCAGGTCGATGAAGCCGAACAGGTCCATCGTCGGCTTCGTCAGGTCGAGCGCCTGGCGGAAGCTGTACGCGGCCAGCGACAGCTTGATGTCCGGCGTCGGCCCGGGCCGCTGGATCGGGTCGATGCCGAAGGCCGGGGCGGCGGCGAGGCCGCCGGCGGCCGTCAGCAGGAACCGGCGGCGGGTTTGGTGGTCAGTCATCGTACTCGTCCTCGTCGCGGGGCCGGCGGCGGCGGTCGTCTTCGTAGTCATCGGCCGGTCGCGTCTCGTCGTGGTCGGCGAGCTGTCGGCTGTACCCGGCGATCCGCACCCAGAAGGTGATCCACAGGGCCAAGTTGATGAGGCCGAACAGGCCGCCCAAGCCCAGGCCCACGAACTGCATGTTCTGGTTGCCGGGCGCGGCGAGCTGCGGGACATTTTGCACGACCCCGCCGACCAGCCCGAGGATGCAGTAGGCAAGTCCGATGGTCTTGCCGTAGTCCCCGCCCTCGTCCAGCCCGCGGTCTTGGAACTCAGCTTTGAGCGAGTCCGGCACCTGAATGGCCGTTAGAAACTGCCAGATCAAGTTCAGGCAGGGTACCAGGTTCAGCCAAACCAGCCCCGGTTGCATCCGGCGGTTGTCCGGGTGGCACCGCTGGAGGGCTTTCTGGAGGGTGAGCAGGTAGTAGACGACGACAACGATGATGCCGACGAAGAACGCACACCCCAGCCCGAGAAAGCCGAAACCGACCGCGTTGTTCATGGACGCCTCACGCCGTGACCGGGCCGGCAGTTTACCCGCCGGCCGCTCCCGGTGCCAGCGTCAACCTTTAGCCGCCAGTTGCCGTAGCACGTACGGCAGGATGCCGCCGTGCTGGTAGTACAGCACCTCCTGCGGGGTGTCGATCCGGCACACCGCCGGGAAGGCCAGCTTGGTGCCGTCCGGCCGGGTGGCCACCACCGTCAGGTGCTTGTTCGACTGGAAGTTGTCGGCCAGCCCGGCCACCAGCCCGCCCACGTCAAACACCTCCTCGCCGGTCAGGCCCAGTGACACCGCACTGTCACCGGCGTTGAACTGGAGCGGCAGCACCCCCATGCCGACCAGGTTGGAGCGGTGGATCCGCTCGTAGCTCTCGGCCAGCACCGCCTTCACCCCGAGCAGCTTGGTGCCTTTCGCCGCCCAGTCGCGGGACGAGCCGCTGCCGTACTCCTTGCCGGCGATCACCAGCAGCGGAGTGCCGCCCACCTGGTAGTTCATGCTGGCGTCGTAGATACTCATCACCTCGGTGCCCGGCAGGAACCGGGTGACGCCGCCCTCGACTCCGGGCACCAGTTGGTTCTTGAGCCGGACGTTGGCGAACGTGCCCCGCACCATCACCTCGTGGTGGCCGCGGCGGGCGCCGAACTGGTTGAAGTCCTTCGGCGGCACCCCGTGGTTGATGAGGTACTGCCCGGCCGGGCCGTCCTTCTTGATGCTGCCGGCCGGGGAAATGTGGTCGGTGGTGATGCTGTCCCCGAGCAGGGCCAGCACCCGGGCGCCGTGGACCTCCCGCACCGGCGGCGGGGTCGTCTGGATGCCGGCGAAGTACGGCGGGTTGGCGATGTACGTGCTGTCCGGCACCCAGGCGTAGGTGCGGCCGGTCGGCACGGTCAGCGCCCGCCAATGTTCGTCCCCCTCGTACACGTCGGCGTAAATGCGGGTGTACGCCTCCCGGGTGATGGCCTTGTCGACGACCGCCTGTACCTCCTCCTGGGTGGGCCAGATGTCCTTCAGGTACACCGCCGCCCCGTCCGACCCGGTGCCGACGGGTTCCGTATCCCAATCGATGTCCATCTTGCCGGCCAGCGCGTAGGCGACGACCAGTGGCGGGCTGGCCAGGTAGTTAGCCCGCACCTCCGGGTGGACCCGGCCCTCGAAGTTGCGGTTGCCGCTCAGCACCGCCGACACCACCAGCCCGTGGCCCACGATGTCGTGGCTCACCGCCTCGGCCAGCGGCCCGCTGTTGCCAATGCAAGTGGTGCAGCCGTACCCGACGACGTGGAAGCCGAGCGCCTCCAGGTGCGGCAACAGGCCGCTCTGCGTGTAGTAGTCGGTGACGACTTTGGACCCCGGGGCCAGGCTGGTCTTCACCCACGGCTTGCGGGTCAGCCCCTTCTCGTGGGCCTTCTTGGCCAGCACGCCGGCGGCCACCATCACGCTCGGGTTGGACGTGTTCGTACAGGACGTGATGGCCGCGATCACCACGTTGCCGTCGTGCAGCCCGCCGGCGGGCAGGCTCACCCCCGGCCCGACCGGGGCCGCAGCGGGTAGCCCGACTGTCTTCGGCTTGGCGGCCATCGCCGCCGCCTTCAGCTTGGGCAGGGCCTCGTAGAACGACCGCTTGACGTCGCTCACCGCCACCCGGTCCTGCGGCCGGCTCGGCCCGGCCAGGCTCGGCACCACCGTGCCCAGGTCCAGCTCCAGCACGTCGGTGTAGCTCGCCTCGGCGGCCCCGACCGTGTGGAACATGCCCTGGTCCTTGTAGTACGCCTCGACCAGGGCGATCTGCTCCTCGCTCCGCCCCGTCGTTCGCAGGTAGCGGAGGGTTTCGGCGTCCACCGGGAAGATGCCACAGGTGGCCCCGTACTCGGGGGCCATGTTGGCGATGGTGGCCCGGTCGGCCAGGGGCAGGGCGGCCAGCCCGTCGCCGAAGAACTCGACGAACTTGCCCACCACCCCCCGCTTGCGGAGGATCTGGGTGACGGTCAGCACCAGGTCGGTGGCGGTGGTGCCGGCCGGCAGTTTGCCGTGCAGCTTGAACCCGACGACTTGCGGGATGAGCATGGACACCGGCTGGCCGAGCATGGCGGCTTCCGCCTCGATGCCGCCGACGCCCCAGCCCAGCACCCCGAGGCCGTTCACCATCGTCGTGTGGCTGTCGGTGCCCACCAGCGTGTCCGGGTACGCCTCGCCCTGCGGGTTGACGAACACCACCCGGGCCAGGAACTCGATGTTCACCTGGTGGACGATGCCCGTCTCGGGCGGCACCACCTTGAAGTTCTGGAAGGCCGTCTGGCCCCACCGCAGGAACGTGTACCGCTCGCGGTTCCGCTCGTACTCCATGCGGGTGTTGAAGTCGAACGCCCCGGGGCTGGCCGACTCGTCCACCTGCACCGAGTGGTCGATGACCAGCTCGACGGGCACCAGCGGGTTGATGCGGGCCGGGTCGCCGCCGAGGGCCACGATGCCTTCGCGCATGGCGGCCAGGTCCACCACGCACGGCACGCCGGTGAAGTCCTGCATGAGCACCCGGGCCGGGGTGAACCCGATCTCGGTGTCCGGCTCGGCCTGGGACTTCCAGTTGGCCAGGGCCTCAACGTCCTTGGCGAACACACTCAGCCCGTTCTCGGTGCGGAGTAGGTTTTCCAGCAGCACTTTGAGGCAGAACGGCAGCTTGGCGGCGGCCGGGAACCGCTTCTCGACGGCCGCCAGCCGGTAAACGGTGTACGGCTTGCCGCCGACGGACAGGGACGAGCGGGCGCCGAAGCTGTTGGCCGACATGGGCGGGTGAACCCGGGAGGTGACGGTGCGTATCTGTGGTATTATCCGCGGGCTGACCCCAGAGACAAGGTCGGAAAACGCTGTTTTCCCGTATACCCATTGCTGTACGCGGATCGGCAAGTCTGAATCGAGCAAGCCGCCCAGGCAGATGATCACGATCGCACTATGCGCAAAGATGTAGCCCCATTTATTGGCGGCGCCCTGCTTCGCGGCGATCAGTGTGGCGCCGCCCTTGTCGACGATTTTGGTCTTGTAGCCATTGCGCGCCAGGCGGGCGGCCAGCTGCTGAGTGAGCAGCGCACGCGGCACGTCAGCGCTCCAGGCGGATTTGTGATGAAAGTTTTGCAGCGACTGCTCGCGCA
>JAYVUZ010000242.1:0-12118 GCA_043787415.1 Fimbriiglobus sp. | reverse complement strand
GGTTCGTAGCCCGAAGCGCGAGCGAGGATGCGCCTCGCTCGCGCTTCGGGCTACGAACCGACGACCCCCGCCAGCCGGTCGATCTCGGCTTCCGTCGTGTAGAAGTGGTGGCTCACCCGCACCACCCACCGGCCGGCCGACGGGTTCACCGGCACCTCGATGCGGTGGCCCCAGAAGAACCGCCGCCACTCGTCCGGCGTGCGCGTCTCCGGCAGGTGGAAGCTGGTCATGGCCGCGGCGTGACTCTCCGGCGTCGCCGGTGACAGCGGGATGACACGGCGGCAGTACGCCCCCAACTCCCGCTGCCGTGCCCGCACCGCGTCCCAGCCGAGCGTCACCTGAAACTCGATCGCGGCCGGCACCGCCAGCCACGGGGCCGGGTCGCGGGTGCCGTCGAACTCCAGGTGCCGCAGCCGGCGGGTGCTGCCGTACCCGTCCGGCTCGTCCGGGGTGCCGCCGGGGTCGGGGTGGTAGCCCCAGCTCACTTGCAGCGGCTGGAGGCGGTCGTCCATCCCCGGCCCGATCGCCAGGAACCCGCTGCCCATCGGGGCGAGCAGCCACTTGTGCAGGTTGCCGGCGTAGAAGTCGGCCCCCACGGCACTCACGTCGAGCGGCAGCATCCCGGCCGCGTGCGCCCCGTCCACCACGCTCACCACGCCCCGCTGCCGCGCCGCCCGGCACAGCTCGGCCGCCGGCAGGATCAGCCCGGTGGGCGACAGCACGTGGCTGACGAACAGCAGCCGGGTTCGCGGTGACATCGCGTTGACACAGGCGGCGACGATATCGCCGGGGTCGTCCGGCAGCTTGACGGTTCGGATCGTCAGCCCCTGCCGGCGGGCGGCCCGCTCCCAGCACCAGACCATCGCCCCGTACTCGTGGTCGGTCAGCAGAATTTCGCCGGGGCCGGACAGCGTCAGTCCGCTCGCCACCAGGTTGATGGCCGCCGACACGTTGGTGGCGAACAGCAGCCGCTCGGCCGGCACGCCGAGGAACGCCGCGGTTTTCACCCGGGCGTCCCACAGCAAGGGCGGCAGTTGGCGCACAAAGAAATCGGTCGGCCCGGCGGCCAGCCGGCGGCGGAACCCGTCGGCGGCGTCCAGCACCGGCGTCGGCGTCGGGCCGAACGAGCCGGTGTTCAGCATGGTCACGGTCGGGTCGAGCCGGACGTGCGAGCGGGCGGCGGACCAGTCCATCGGGCGCTCCGAACGGCAAAAAAGCCCGCCCGTCGCAACGGGCGGGCCTCGGGTGGCGGACAATTTATCCGCCCCGGGTCACCCGACCCACACGCCGCCCACGAACGAGTCCTCGAACGCCTGGGTGCTGTCGGCCTCCTGCACCGGGTCGATGAAGTAGCGGTACACGCGGCTCGGGAAGCCCGGCCCGCGGGCCGCCAGGAACACCTTGGTGGTGCCGGTGGCGTCGCTGTCGGCGGTGGCCAGCCGCACCCCGCCGATGTCGCTCAGCGTCCCCCCGGCCGGGGTGGGCGTCGGGTCGGCCCCCTGGTCGGTGAACAGCGGCACGCTCACCGTGCTGCCGTCGCCCCGCCGCACCGTCGCCGCGCTCACCGGCCCGCTGGCCGGCCCGACAATGATCTCGGCCACCCCGTCCCCGGTCAGGTCGCCGGCCGCCACGGCCAGCCCGGTGCGGAGGGTGCTGTCGGCCGCGAAGTATTCGAGGATGGGCTTGAGCGTGACCGAGTCGAACACCCGCACGATCGGCCCGCCGCCCGGCCCGGCCGTGGTGATCAGTTCGGCCCGCCCGGCCCCGGTGGTGTCGCCCACCGCCACCCGCACCCCGCCGCGGAAGGTGCTCTCGAAGGCGAACACGGCGTTCAGTTGCCGGCCGCGGGCGTCGAACGACTTGACCAGCGGCCCGCCGCCCACCCCGGTGCCGGTGACGATCTCGGCCTGGCCGTTGCCGTCCAGGTCGCCGACGGCCAAGTACAGCCCGCCGGTGAACGACTTCTCGTAGGCGTAGAAGGTGGACACCACCTTGAACGTCACCCCGTCGTACACGCTCACCCGCGGGCCGCCGCCCGGGCCGGCCGCCACCACCAGGTCGGGGATGCCGTCGCCGGTCACGTCGCCGGTGGCCACCCGCACCCCGCCGGTGAAGCTCTCCTCGTACACGAACTGGTCGAACAGCACGTCCCGGGTGAGGGCGTCGTACACCCGCACCCGCGGGCCGCCGCCCACGTCCGCCCCGACGGCGTAGATGCTCCGCCCGCTGCCGCCGCCCACGCCCAGGGCCGGGTCGGCCTGGATGCGGCCGAACCCGCGGTAGCCGAACGACCCGCCGTTGGCCGCCTCCACCCGCGTCTGGGCGCCGCCCAGGGCCGGGCTGGTGGTGCTGGTCAGTGTGTACGGCTGGTCGGTGCTGACGGTCAGCAGGTTGCCGGTGCTGCCGCCCCGGGCCGGCCCCTGGCCGTCCACCAGGATGTTGATCTCGGTGGACGGGGCCACCGCCACCGTGTCCCCCTGGCGGGCCTGGTTGCCGGCCAGCACCACCAAGTTGCTGAACGTGTTGCGGTCGTTCACCCGGCCGAGGGCGACGGACCGCAGCGGGCCGGCCCCGCTCCGCTCGAACACCACCTGCCGGTCGGACACGGTGATCGTGTTGGCGGCGTTGGCCGCCTCCAGCGACCCGAGCGTGCCCAGGCCCGGCTCACTCGGGCCGACCACCGTCAGGGTGTCCCCGCCCGGCCCGTTGGGGTCGCCGTACAGCAACAGCCCGACGTCGTCCCCGCCGGTCACGTTGGCGAACCGCACGAGCGGCGTGGCCCCGCCCAGCCGGACAGTGCCGGCGAACTCCCCCGCCGGGGCGTACACGATGCCGGCACCGGGGTTGGCGGCCGACCCGTAGGCCGTCCCGGTGTTGTCCAGGACGCTCAGGTTGTTGCGGCCGCTCAGCCCGTCGAACCCGACGACCGCCAGCCCGGAGTATTCCACGGGCGTGCTGCTGCCGTCCACGAACGCCGCCCCGGCCCCGCCGCCGTCCACCCGGAGGGTGGCGCTGTCCGTGCGGGCCGGAAGGTCGTACCCCTGGGCGGTCAGGGTGTCGGTGCCGTCGCCGACCACCCGCACGCTCTTGGCGTTCAGCCCGGACCGGCCCTGGGACACCACGACGTTGTCCCCGCCGCCGCCCCGCACCAGCACGTCCACCCCGGCCAGGTCTTCCCCGACCACGGTCACGGCGTCCGCCCCGCCCAGCCCGTCGAGGGTGTACTGGCTGCCGGTCAGGCCGCTCAGCAGGCTGATCCGGTCGGCCGTCTGGTTGGACCCGCGGTACAGCACCCCGGGGCCGCCGGCCGGGTCGAGGAACCGGCCGCCGGTGGCCCCGTAGTTGATCGTCCCGGCCGACGCCCCGGCGACGGCCGCCCGGGTGATGGTGACGGCCGACGACAGGGCCGACCCGGCGTTCGACAGCACCAGCCGGTTGTTGCCGGCCCCGGCGTCCAGGGTGAGCACCCCGGTGATGCGGGACAGGTCGCCGTCGTCGTTCACCCCGGCCCGGCTGGACACCCGGAACAGGTCGTTGCCGGTGCCCGCCAGGACCGTCGTCCGGAGGGACGCGGCCTGCACGTTCACCGTGTTCGGCCCGCCCTTCACGTCCAGCACGAGCGGGGCGGCCGGGTCGTTGACCGTGAAGGTCTCGGGGGCGTTCGCGTCCGACCCGTTGACCACCAGGCTGGCGATGTTCTGGTACGACACCCCGGTCAGGTTGTTCGGCCCGCCGACCCCGGCGACGGTGCCGAACACCTGCCCGTCGGACCGTGTCTCGCGGCCGATGCTGGCGTTCGGGTTGGCCGACCCGGCGGTGTCGGTCACGGTCAGCGTGGCCAGCGACCCTTTGTCGGTGGACGGGGTGGCGATCACCGTCACACTCCCCAGCAGCCCGTCCAGGCTGCCGGCCGGCCGCGGGGCGGACACGCCGGGGACGGCCGGCAGGGCGGTCGAGGCCACCACCACGGTGCCGTTGGCCCCGACCCGCAGCACCGTGTTGGCGGCGGCCGTGGCGGCCACGAACACCTGGTCGGCCGGCAGGTTGGCGGCCACGTCCGCCCGGCCGCCGAGGTCCACGTCGAACGTGCCCAGGGCCAGCCCGCTGACCGTCAGCCGGCCGCCGGCGGCGGTGTTGAACAGGTTGTCGGCCGGCCCGCCGCCGAGCGTCTGCACCGGGGTCAGGTCGCCGAACGGGTTCCGCTCGGCCACCGTGTCCACCGTCGCCACGGTGGCCGCCGACTTCTGCCCGTTCACCACCCGCACCGTGTCGCCCAGGGTGTTCAGCAGGTCGATGCGGACGGGGAAGCGGACGAACGTCAGGTCCAGCTTGAGCAGGGCGTTGAGCGTGCTCGTCTGCCGGGACACCTGGCCGGACAGACGGGCCACGTCGCCGGCGAACGCCGCCACCTGGGCCGTGTACACGGCCACCCCGGCGGCGTTGCCGGACTGCCGGGCGGCGACCAGTTGGGCCGTCGCGAAGGCCAGGTTGGCCCGGGCGGCGGCCAGGTCGGCGGCCGACTGCGACAGGTCGGTGCGGGTGCCGGCCAGCAGGGCCGGGTCCACCCCCTGCACCGTCACCGTGTCCGCCTGGGCCGTGCCGGTGAAACTGAACCCCTGGATGACGGTCCGCTCGAACGTCCGCGTGTTTCCCAGACCGTCACTGACGGTCACAAAGGCGGTGTTATTAGGGTCCGCGGAGATGATGCCGTTGAGCGGCCCGCCGGTGGGCACCCCGGTCACCTGGTCGGTGGCGTTCACCCCGACCGTGGTCGGGGCCGAGGCCGTCGGGGCGATGTCGTTGAACAGCCCGCCCGGCTGGCTGCCGGGGGTGTCCGTCCGCCGGTCCGGCACGCCGATGTCCCAGGTGCCGCGGCCGCGGGTGCCGATCGTCAGCCCGACCCGGCGGGTGGTGAACGTCACCCCGCCCTTGGTGTCGGCCGTGGTGTACGTGTTCAGCCCGACGCTGGTCACCGGCACGTTCGGCAGGCCCACCCCGAATTCGTTCCACACCGGGTCTTGCCGCTCGGTGGTGTTGGCCGGGGCGGCGGCGTCGGGCAGGCTGACCAGCCGGTACACCCCGCCCTTGCCGCCGGCCAGCAGCACGTCCTGGCGGGTGTCGGTGCCGTTGTAGAAGCCGGGCACCGCCCCCACCTGCACCAACTGGCCGGCCGCCGGCGTGGCGACCGGGAAGCCCAGGCCGTTGGCGTCCGGCTGGCCGTCGTACAGGGCCAGGCTGAACAGTTGCGTGCTCAGCCCGTCCGCCACGTTCCCCTGGCTGTCGTACACCCCCAGCCCGGTGTACACCCCCTTGGTGTCGAATGCCCCGGTGTTCACCAGCGGGATGGCCAGCGGCTTGACCGTCCCGTCCGTGTCCACGTAGAACCGCGTCAGGTCGGGCGACCACGTCAGGCCGGCGTCCAGCGTCCGGTAGATCTGGCTGTTGTTGCGAAGGACGTAGGCGATCCGCCAGTCGTCCGGGTCGCTCACCACGTCGTTCACGACTCCGCTGCCGGGTAGGGTGGTGACCTGGCGGAACCCGCCGATGGCCGGGCGGACGAACAGCTGACCGCCGTCGTTCGTGCCGGTGGTGCCCAGGTACACCACCCGGGCCGTCTCGATGTACTGCACCTGCCGCCGCCCGTCCGCCGTCACCACCGCCCCCGGCTGCCGGCCGCCGTAGGCGATGGCCGACGCCACCCCGGCCATGCCAGCCGGGGTGATATTCCCCACGATGTTCCCGATGCCGTCGTCCGGGAAGTCGTCCTCGTACACGTTCACCCCGGCGACCAGCACCCGGCCGGCCCCGCTGGACGTGCTGCCCGGGTTGGTCGGCCGGGTCTGGCTGAACCGCGTCAGCAGCGGCGTCTGGCCGTTCTTGTCCGCCTGGATGAGGGCCGACCCGAACTTGGCGTCGGTCGGCGTGCTCAGGGAGAAGAACGTGCTGGACAGCACGGCCCCGCTCGGGCTGACCGTCTGGTAGTCGAGGAACCGGGTGCGGTGGGACACCCCGGGGGTGGTCACCCCGTCCACGTCGTCCCCGTTGAACGATGTCTGGCTGACCGGATCGAACAGCTGGCGGGAGGCGGGGAAGTCGATCCGCCCCTGCTTGCTGGTCACCCCGTTCACCGACTGGGTCAGGGTGGTCGAGCTGTACCCGTCGCTGACCGACAGGGACAGGCCGGACGGCCCGGACCCGCTGACATCGGTCCAGATGTTGCGGGCGGCGTCGGCCGGGCTGTTCCGGCCGAGCTGGCCGTTGGCCCGCGGGTTGTCCCGCACGAACACGCCGAACTCGTTGCCGGTCAGCAGTTGGGTCCGCTGGCTGCCGTCAGGGTTGAGCACCACCGACCCGTCCGGGTTGCGGGCCAGCCGGGGGACCAGGCTGAGGGTCCGCGCCTGCGGACCGGTCGGGGACGGGGCGAAGCCGGCCTGGGACGGGTCGCCGTCCACGGCCGCCTTGTACCCGTTCAGGGCCGTCCACTGGAAGGACACGTCGTTGGAAATCAGCTCGGTGCTGATCAGCCCGTTGAGCCGCGGCCGGCGGCGGTCGCCGCGGAACAGGCTGGATCCGCTGTAGGTGGGGTAGGCGTCGCCCACGAACGTGCCCCGCCAGCCGGTGGTGCCCCCGCCGATGTACACCAGGTTGGGGTCCACCGGGTCGGCCGATATGGCAAAGCGGATGTCATTCAGCGACGCCCCGTTGATCGAGGCCGTCGCCGCCCCGTACACCTGCCGGGCGGTAGAGTTGCCCAGAACGAACTTGCCGGTGCCGGCCGAGTTGTCGAGCGTGAACGTATCCTTGCCGGTACGCGTGACCGAAAAAACGGTGTTCGGGGCGGCGTTCCCGGCCACCTGTTCGAACACCACCCGGTCGCCGGTGTTCAGCCCGTGCCCGGCGATGGTCACACTGATCGGGTTGGCGTAGGTGGCGTCCGTCACCGTGCCGATGGTCGGGGTGAGCTGGAGCGGCTCGTCCATCTGGTTGAACGTGCCCGACCCGAAGGTGACGCCGGACCCGATCACCTGGTTGCCGGCGGCGTCCAGTGTGGGGGTGCCGTCGGCGTTGAACTGGTAGCCGAAGCCGAGCACCTGCTGGGCGTTGCCGGCCGCGTCCAGCAGGTAGTTGCCGGCCCGGTCGGTGCGGAGGTACTGCCCGCCGGCGGGGGCCAGCTTCTGGAGCTGGTCGGTCGCGTAGAAGACGCTCAGCACCCCGTCCACGTTCACCGGGTTGCTGCCGTCGTCGTTCGGCGGCGACTGCGACTTCTCCACCCCGGGGTTGACCACGGCCACGTACAGGGCGTTCACGTCCCGGCCGGCGGCGTCGGTGCTGGCGTGGACGGCCACCCGCACCCGCTGGTTGGTGCCGGCGTTGGCCGCCAGCAGGGTGCCGGCCAGCGACCCGGAGGCGGCCGTCAGGGCCGGGGTCAGGTCGGCGAAGGTGGGGAAGGTGCCGGTCGCGGTGCCGACGGGGGGGGCGAAGACGGACAGGTCGTCGGTGCGGAACACGCCCAGGTTGTCGGCGATGTACACCCGCTTGGCGTTGGACGGGTCGGGCACCAGGTCGGCCACCCGGCCGAAGTACGGAACGGTCAGGTCGAGCAGGTTGGCCTGGGTGTACCCGGCCGGCCCCAGCCCGCCCCGGCCGCTGATGCGGGTGAACTCGTCCACGCTGCCGCTCAGCCGCCGATAGGCCAGGTACACGCCGCTGTCGGTGGCCGCCAGAATGTACCCGGTGGGGGTGGTGGGCACGGCCGTCACGGCGTCGAACGGCAGACTGCGGCCGACCACCGACCGCACCGAGTTGTTGACGAACGCCCCCTGGGGGTTGATGGTCGTCGGCTGGCCGGCCGTGTCGCTCGCCGGCTCGTTCTTCGGCCCGGTGAGGCGGGTGAACACCGGGGTCGGGGCCAGGGCGTTGCTGGTCGTGTACACTCCGACCAGGTCGCCCTCCAGCCGGGCGTCGGTCTCCACGTCGCCGATGCCGAACACCAGCTCGTTCGGGTTCTGCGGGTTCAGGTCCAGGTCGGCGATGGCCAGGCTGGGTAGCCGGTCGCTCAGGCCCTGGGCGGTAGCGTTGGCCGCCAGCAGGGTGCCGTTGTCCGTGTTGAGGGCGTCCCAGGACGGGCTGGCGGCGGTGGCCGAGAAGGTCCGCCACAGGCCGCCGGAGGCGCCGGCCACGAACACGATGTTCGGGTCGGTGGGGTGGGCGGCCACGTCGGACACGATGCCGACCGCCCCGAACGGCCCCTGGTTCCGCCAGGTGGGCACGTCGGCCACGATGGCCGGCGTCACCCGCTCTTCCAGCCGGTGCAGCTTAAACCCGGCGAACGGGACGGGACGACGGCGGGTCACGATGCATCCTCCGGCCGGGCGGTCGCCGCGGGGTCGGCACTGCTTGCCCGACCGGCGCAAAACCCGGAACTGGTTCGCCTTCAATTTGCCTTGCGGGGGGCCGGTCGGCGACCCGGGCCGGGGGCCGACGGGCAAAACCGCCGGCCGCCGCGCGGCGCCAACCGGCCCGCACGGCGCAACCGGCCCGCACGGCGCAACCGGCCCCCCCTATAGGACGTGCGGCCGGCACCGGCGGATTGCATCGTGTTTCGTAGCCCACGCGCGAGCGAGGGATGATATCCGCCCCGTGGGGATATCATCCCTCGCTCGCGCGTGGGCTACGAAACACGATGTCAGCCGCCCAGCTTCGCCTTCGCCTCGTCCAGAATGACTTTCGTCGCCGTGGCCCCGACCCGCGTCACACCGATCTGCCGCACCGCCAGCAGGGTGTCGTAGCTCCGCACCCCGCCGGCCGCCTTCACCTGCACCCACGCCGGCGCGTGCTTCCGCATCAGCGTCAGGTCCGGGACGGTGGCCCCGCCCTCGGCGTAGCCGGTGCTGGTCTTCACCCAGTCGGCCCGCACGTCCCCACAAATCCGACACAGCTCGACCTTGTGTTCGTCCTTCAGCAGGGCGTTCTCGAAGATCACCTTCACCTTGCCGGCCCGGGCGTGGGCCGCCCGCACCACGGCGGCGATGTCGTCGGCCACGTAGTTCCACTCGCCGGACAGCACCTTGCCGACGTTCACCACCATGTCCAGCTCGGTGGCCCCGTCGTCCATCGCCCGCTCACTCTCGTACACCTTCACCCCGGTGGTGTGGCCGCCGTGCGGGAAGCCGATGACGGTGCTGGCCTGGACGGTGCTGCCGGCCAGCAGCTTGGCGGCCAGCCGCACGGCGTAAGGCTTGATGCACACGCTGGCCACGTCGTACTCGACGGCCAGCCGGCAGCCGGCCACCAGTTGGGCGTCGGTGAGCGACGGCTGGAGCAGGGAGTGGTCGAACATCTTGGCCAGGTCGGCGAGCGTCGGCACGGGGCGGCTCCGGGAGGGAAAGCGGTGTTGTATCGGGGACGGGGGTGAGGTTGACGCCCGCCGCCGCCGCCGGTATGGCCCGGGGTCATGCGTACCCTCGGCGTGTTACTCCTGCTGGCCGGGCCGGCGATCGCCCAACAGACCCTGGCCACCGTCGGGCCGGACGGGGCGACCGTCCGCAGCGGCCCCGGCGACAAGATGCCGGACACCGGCACCCTGCCGGCCGGCACCACCGTCATCGTCCACCACGAGGACGGCGAGTGGGTGGCCGTCCAGCCGCCCCGCGGCGCCCTGGCCTGGGTGCTGGCCCCGCTCGTGGACGGCGTCAGCCCGGCCAGGCCGTGGCCGCAGAACGGGGTGGTGGCCACCCTGCACGGCGAGGCCGCCAAGCTGGCCGCCGGCCGCACCGGCTACGGCCTGCCGCTGGCCGCCCAACGCACCAGCGTGCCGGACGGCACCGTGCTGACGGTGGTCGGGCCGAAGGTGAAGGGCGAGGACGGGGCGGCGTGGTACCCGGTGGTGCCGCCGGAGGACGACTTCCGCTACCTGCTGCGGGCCAGCGTGCGGGTGGAGGGCGGCCGGCGGACCGGCGGGTACGTGGTGCGGTCGCCGACCCTGCCGGGGGACGAGCGGCCGGCGGCGGTGCCGGCCAGCGTCGGCCGGGGGGCCGAACCCACGTCCGGGCTGTGGGCCGAGGCCGAGCGGGCCGAGCGGGCCGGCGAGAACCAGAAGGCCGAGAGCCTATACCTGCGGCTGGCCGGCGAGATGAACCGGGCCGGCGGCGACCCCGACGTGGCCAACCGCTGTTACGCCCGGGTGCACGCCCTGCGGGAAAAGCAGCGGGTCAGCCGGTCCACCCCGGCGGACGACTGGACCGGCGCCGGCAGCCTGCGGGTGAGCGGGCTGAACTACACCGGCCGGCCGACGTATGCGCTGGTCGGCCCCCGGGGCGAGGTCAAGTGCTACGTGCTGGCCGGCCCCGGGCTGGAACTCGACACCCGGGTGGGCGAGAAGGTCGAGCTGTTCGGCCGCACCAGCTACCCGGGAGATTTGCGGGGCACGGCGCTGGTGACGGCCACCCGGGTGCGGGCGCCGTAGGGCACGGTTCCCCGTGCCGTCTTCGCGGCGGCGGCACGGGGAACCGTGCCCTACTCGATCAGCGTCTGTACCTTCAAAATGGCCCACTCGTCCGGGAAGGTGTGGAACGCCTGCACGCTCAGCCCGCCGGGCACCGGCTCGGCCGTCACGAACCCGAGCGGCGCCAGGCCGAGGCGGTGGTGCGGCTTCAGGTGCGCCACAAACCCCCGCTTGGCTGCGTCGGCGGTCAGCTCCTCGTGGACGTGGGCGAACACCTCCGGCGGCAGGTACTCCAGCGACACCCCCACCCGGTACGTCACGCCCGGCAGCGCCAGCCGGCCGCGGCGCTCGCCGGCTTGCACGTCCCAGCCCAGCCGCCGGCCGGCGGCCGGCAGGTCGTCCCCCACGGTGGCGGTCAGTTCGGTCAGGTGCAGGTCGCCCCGCCGCCAGCTCAGCACGTGGCCGGCCGGGGTGAGCGAAACGGTGAGGTGTGCCCCGTCCCGCTCGGCCCGGCGGACAGCCAAGGGCGAGACCAGTTCGGGGTGGAGCGGGCGGTCGTACAGCCGGTACACCAGCCCGACGGCCGGCGGCCGGACAAGGGGGGCGGCCATGCCGGATTGTACCCCGGGAAAACGACGAGGCGGGCCGTTCGGCCCGCCTCGCGTCGCTGCCCGGTGGCAGTCGGGTGTTACAGCTTGGTGCCCGGGGTGACCGGCTTCTCCGGCGTGCCGGCCGGCTTCTCCGGGGTGGTGACCGGCGGGGTGGCACCGGCCGGGGTGGCGGCCGGCATGGCCTCCGGGGTGGTCATGGCCGGGGCGGCGCCCAGCGGGACGCCGTACGGCATGGTGGTGGCCGGGCCGCCGATCATGATCGGGCTGGCGACGGACGACCCGTAGCAGCCGCTCATGGCCGGCATCGGGTAGCAGCAGGTGGCGGCGGGCATGTACCCGCTGCAGCCGCCGTAGCCGGTGCAGCCGCTGCTGACCGTGGAGCCGTGGCAAGAGCCGCCCTTGCGGTGGAACAGCCCGCCGAGGAACCCGCCCTTACCGCCGTGGCACGAGCCGGACGCGGCGTAGCCGCTACAGCTGCTGGACCCGGTGCAGCCGGTGTAGCTCGGCATGTAACCTGAGCAGCCGCCATAGCTGACGCCGCTGCCGTAGCCGCTACAGCTGCTGACGACCGCCCCGCCGTGGCAGGACGCGCCCTTGCGGCCGCCGAACGCCGTCGCGTCGGCCGAACCGCCAACCGCCATCATGAGGACCATCGTGTACATCGCAGTTGCTCCTTCAAGTCCGACTGTGTGTTACTGCCCCCGGCCCTGACGACCGGCGCACGCCCATCCGGCGACCGGGGGGGTCGCTGCCGTGGCATCCGTCACCCGACTTGAGTGAATCCGGGGGAGTCAGGGAACCCGCCGCATCGGGCAGGCTGGCTAAAGCGATAGTAGAAACGACCCGCACGGCGGTCAACAGTAATCTGGGAAGTCTGCGGCCTCTCCCCGAGTTACGGCGAGTCGGTAGCCCTCGCGGCCCGCATCAACTGCATCACCTGAACCGAGATACGCGGACGCACGTTTCGCCGGATGGGCTAAAGGAATCCTGGCGGCGGGCCGGCGTGGCTCGTGGCGAGCGGCCGGCGTAAGCCGGCTCCCCTCAGCCGGCTTACGCCGGCCGC
>JAYVUZ010000241.1:0-11111 GCA_043787415.1 Fimbriiglobus sp. | reverse complement strand
GGGCGCGCGGCGGGCGACCGCCGCCCGCTCGCCAAGAACACCACTCACAAGTTCCACGTCCCCGGCCCCTTCTTCTTCCGCTTCGGCCTCGCCGCTCGTGGCTCCGCGGCGGGCTTCGGCAGCCGCGGCCCGGCCGTCTTCGTCGGGGTCTCGGCCGCCGGCTCGGACACGTCGTCGCGGATGTCCAGCTCGTCGGCCGGCGGCTCGACCGCCACCCGCACCTCGGGGTCGGTGTCGGCCCCGCCGCCGCCGCCCATCTCGCCCTTCGTCCGCAGCACCAGCTTGACCGGCGCCTCGGGGAACGGCGACTGGTCCCGCACGCTCTTAACCAGGTACCGCTTGTACGTGTCGTCGAACAGCTCCGGGCCGTTGGTGGCCAGCACCAGCGTCGGCGGGTGGACGGCCGCCTGGGTGGCGAAGTACACCTTGGCCACCCGCCCCTGCCGCACCGGCGGCGTCTGCCGGGTCATGGCCTCGGTCAGGATGCGGTTCAGCTCACCCGTCTTCACCCGCCGGCCGGCCTGTTTGTGGAGCTGCTGGGCCAGGTTCAAGAGGCGGTATACGTTCTTGCCGCTCTTCGCCGTCACGAAGGCGATGGGCATGTAGTCGAGCATGGGGAACACCTCCCGCAGGTAGTTCGCCCACTTCTCGGTCGGGATGGTGTCCCGGGCCAGGTCCCACTTGTTGACCACGAACGCGGCCGGCTTGTGGTTGGTCAGCACGTACTCGGCGAGCTGCTTGTCCACCCGGCTGATCCGCAGCCGGGGGTCGAAGAAGTGCAGCACCACGTCGGCCCGGCGGATCGACCGCTCGGCCCGGTGCATCGAGTAGTACTCGATGTCGGTGGCCAGCGACCGCTTCTGCTTCACCCCGGCCGTATCGATGGCCAGGAACGTCTTGCCGTCCCGCTCGAACCGCACGTCGATGCTATCCCGGGTGGTGCCCGGCACCTCACTCACGATCACCCGTTCGGCCTGGGCCAGTTGGTTGATGAACGTGGACTTGCCGACGTTCCGGCGACCGACGATGGCGACTTTCAGCTCGACCTCCCCGGGCGGGGCGTTGTCGGACCCTTCCGGCAGCTTGGCCACCACCGCGTCGAGCAGCTTGTCCCGGCCCCGCAACTGTTCGGCACTCGTGCAGATCGGCTCGCCGTAACCCAGGCTGAACAGGTCGCCGATGGCCGTCTCGAACTTGTCCGTGTCGGCCTTGTTGGCCACGAACACCACCGGCTTGGCGATCTGCCGCAGCCGCTGGGCCACCACCTCGTCCAGCGGCACCACGCCGTCCCGCACGTCCACCACGAACAGGATGACATGGGCCTCGCCGATCGCATGGCGGATTTGCCGTTCGACATCTTCGGTCAGGTTGTCCACGTCCACGATGCCCATGCCGCCGGTGTCTACCAACTGGAAGTGCCGGCCGAAGTGTTCGACGGTCGTGGCCACCCGGTCCCGGGTGACGCCGGCCGTCGGGTCGACGATGGAGATGCGCCGCCCGGCCAGCCAGTTGAACAGACTGGACTTGCCGACGTTCGGCCGGCCGACGATCGCTACCACGGGCAGAGCCATTAGACCCTCGTAGGGCACGCACGGCGTGCCGTCATTGCATCGTCACCCGACGGCACGGTGAACCGTGCCCTACCAGCAAGTGAACCCGCCGTCCACCACCAGCGTCGAGCCGGTGACGTAGCTGCTGGCGTCGCTCGCCAGAAACACCGCCGCCGGGCCGACCTCGCTGGCTTCCCCGAGCCGGCCCATCGGGATGTGGTCCAGGAACTTGCCCCGGTACTCCAGCTTCTCCCGGAACCATTTGCGGTTTGGGGCGGTATCGAACACCCCCGGCGCAATAGCGTTCACCCGCACCCCACGGCCGGCCCAATCCGCAGCGAGCGACCGGGTCAGCGAGGTCAGGGCCGCCTTGGCCGCCTCGTAGTGCCGGCCGCCGATCCCCTTGATGGCGATCGGCCCGGCCACGCTCGTCACGTTGATCACACTTCCGCTCTGCCGTTCCAACATGCCCTTGCCGACCATCTGGCAGCACACGAGCGCACTGGTCAGGTTGAGGTCGAAGAACGCCTGCCAGTCCGCGACCAGCATGTCCTCGGTCGGCTCGTCCCGCCGCCGGCCGCCGACATTATTCACGAGGACGTGAACGGGCGTGCCGAAGTCCAGCGCCGCCGAAACGGCAGCCTCGGCCCCGGCCGGGGTGGCCACATCGCCCGGCACGACCCGCACGGTCCGCCCGGTCTGCCGCAGCTCACGGGCCGCCGTGGCCAGACTCTCGGCGTCCCGGGCGACCAAAATCAAGTCGGCCCCGGCCTCGGCCAGGGCGGTCGCCATCGCAAATCCCAGCCCGCGACTGCCGCCGGTGACGAGGGCCGTGCGGCCGTCCAGACGGAACGAGTCGAGCACCGGCGGTCGGCCCATCCGGATAAGATAGCAGACATGGCCCGATGTGACGAAGGCTACCGCTGCGAGGTGTGCGGCGGCGACGTGGACGCCATCACCGACAGCGACCTGTACCTGCGGTTCGTCCTCGGCGAGGTGCCACTGGAACGGCTCCACCTGCAGCCCGAACGGCACCTCCGCTGCAACCCGGCGCTGGCCCAGTACATCGCCGCCGACGGCTGGGAGCCGGTGGCGTGCGACGGGCCGTTCGACCGGCGGGTCTTGGACGCCGGATTCGTGGCGGGCGAAATGGAGCGGGTGACGGCCGGTTGGCTGCGGCTGCGAGCGCTTCCGACGCTCGGGCTGGCGGTGCCGGAATACCCAATCTCGTCCCGCCCGTCGGCCGCCTGACAGGACACCAAACGGGCCTGTCCCGGAGGTCGGATTTCATTTGCCGGCCGACTGTTCGTCGATTAGGGTGCTGTCCACATCGCCCAAACCCGAGTCCGCCCATGCCCGCGCCAGCCCCGCCTGCCCGGCCCGTCAAAAAGGTGGGCCTGTGGAAGCCCCCGGCCCGCCAGATGACGGCCGTCCGGTCGCTCGCCCCGGCGGCGACGGCCGACACCCCGGCATCGCTCTCGGCCCGCCTGCTGCCCGAACACTTCGCCGACCCGGCGCTGGCAACGCTGTTCGCCCGCGCCCGCGGCCGAGTGCTGGTGGCCGAGGGGGACTCGTGGTTCGACTACCCGGCCCCCTTCCGCATCGACCTGCTGGACGAGTTGGACACCCTCGGCCGGGAGGTGGTCAGCCTGGCGTTCCGCGGGGACACCGTCGAGAACATGGTGTACGGGACCGAGGGGGCCGACGGCCGGGTGGTGGACCCGGACCTGGTCAAGCTCGTCCGCCTGGTGACGGAGTTGCAACCGCCGGCGGTCCTGTTCTCGGGCGGCGGCAACGACGTGGCCGGGCCGGAGTTCGCCAGTTTTCTCAATCACACGGCCGCGGGCCGCTGCGGGCGGACTACCTCCGGTTCTTCGTGCACGAGTACGTCGGGGACATCTACAAGCGGGCGTCGAAGGCCGTCTGGGACGCCGGCCCGGCGGTCAAGTTCATCACCCACGGGTACGCCAACGCGCTGCCCAGTGGGGTGGGGGTGGGGAACCTGTTCGGCCGGCTCAACCTGATCGGCCCGTGGCTCAAACCGTCCCTGGACGCCAACGGGTACGGGCCGGCCGACGGGGCCGACCTGGTGCGGCGGGTGTTGGGCGAGTTCAACATCATGTTGGCCGGCCTGGCGGCGGCCGACCCGCGGTTCGTGTACGTCGATTTCCGCCCGCACATCGGTAGCGACTCCGAGGACTGGGCGAACGAACTCCACCTGACGAACGCCGGCATCTGGGTCGCCGCCCGTGTGCTGAACGACGCCATCACCGCCGCCGTCGGGCCGTAGCTCACTCCGCCGGCAGGCCGGCCCCGTCGTTCGGCAGCAGTCCGGCCCGCCACAGCCTCGGGGCGATGCCGGCCCGTACCGTCCGCACGCTGCCGTCCGCACGCTGCCGTCCGCAAGGCCGACGGTGATGCCGGCCGCGGTGAACTCTTGCGGCTGCTCCGGGTCGCAGTCCTCCTCCATCGGGGTCACCTGAAACGTCGGCCCGGTGCCGTCGGCCACCGGCGGCACCATGCCGAAGAACGCCCCGTTGGTCCGAGGCGTCCGCCGAATCGGGTCGCGGTCGCAGTGCCCGGCCAGCCCCCAACTCCACCACAGCGACCCGCCACAACCGCCGTCCCGCTCGCGGCCACACTTGCCCCGCTTGGTGGCCAGCAGCAGGGTGTTCGACGTGCCGTCCGGGAAGGTATTCGTCAGGCTGGCCTTGCCGTCGATGGTCCAGCACGCCCGGTACTTCGGCCCGAACACCTGGACGTTAAACGCCCAGTTGCCGACCCCAGCCGGCGGGCTGATAACGGGCACCCGGCCGCCGGACTGCGACGGGTCGAGGGCGGACGTGTACGCGGGCACCACCTGCACCCCGTATGCGAAGCAGTTGGGCAGGCCGAGTTGGTTTGGGGTGTTCAGGTTCCACAGTACCTCAGCCGGCGGTTGGTCCAGAAATGCGAGCAGGAAGGCAGCGACCGGCATCTCACGCGGGTCTTGTTCCGGCGGCAGCTTCGGCTGGCCGGTGAGCGGCGGTAGGCGGCCGTGCTGGGTCTGATACCCGTGGGCCGCCAGCCCGACTTGCCGGGCGTTGTTCTCGTCTTGGAGCCGGGCCGCCCGCTGCCGCACCTTCTGCACGGCGGCCAGCAGCAGCCCGACCAACACGGCGACGACGGCCACTACGACCAGAAGCTCGATCAGAGTTTTGCCGCGACGTGTGTCCGACATGAGCGGCCCCGGCGTGTTGTTCTAACCGAGTAGAACATCACGCCAGCCGCACGTCAAACGCCCGGCTTCGCCCCGACGCAGAACAGCGTCTTGTCGCCCCGCAGGTAGATGGCCCCGCCGCTGACCGCGGGCGTGGCCAGCCCTTCTTCCTTCGTCTCGCTCGTAGCCAGCACCTCGGGCGCCTCACCGAGCTTGAGAACGGTCAGCACCCCGGCCTCGTTCACCACGTACAGCTTGCCGTCGCCGGCCACCGGGGAGCCGCTGAACGGCCCCTTCACCCGCTCCGTCCACAACTCTTTGCCGTCGGCCAGGTCGCTGCACCGCACCAGCCCGGCCGGGTTGGCCGCGTACACCCTGCCCAGGTACACCAGCGGGCTGCTCATGCCGCTGCCCAGCTTGGCACTCGTCCAATCGGCCTTCGGCTTGCCGGCCACAAAGTTGATGGCCGTCACCCCGCCCCGCCCGCACAGCAGCAGCTTGTCGCCGGCCGGGGTCGGGGACGGGATGTTGGCCTCGGCCGGCAGCGCCCAGTTCTTGTTGCCGGTGGCCGGGTCGTAGGCCACCGCCTCTTTCATGCTCGGCAGCACCACCTCGGGTTTGCCGTCGGCCCCGGTGCGGACGCACGGGGTCAGCCAGCCGGTCTCCTTCGGCCGGCTCTGCTTCCACACGTTGGCCCCGGTGGCGGTGTCCAAGCCGGCGACGAAACTTTCGACGGTGTTGTCCATCGGCACGATCAGCTTGCCGCCGGCCAGCACCGGCGACGCCGCCATGCCCACCTGGTTGCTCAGGCCGGGGTAGTCGGTCGGCAGGCTGCGATACCAGCGGAGGCTGCCGTCGCGGTCGAAGGCAGCCAGGTCGCCGGTGGCGAACAGGGCGTACACCCCGGTGGCGTCGGCGACCGGGGTCGGCGCGGCCATGCACGTCTTGGGGTGGCAGGCGGTCGGCCCGGTGGCCGCGAGCTGGCGGTGCCACAGCCGTTTTCCGGCGGCGGCGTCGAAGGCCAGCACGTGCAGCCGGTCCCCCTTCACCCCGTCGCTGCACGTCACGTAGACGCGGTCGCCGACCACGGCCGGGGACGACACCCCGCGGGCTGGCAGCGCGGCCGTCCACCGCAGCCCCTCGCCGGTGGCCGCGTTAAACCCGACCGGCAGGTTCGGCTCCGGTGACACGGCCGTACCGTCGCCCCGGAACCCCGGCCAGTCGGCGGCCACCAGCGCGAGTGACAGCCCGATGACAGTGACCCGGGTCATTTCTTCTCCTTCTTCTCTGCGTCGAGTTCCGCGGCCGTCTTGGGCCGCACCGCCCCCGGCTCGACCGTCTGCCGCTGGCCGGCCTTCACCACGACTTGTTTTAACGGCAGCGTGCCGCCGGTGCGGTCGCACACCCGGGCGGAGAACTTCCAGTCCTGCGCCCACGGCTCCTTCTGGTCGTTCTGGCACACCTTCACCACGAGCACGTTCTCGCCCGCCTTGAGGACGCCGCCGCGGGCCGTGTACTGGTCGTGGTCGTTGCCGTGGTGGTACTCTTCCTGGGCGAACAGTTCGACCCCGTTGAACACCACCCGCAGGGCGTTCGGCGAGCTGAGCCGGATTTCGCACGGCGTCGCCGCGTCGGCCACGAGCACCGCGGCGGCGTAGGCGACGGCGTCCTTGTGCTTGCCGACCACGCGAGCCAGGTCGATCTCGCCGTAGGTGTCCGCGCTCTGGGCCGGCTTCCAGGCCGCCTCGCCGGCCTTGCCGGGGAACTTGGCGGCCGGGTCGAAGCCGGCGTCAGGCCCGTACTTGGCGGCGTACCCGCTGGCCTTCGGGCCGTCGAACGGGCCGACTAGGCTCCACTCGGTGACGTACCCGAAGTGGCGGGTCAGGTCCGGTTTCTCGGGCATCAGCTTGGCGACGGCCTCGACCTGGTCCTTGTCCCGGGCCTTGCCGAACAGGGCGAGTGCGTCGGCCGCCGCCGGCTTGTCGCCCAGAGCGATCAGCTTCTGGGCCACGGCGTCCCGCCGCAGTTCCGGGGACACGTCGTCGAGGAACTTGGGCAGCAGTGCGTCGGCGGCCGGCTTGTCGGCGGCGGCGATCAGCTCGAACGCCAGCCGGCGGGCGGCCGGTTGATTCTTCGGCTCGACGGCGAAGGCGGCGAGTTCGTCCAGCGGCAGCTTGCGGCCGGCCGCCCGCTCGCCGTCGGCGATGGCAGACACGGCGGTGCGGAGCCAGTTGGTGGCCGCCGGGCTGGCCCCGTCGAAGGCCGTCAAAGTGGGGGCGAGGGCCGGGGCGCCGTTGGCCACCAGCTTCTTCCAGGCGGCGGCAGCTTCCTTCTGCCCGACCCCTTCGCGGCCGACGGCCAGGAGCGGTTTCAGGTCGAAGGCGAGCGGCTCGGCGGCGAGTGCGAGCATCAGCAGCAATGGCGTCATCGGTTCCTCCGTGTCCGTTGTAGGGTGGTGCCGAGTCTTTGAGGCCCACCGTCGGGTAGCTGGACGTGAACGGTGGGCCTCGAAGACTCGGCACCACCCTACGAAAGCGGCGCCCGTTCCATTTGCTGCCGCAGGTTCAGGAAGTACGCCGTCAGTTCGTCGGCCGACTTGACCGCCCCGCGGGAGCAGCCGCCGCCCGACCCGCAGCCGCCGCCGGTGCCGCAGCCGCCGCCGGTGCCACAGTTGCCGCTGCCGCACGACGGCTCCGGCGGGTCGAGCGGGCCGCCGGCGTTGGCCAGGTCGTACAGCCGCACCGGGAAGCCGAGCGTCGCCGACAGGTCGGCGAACAGGGTGTCGCCGTCGAACTGGTCCCACACCAGCGCGTGGACGACGCCGGCCGAGCGGTCCAGCAACACCTCGGCATCGACCACGCTCAGCGGCAGCCCCTCGGCCGCCAGTGTGACGCGCCGCAGGAAGTCGTCGGCGTCCGGCAGCAGGTCCGTCGGGCCGGCCGACCGCAGCACCACGCCGCCGGCGTCCAGCGAGTCGGCCCGGTCGGCGTCGCCGAGGACGGTGCCCGGCTCCACCCCGCGGGGCGTCCGCACCACCACCGCCGCCCCGCGCGGGTACCCCGCGTCGGCGGCGAACCGGCCGACGTACCCCGGCTTGCCGTAGCGGACCACGACACCGCCGAGGGGCGCATTCATACCGTGGCCACCGCGGCCGGGGCGTCCTCGAAGCCGAAGAACTCCCGCATGTGCTTGTCGTACTCGCCGGCCCCGAACTCGTTGCTCAGGTCCAGCCGCAGCTCGTTAATCACCTTGATGCTGTAGTCCTTGAACCAGGCCTCCCAGCAGCCGGCACAGACGTGCGTCCGGATCCGCTCGCCGATCTCGCCGGCCACCGGCGACTTGTCCAGCGGCCGGGCCTTCTTGCCGGACGGGCAGCCCGGCCGCTCGCAGCGGAAGCCGGTGTCCGGGCCGTCGTCGGCGACCGCCGCCGAGGCGGCCGGGGCGGGGATCGGTGCCCCGAGGTCGGTGAGCAGCTTGCCCATCGCGTCCCGCGGCATCTTGTCGCCGCGGCCGTCGGCTGTCGCCCAGCCGAGCGTCAGCACTTTCGTCGCCTCGTCCGTTTGGCCGTCCTTGATGAGTGCTTCGCCGAGCAGTTGGTACGCCTTCGAGAACTCGGGCGCCAGTTCGACCGTCCGCCGGAAGCATGGGACCGCTTCCGCCGTCTGGCCGTCGTCCATGAGCAGTTGGCCGAGGCGGAAGTGCCCCAGCTCGTTGTCCGGGTCGTCGGTGGCCATCTTGCGGAACTGGGCGATGCGATCAGCGAGCGCGGTCATCGGGGGGCCGTCGGGGTGCGTGGTGTTACGCTCATTGTAGGACACGCCCTGCGTGCCGATCTCCCCGATGGCACGCGAGGCGTGCCCTACCCCGGCGGCGGCACGGCCGTCAGCGGCAGCTTGTACGTGGCCGTCTTGTTAGCAATGCGGTCGGTCACGGTCATGGTCACCACGAACTTGCCCGGCCGGCTGAGGAACACGGCGTACCGCAGGTTGAACACCGGCTCCTCCTCCTTCAGCCCGCCCTCGACGGCCACGATGGCCGGCTTGCCCACCACCGGCTTGCCGTCCTCGGTGACGACCATCTCGGCCGTCACGTTCGGCTGCATCCCCCGCTTGGGCGGGGCCGGTTGGCCGGCCATCGGCTTGGGGGCGTCCTTCCGCCTGTCGGCGTCGTCCCGGCCGAACCCGACCACGTTGAAGTGGCACGTCAGCGTCTGGCCGACGAAGCCGCCGTTGGGCACCGGCACCTGGCCGCGCTCGTCCAGGCTGGTGCCCACCGACACGATGCCCAGCGCCTTGCCGCCGACCTCGAACGGGTGGGTGAAGGTGGACGACCGCTTCTTCTCGTCGGTCACGGTGAGCGTCAGGTTGTACTTACCGGCCGGCTGCTCGAACCCGATGAACGTGTAGGCGATGCCCGGAAGGGCGGTCCCGCCGAGCGGCACGTCGTCGGTCTTGGTGAACGGCTTCTCGCCGAACCACTCCTTGCCGGCCGCGTCCTTCACCGACATGGCCATCGTGTAGGTGGCCTTCCCCTCCGGGTTGACGGGCACGCCGCCGATGTCGAAGGCCAGGAACAGCATGTCGCCCGGCAGCATCGGGCCGGCCGGGCGGGGGCCGCCGAACGGGCCGTGCGTGCTGCGGACGTTGCCGAGGACCAAGCCGCCGCCGGCCGGCGGCTGGGCCGGGGCGAGGAGGGCGGCGGCGAGCGGGAGGGTGAGCCACATCGGCGACAGTTCCTTGACAGGGGTGAGGGTATTGTTGTGCCGGCGGCCGGCCGCGACCAGTGCGGCCGAACCGCTTGATTCCCGGGGCGGTTGGGGCGTATACTTTAGCGGTGTCGGGCGACCGTGGCCCGACGGACTGTAGGCCCACGGCGGCCGGCCTGGTACCCGGTCGCTAGCGGCGTGGCCTATTCCTTAAGGAGGTGATCCGTGCCTAGTTGTTGCCAGAGCGCGCGGCTGTTCTGACAGCTGCAGACGGGCGACTGTCTGCGACGGCCGCCTCAGTTGAGTTCGCAAGTCGGAGTCCGACGGGCCGCCGGAGTGATCTAGCCCCGGCGGCTTTTTCGTCCGTAGCCCGAAGCGCGAGCGAGGACAGACCTCGCTCGCGCTTCGGGCTACGGACCGAGAGCCAGTACCGACACCCACACGTCGTCCGGCACCGGCATGACCGACAGCCGGCTGATCCGCACCAGCTCCCACGCGGCGAACCGTTCGTCCGCCTTGATACTTGCTAGCGTCACCGGGGTCGACAGCGGCCGCATCGCCTTCAGCCGCGCCGGCTCCTCACCATCTGCCGCTTTGCTGACGACCGCCACCCCGATCACACTCTTTTCCTTGCCCGTGTGGTAGAAGAACACCTCGTCGCCGACACGCATGGCTCGCAGGTGTTTCGCCGCCACCGGGTTCTTGACCCCGTCCCAGGCCGTTTCGCCGTCCCGCACCAGGTTGGCGAAGCTGTAAGTCTCCGGCTCCTGTTTGACCAGCCAGCGGGCCATCGGTGAACCTCCGGACGGGTTGCGGCCAGTCGCCTCGCACAGTATCGTCGGCATCAGCCGGGCCGGTCCAGCCGATCCGCCCGCCACCACCGAGGGGCGACTCATGGGCGTGCTGCCGGACTGGATGATCGAGGCCGGGGTCAAGATCGAGCCGTTCGCCCCGCAGCAGCACCGCCCGGGGGTCATCTCGTACGGCCTGACGAGCTACGGCTACGACGTGCGGGTGGACCGCCGGTTCAAGGTGTTCACCAACGTCTGGGGCCGGACGGTGGACCCGAAGAACTTCGACCCCAAGAGTTTCGTGGACGTGGAGGCGGACACCTGCGTGATCCCGCCGAACTCGTTCGCCCTGGCCGAAACGGTCGAATATCTGGAGATTCCCCGGGACATGATCGGCGTGTGCGTCGGCAAAAGCACTTACGCCCGTTGCGGCATCATCGTCAACGTGACGCCGCTGGAACCCGAGTGGCGGGGCCGCGTGACCATCGAGATCAGCAACACAACCCCTTTGCCGGCCAAGATTTACGCCGGCGAGGGCATCGCCCAGATGCTGTTCCTGAAGGGCGTGGCCGTCTGCCGCACCAGCTACGCCGACAAGAAGGGCAAGTACCAGGACCAGGCGGGACTGACACTGCCGTTCGTGCCCGGTGGCCCCGACGTCCGCTGAAAATAAATCCACCTCCACCGACCGTGCTCACGACAATTCGCTCTCGTTCCTAGCGTTGGCAGAATTGCCGCCTCAGTAGACATCGCACGCCCTACCAACCCCGCAGTTTCGCTGGGTTGCCACCGCGAGGCGGGTCGAAAGTCTGCGGTCGGGTCATCATGGGTGTTGGGGCACTCGCCCCAGCACGCCACCAGCCAGC
>JAYVUZ010000240.1:0-69252 GCA_043787415.1 Fimbriiglobus sp. | reverse complement strand
CCCGGGTACACCACCTCAATCTTTGCCCGATCGAGTCCGAGATGACCAGCCATGAAGTCGGCATAGTACCGGCTGGTGGCGATGTAGCCGGCCGTGTGGTCGTCGTTCCGACGGATCGCCGCGACGCACCGCTGACGGCCCGCAGCCGGCAGGGCGTCCAAGAAAATGTCGTCCCCCTGAAGGGTGGTCAACACCGGCACCCCGAGTTCCTTTACCACGGTCGGCACCAGCCCGCTGAGCAGGGCGTTGGTGAGCACGACCACCTCGGGCCGCACCTCGGCCTTGAGCCACGCCACCAGTTCCGCTAACTCATCCCGCTGCCGGCCGTGGTCGCCGGCCAGCATGGATTCCGTCAGCGTGGCCAGCTCGGCGTAGTCGAACTCCCCGCCCGCCCGTTTAGCCGCCAGGCGGATCAGGGCCGGGTGGTCGAGCCAGCGGGTGGCCCACCGCGGCAGTCGCCCGAATAAGGCCGACTTCTGCTCCAGGTAGACGGAAATGCCGCCGAAAAACACCCGTCCGACGCTCACGTCCGGGTCGTCGGTGCGGATGGGGGTGTAAGTCGGGATCAGCAGCGCATCGTGGCCGGCGGCGCGGAGGGCCGTCACCAGGGCGTTGTCCTTCAGGCAACTGCCGCAGAACATGCCGGCCGCCCCGGCGGTGATGTAAGCCACCCGCACGACCCCACCCCCGTGTGCCACCGACGCACGGCATTCATCGTCCGCACACCGAACCTACCCGACCGCCGTGCAGATTCTTACCGACCCGCCGGAGCGTTCAGGTGGTTGACGCACTCGTTATCTCCGACCTGCACCTCGGTAGCGACAACTGCCTGGCGGGCGGGATGGTCACGCTTCTCGAACAAATCCGCTGCGGCGAGCGGCCGATCAGCCGCTGCCGGTCGGCGTCTGAACGTCCGGCACCACCGGCTTGCTGGCGTCGATGAGTAGCCACAGTCCGACGCCAACGAAGTAGACCACCCCGTACAGCACAAAACAGCGAATGATCCCGTCGGCCCCCTGGCTGATGGGGTACTGCTTGAGAATGTACCCCGTCACGAAAATGCCGCTCACCGCCCCGACCAGGTTGCCGAACATATTCATAGCCCCGCTGACCGTGGCAGCGTACTCCCGGCCCACGTCCTGACACACCGCCCACGCCGGGGCCATGATCAGGTCGTTACAAAAGCCCATCAGAATGAGCAGCCCGGCGAACAAGAACAGGCTGTCCGGTGCGACAACTTTGGCCCCTGCGGCGGCGAAATAGCAGACGCCCGCCAGCCCGTAGCCGATCATCCCCGGCAACCGCCGGCCCCACTTGCGGTCGCCCGTCCGCTTGATGTAGCGGTCCGACAGGGTGCCCCCAAGCAGGCAACCGAACATCCCGACGAGCAGCGGCGACCCGGCCAGCAGGGCGAGTTGCACCTTGCCGAGGGCCGTCGTGTTCCAGCTCGCGTACTGCTGCTTGAGGGTGCCCGGCAGGTTGTACATCAAGAAATACCAGCAGAAATTGGTGACGACGTACATGAGGCAGATGCACCACAGGTTCCGCGAGCGGAGCAGCTTGCCCCACGGCACAACCACCCTGCCGGCCGGCGGCCCCCGACCCGCGTCGATGACCGCCCGCTCGGCCGCACTCACCCCCGGGTGGTCGGCCGGCGTATTGCGGAAGGTGGCGTAGAAGACCACGCACCACACCCCCGCCACGCCGGCGAACAGCCACATCGCCTGCCGCCAGCTCAACCCGAGGAAGTCGCCGCCGGTGACGAGCAGCCAGACCAGCGGGGTCAGCCCGCCCATGAGCCGGGCACTCGACCACACGGCCGACTTGGCGAACCCCCGGTCGCCGGCCGGGAACCAGTTGTACAACGCCTTCGAGATGTTCGGGAAGGCGCCCGCCTCGCCCACCCCGAACAGGAACTGCATGACTAGGAGCGCCCCGAAGCCGACGTAAAAGCCGCCCGGCAGGGTCGTCCCGGTGAGCGGGGTGAGGGCCACGAACGCCGTCCACCAGACGACCACCCGCAAGAGTGTGGCCCGCGGCCCGCGGGTGTCGCCCAGCCAGCCGCTCGGAATCTCGAACAGGGCGTAGGCCAGTTGGAAGGCCATCAGCACGTAGAAGAAGTCGTCCGGCGTGTAGCTCGACCCCTGAGCGTTCAGGTCGGCCATGATGGCGTCCCGGGCCGACCCGTTGGCCGCCCGGTCCATGTAGGTGATCATCGCCAGGACGCAGAGCAGGCCGAGGACGCCGAACCGGACGCCGGTCGCCGGGGCTGACTTCGTCGAGGCGACGGGTGTCATGTGGGACCACAGTGGGGAGGGGAGCCGGCACACTGTAGCCGCAACCCGGCGGGTCGGCAATCAAGCCGCTTGGGCCGCCTCCGGCTTGTGTAGCGACGCCTCGAACCGTTTGACGGCATCCACGGCGAACGGGATGGCCGGGCCGGTCCACCGGCTGATGTCGTCGCCGAACCCGGCCGCCGCCCCGGCCTGGGCGACGTGGGCCAACAACGATCCCACCCCACACGCCTTCCGATCGGCCAGCGTGGCGTCGTACTTCCGTAGCCGGCGGTGCAGCTCGTCCCCGTCGGCCGGCAGGCCGGTCGTCTTCTCGGCAAGCATCGGCTTGGCGGCCTTCGGCCGGGCGAACGGCGGCAGTTCCGGCAGCCGTGTGAACTGCTTCTTCTGCGGGTCGTAGTCGGCCCACTGGGCCGGTAGGCGGTACAGGTAGCGGCCGACCCCGAACTTGACGGCCGCCCGCTTCAGGGCGTCGCTGAACGCCGACTTCATGCGGTCGCCGCCGTCCGGCTGCTCGGACATGCCGCCCACGTCCATCTTGGTCACCCAGCGGTCGCCGAACAGGCACTGGAGTTTACACACCACCGACCCGTCGGGCTGAACCTGGTAGTCGTCCTGCCAGCCTTCGAGCCCGAACACGGCGTCGAGCCGGTCTTGCACGGCGCGGGCATCAAGGTAGGCCAATGCGAGGGCACGGTTGCCCTTCACCGACTGCGGCTTCCACTTCAGCTCGTCCGCGCCGAACGGGGCGGACAGGGCGGCGGTGAGAACCTTCACCGTCGGATCAAGAGTGCTGGTCATGTGGCACCTGTGGAACGGGACACCGAGCAACATGTTTAGTGTACGTCGGTCCAGTTCCGCACGGTACCTCAGTAGTTCACTTACTGATGGCGGCCAGCGCCTTCGCCACGAAGTCGTCGCCGAGTGCCTTCGCCGCCGCATCGACCCGCGCCCGGGTGGCCTGCCAGTCGGCCTCGGGGGTGCCGGGTGTGAGTGGCTCGCTCGACGCCTCGACGTAGGCCTTCGCCTTAGGCTCGGTGCCGCTCGGCCGCAGGCACACTTTGCCAGTCACCCCGTTGCCGGCCACGCGAAACACCAGGAAGTTGCGGGCGGCCTTGTCGGTGTCGCCCAGGAAGGGCCCCATCCGCCCGGCCTCGTCCCGCATGTCCTCGAAGCCGACGACTTTCATCCCACCGATCTCCTGCGGCGGGGCCGCGCGGAGGGCGTCGAGCATCCGGGCCATGTCCCGCTTGCCCTCGACCCCGGTCATCACCAGGTTGCTCAGCGCGTTTTTGAAGTAGCCGAACTGCCGGGCCAAGTCGTCGAGCAGGTCGGGGATGGTACGGCCCTGCCGCTTCAGGAACAGGGCCAACTCGGCGAGCAGCAGGGCGGCGCACGCCGAGTCCTTGTCCCGCAACTCGGCCACGGCCAAGACGCCGTGGCTCTCCTCGGTGGCGATCACGAAATCGGCCGGCGTGCCGGTCACGTCGCCGTATCGGCCCTCACTTTCCAGCTTCCAGAGGACATCCGCATGGTACTTGAACCCCACCAGCAGGTCGTTGACCACCTGTGCCCCGAACGACCGGCCGATGCGGGTGATTTGCCCGGTCGTCACTTCCGTGGTCACGACGACGGGGGAGGGCGGCAGGTCGCCGGCCGCGGCGAGGCGGTTGAGCTTAAACCAGGTCAGCAGGGCGGCCAGCTCCTGGCCGGTAAGGAAGCGGAACGGCGCCCCACCGTTGGGGCTGGTGGACGCCAGGCCGCCGATGCGGTCGGCGTCCGGGTCGGTGGCGATGACCACGTCCGCTTTTTGTTCGGTGGCCACCCGCTCGCCGCGGTCCAGGCACTCCGGCACTTCCGGGTTGGGCGTCTTGGTGACATTCGGGAACTGGCCGTCCGGCGTCGCCTGCTCGGGCACGGGGATGAGCTTGAACCCGGCTCGCTCCAGCGTCTCGCCGGCGCAGAACTGGCCGACCCCGTGCAGCGGCGTGAAGACGACCCGGATTTCGTCCCCCTGCGGCGGCGGCACCAGGCTCTGTTTGCGGCACAAGTCGATGTACGCCTCGTGCGGGGCCGCATCGAGGAAGTGGACCTTGCCGGACCGGGTCGCTTCCGCGAACGACATCTGCTTGATGTGCGACACCTGGTCCACCAGGTCACTCATGAGCTGGTCGTCCGGCGGCACCGGCTGTGCGCCCCGGTCGTCGTAGAACTTGCTCCCGTTGTCGTCCGGCGGGTTGTGGCTGGCGGTCATGTTCAGCCCGCCGTGGGCCTTCAGGTGCCGGATGCTGAACGACAACTCCGGGGTCGAGACGTACCGCTTCGTGTCGGGCGGGAGGATGTACGAGTGGATGCCGTTGGCCGCGTACACCCCGGCGGCGACCTCGCAGAAGTTGCGGCTGGTCAGCCCGAGGACCGGGTTCGGCCGCGACGGGTCGTACACCCCCCGCTTGTCGCCGAAGGTCCGCACGTCGTAGGCCAGGACGACGTGCAACTCGTTCGCCCCGGGGAACCGCTGCCGCAGGTACTCGCAGTGCCCCTGGACGCTGGCCCCGAGGGTCCACAGGTTCATCCGGTTCGGGCCGACGCCGACGGCCCCCCGCCGGCCGCCGGTGCCGAACGGCAGCACTTGATAGAAGCTGTCCAGCAGCACCGACCACTTCGCGTCGGCGATCAGCTTCTCGACCTGTGGGCGGTAGGCGGCGTAGTCCGGGTGGGTCAGCCAGGTGGCGAGGAACTGCTCGGCCTTCGCCTTGATGGCCGGGTCGGCGTCGATGGGGGCGAACCCCTGGCGGGCGGCGGCGGTCAGGTCCATCGGCAGTAGCCTCGGGAGGGTGGCGGTCGTTTTACCCGCCCCGGCGACCGGGTAAACTGCTGGAACTGACTTCCCGACAGGTGCGCGCGTGCCCGAGCTGACCTTCTCGTTCGACGTGGTGGTGGTCGGGGCCGGGCATGCCGGCACCGAGGCGGCTATGGCCGCCGCCCGGCTGGGCCTCCGCACCTGCTTGTTGACCATGAACGCCGACGCCGTCGGCCAGATGTCCTGCAACCCGGCCATCGGCGGGGTGGCGAAGGGGCAGATGGTCCGCGAGATCGACGCCCTCGGCGGCGTCATGGGCCGGTGTACCGACGCCAGCGGCATCCTGTTCAAGATGCTCAATGCGTCGAAGGGGCCGGCCATGCACTCGCCGCGGGCGCAGTGCGACAAGAAGCTGTACCAGGCCACCATGAAGCGGTGGGTGGAGGACCAGCCGAACCTGACCCTGCGGCAAGAGTTGGTCGAGGGGCTGCTACTGGCGCCGTTCGCCGACAGCGGCAGCCCGGCCACGCGGCGGGTGCTGGGAGTGGTAGCCCGGGGCGAGACGCGCTACCTGGCCCGGGCCGTCGTCCTGACGACCGGCACGTTTCTCAAGGCCGTGATGCACACCGGCGAGGCCAAAACGGCCGGCGGTCGGGCCGGGGACGTGTCCGCCGAGCGGATGAGTGACGCGCTGGCCGATTGTGGTTTCGAGCTGGCCCGGTTCAAGACCGGCACCCCGTGCCGGCTCAACGGCCGCACCATCGACTTCTCCAAACTCCAAGAGGCCCGCGGGGACGACTTGCCCCGGCCGTTCTCGTTCTCGAACGAGCGGATCGAGGTGCCACAGGTCATCTGCCACCTGACTACCACGACCGAAGCCGTCCACGACCTGATCCGCCAGAACCTGCATCGCGCCCCGATGTACTGTGGCCAGATCGAGGGCCGGGGGCCGCGGTACTGCCCGAGCATCGAAGACAAAGTGGTACGGTTCGCCGACAAGCCGGGGCACCAAATTTTCCTGGAGCCGGAAGGGCTGAACACGCGGGAGTACTACTGCAACGGCATCTCCACCAGCCTGCCGAAGGACGTGCAGCAGGGCATGTTGCGGCTCATCCCGGGGCTGGAGAACGCGGAGGTCATGCGCTGGGGGTACGCCGTCGAGTACGACTACGCCCCGCCCACCCAGCTGCGGCCGACGCTGGAGACGAAGCCGGTCGAGGGACTGTACTTCGCCGGCCAGATCAACGGCACGACGGGGTACGAGGAGGCGGCAGCGCAAGGGCTGATGGCCGGGCTGAACGCCGCCCTCAAGTTGAAGGGCGAGCCGCCGCTGGTGCTGGACCGCTCGCAGGCGTACATCGGCGTTCTGCTCGACGACCTGGTGACGAAGGGGGTGGATGAGCCGTACCGCATGTTCACGAGCCGGGCCGAGTACCGGCTGCTGCTCCGGCACGACAACGCCGACCGCCGGCTGTCGCCCGTCGGCCGCCGCATCGGCTCGGTGGACGACGCGGCCTGGGAGCGGTTGCAAGTGAAGGAACAGGGCATCGCCGAGGTTCAGGCCACGCTCGCCGGCACCCGCTCCGACGGCGACACGCTGCTGACCTGGCTGCGGCGGACGGAAGTCCCCTGGGCCGACGTCTGCGACCGCCACCCGCCGTTGCGGGACGCGCCGCCGCCGGTGGTCGAGCAGGTGCTGATGGAGGCCAAATACAGCGGCTACGTGGACCGTCAGGCGAACGAGGTGGCCCGGTTCAAGCGGCTCGAAACGCGACGGATTCCGAACACCTTCGACTACGCCGCCGTGCCGCACCTGCGGGCCGAGGCGCGGGAGAAGTTGGCCCGCGTTCGGCCCGCCAGCGTGGGTCAGGCAAGCCGAGTGAGTGGCATCACCCCGGCCGACCTGGCAGTGCTGTTGTTTTCTCTGGGATAGGTGGGTATGGGGCGTTCCGTCGGACACGCAACTCCGGCACTCGGGGCGGCATGACGGTGGGTCCGACTGGTGAACCGGCGGGGGCTGGGGCCAGTTGGCAGGGGCGGTAAACTGTGGCGGGTCTGCGAAGCACGCTAGACGGCGCCGACGAGTGAAACCTGGGAGGACCGGTGGGTTGCGTTGACACCGGGGGCGGGTGAGTTATTCTTCCCGTGCGGTTCGACTCAAGTCGGGCGGCACCGAGATCAACCCCCTCAGACCCCGTTGGCGCGGACCGTCGTCGCCTCCCGCCCGACCCACGTCAGGGTCGGCTGGGTAGCGTGTTGGGCCACGGATGGATCCCGCCCCCCGGCACTTCGCCGCGGGGCCTCCTCGACAGGAGCCGGCCGCAGCCGGCAGGGTGGACGCACATGAAGACGGTGTTCACGACCGGCGAAGCGGCGAAAATCTGCAAGGTCAGCCAGCAGACCATTATTCGCTGCTTCGACAACGGTCAGCTCAAGGGCTTCCGGGTTCCCGGCAGCAAGTTCCGCCGCATCCCCCGGGAGATGCTGTACAAGTTCATGAAGGACAACGGCATCCCGACGGACGCCCTGGAGAGTGGCAAGCGGAAGGTGCTGTTGGTCGACGACGACGTGGACATCGTCGAGATGATCCACAAGGCGTTGGACGAAGACGGCCGGTTCGAAGTCAAGACTGCCGGCAACGGGTTCGACGCAGGGATGATGGTGAAAGAGTACCGGCCGGACCTCATCGTCCTGGATGTGATGCTGCCGGATATTAACGGTAAGGAAGTCTGCCACAGGGTCCGCGGGGACGTCGGCCTGGAAGAGGTGCGGATCATCTGCATCTCGGGCATGGTGGAGGATGACAAGATTCAGGAGCTGCGTTTGGCCGGCGCCGACGACTTCCTGCACAAGCCGTTCGACGTGGACGTGCTGATCGAGCGGATGTGTGTGCAGCTCGAAATGGAGACGGCGGCCGTCGCCTGATCCGCTGAGAAGAGGTGCCCGGTGCCGAGCGGGGCGAGTGTGGCCGAGCGGGCGGTCGGGTTGCCGTGGTTGCGGCCCACCCCCGCGGCCGTGGCGGCACTGACGGCCGATCTGCCGGACCCGGCGGGGGTGGTCGCGGACCCGGCCGCCGTCGCCCATGTACTGCGGTACTGCCGGCCGACGGCGACACCGCAGGCCCATCCGTTTTCTTCCGCCGGCTTGCTCCAGCCGGCGCTGCTTGGCACAATCGCCGATCTGCTCGAACAATTGACTGCGACCGTACCGCCGCCGCCCGTTCTTGTCGGCTTCGTTGAGGCCGTGTCGGCCGTCGCCGGGGAACTGGCCCGGTCTGACGCTCTTGACCCGCTACTCGCGTCCGCCGTGGCCGGGCTGGTACCGCTCGGCTGGCTGGCCCTCGCGGCCGTCGAGCCGCTGTCGTGCGCGGAGGTGCGATTCCAACTCGCCACCCCGGCCAGCCAACAGGCGCGGTGGGGCCTGGACGCGGTCGCGGTGGGCCGTCGGCTGGCCGCCCGCTGGCGGCTGCCGGAGTGGGTGACCGCCACCGTCGGGCTGATCCGGTTGCACCCGGACGACGCCATCCGGTCGGGTGCCCCCGACCGGCTCTTCCCGTTGGTCCAACGAGCGGTTGCGGCCGTCGAGGCGGATCGGGCGCGGCTCGGGTTGACCGATCCGACGGTCCGGCACCCGCGGCACGTCGCCGACCAGGCCGTGGCCCGGAATTGGCGGGAAGAACCGTCCGATGTTGCGGCCGTTCCCGTCTGGGCCGAGGTGCGGCTGTTGCGGGCGGTGGCCGCCGGCCGGCGGGGCAGTGCGGCCGTCTGGCAGGCCGACGCCGACACCCGGGCCGACCGGCTGGCCGAGTCGCTGGCACGACTCCGGGCCGACTGGAACGCGGAACTTCGGGACGCCAAGCTGGCCGGCCTGGCCGAGTTCGCCGCCGGTGCCAGCCACGAGATCAACAACCCGCTCGGGGTGATCGCCGGCCACGCCCAGATGTTGCTCAAGCACGAGTTCGACCCCGACCGCCGGCGGCAACTCGCGTCCATCCTGCGGCAGACGGAGCGGGTGCACGACTTGCTCCGCGGGACGCTGCACTTCGCCCGCCCGCCCGCTGCCAAGCCGGGTGTCGGCCGGGTGTCGCCGCTGCTGGCGGTCTGCGTCGCGGATCATGCCGCCGAGTTTGCCGCCCGTGGGGTCGAGTTGACCGTGGAAGCGGATGAGGCGACGACGGTGGCCGGCGACCCGGAGCAGGTGCGGCGGACGGTGGCCCAGCTACTCCGCAACGCCCTGGATGCGGCGCCCGCCGGCGGGCGGGTCCGTATCTGGGCCGAGTCAAGTGGGGATCGCGTGCTGATACGGGTGGCCGACTCCGGCGGCGGCCCCAATCCCGAGGTGGTGCCTCACCTGTTCGACCCGTTCTTCTCCGGCAAGTCGGCGGGGCGGGGCAGGGGACTAGGTCTGTCGATCGCCTGGCGGCTGGCCCGGCAGAACGGCGGCGACCTGCGGTTCGACCCCACCCCGGCCGAGCCGAGCCGGTTCACCCTGTCCTTGCTGTCCGCGCCGGCCATCCGCCGGTCGGCGTGAGACGGTTCGTAGCCCGAAGCGCGAGCGAGGGTGGATTTCCCTCGCTCGCGCTTCGGGCTACGGCCAAAATGGCTTCTCATGTGGCCCTACTTCCGCCCCTACGTTGAGGGCCTTGCCGAGTTGGTCTGGCCCCGTGATTGCCACCTCTGTGGCGAAAACCTGCTGCCGTCACTGTCCGAAACCTGGCTCTGTTCCGCATGTACCAGTGCGGCCACGTCGGACGATGAGCCGACCTGCCCGCGGTGTTCCAGCACCACCGGCCCGCACATGGACGCCGCCGACGGCTGCCCGCGGTGCCGTAGGCAGAAGTTCCGGTTCGAGACTGCGACCCGGCTCGGCGTGTACGACGGCCGGCTACGTGAAGCGGTGTTGGCAACGAAGCACGCCGCCGGCGAGCCGCTGGCGGAACAACTCGGCCGCTGTTGGGCGACCGTGCGGGGCGTGACGCTCGGCAGCCCGTCGCCGACGCTGGTGGTGCCGGTGCCGCTGCACTGGGTCCGCCGGTTCCAACGGGGCTACAACCAGTCGGCTGCCATCGCCCGGGGCGTGGCGGCCGGGCTGTCGCTACAGTTCGCACAACCACTGCGACGGGCGCGGGCGACACCCCGACAGATGGCCCGGTCGGCGAGCGGGCGAGCTGAAAATGTCCGCGACGCGTTCCGCCTGCGGGCCGGGGCGGTGGTGCGGGGCGAGCGGGTTTTGCTGGTCGATGACGTACTGACGACGGGGGCAACCGCCGACGCCTGTGCCCGCGCGCTAGTGGCCGGCGGGGCGGCGCAAGTGCGTGTGGCGGTCGTCGCTCACCGCTAGACGCGGCCGGTGCCGCGGGTTCCGCCGGCCGCGTAAGGTGTGCCCGGGTGTCGGCCACGGGGTCGGCGGGGTTTTTGCTGACAGTTCACCCGCACGGTTGCGGATAATCTGAAGTGTGACGGCGGGCAGGCCTAGGATCGGCCCCCGCTGCCCAGACTCGACAGGGGATCACAGCTCATGCTCCGCACGCTGCTCGGCATTCTGGTGGGGCTGTCGGCGACCGGCACCGGTCGGGCCGGGGCCACCGATTATTTCAGCGAGCTGGCCAAGGACTTCGGCACCTCGCCCAAGGGCACCGTCCTCCAACACTACTTCACGGTCACCAACAGGTCGGCCCAGCCCGTCCAGTTGGGCCAGCCGCGGGTGTCGTGCGGGTGCGTGTCGGCCACGGTGCTGAACCCGCAGCTCGCCCCCGGCCAGTCTACGGCCGTGCTGGCCAACATGGACACGAACCGCATTCCGACCCCGGGTATTCTGAAAACGGTCATCGTGTACGTGCCGGTGGTGACGGCGGGGGTGACGGAAGAGGTGCAGTTGAAGGTGACGACCGTGACACGGTCGGATCTGATCCTCACGCCGGACGCGCTGAACCTGGGCATCGTCCGGGCCGGGCAGCCGGCCGCGGCGGCGACCAAGGTGACGTTTTACTCGGACCCGAACTGGAAGATCGCCGAGGCCCGCAGCACCGGCGTGTACCTCAAGCCGACGGTCAAGGCGGCGGGCAACGGCACCCACGAGCTGACGGTGACGCTCGACCCCAAGTGTCCGGTCGGCAACTGGACGGCCGACGTGTACCTGACTACCACCGGCCTAGGCGTGGAACGGCTGCGGGTGCCGGTGTCGGTGAACGTGGTGCCCGGCGTGACCCTCATCCCGCCGGAGGTGGCGTTCGGTTCGGTGCCGCTGGGCAAGCCGGTCGAGAAGCAGGTGCAGGTGCAACTGGCCGGGCCGTTCGCCGTCAAGGAGGTGAAGGGGGGCGTGTCCGGGCTGGTGGTCAAGCCGTCGGCGGCCGGGTCGCGGCCGACCCACCTGTTCACAGTCACCCTCACCCCGACGGCCGCCGGGCCGGCCGCGGGGACGCTCCAAATCCTGACCGACAGCAAGGAGACGCCGACGGTGACCGTGCCGTGGACGGCGACCGTGGTGAAGTGACGCCGGGTCGGTACGAGCCGCGACCGTACGAGAACGTCCCGGACGCTCCCTTGCGGTCGCGGCTCTGAAGCCTATCACTCCGGGTGCCCCGTCGAGGACGCACCTGTATGGCCGGCCCGTTCAAGAAACTGCTCGTCGCCAACCGCAGCGAGATCGCCATCCGGGTGTTCCGGTCGGCCCACGAGCTGGGGCTGCGGACCGTCGCGGTCTACTCGCACGAGGACCGCTTCGCCCTCCACCGCTTCAAGGCCGACGAGGCGTATCAGGTCGGCAAACCGGGCGAGCCGATCCGGGCCTACCTGGACATCCCCGGCCTCATCGACCTGGCGACGGGCATCGGGGCGGATGTCATCCACCCCGGCTACGGCTTCCTGAGTGAGAGCGCGGCGTTTGCGACGGCGTGCGCGGTCGCCGGCATCACCTTCGTCGGGCCGAAACCGGCGGTGCTGGAACAGCTCGGCGATAAGGTGGCGGCCCGCCGCATCGCCCAACTGGCCGACGTGCCGACGCTCGCCGGCAGTGACAAGCCGGTGTCGGCGGCCGACGCCGGGGCTGTCGCCGAGAAGCTCGGCTACCCGGTGATCGTCAAGGCCAGCATGGGCGGCGGCGGGCGGGGGATGCGGGTGGTCCGCGACCCGATCAAGCTGACGGAAGCCGTCGAGAGTGCGGCCCGCGAGGCCGGCCAGGCGTTCGGCGTGCCGGACGTGTTCCTGGAAAAGTTCGTCGAGCGGGCCAAGCACATCGAGGTGCAACTGCTCGGCGACCGGCACGGCGGCCTCGTCCACCTGTTCGAGCGGGACTGCTCGATCCAGCGGCGGCACCAAAAGGTGGTCGAGCTGGCCCCGGCCCCGAACCTGCCGGCCGCCACCCGCGAGGGGATTTTGGAAGCCGCCCTAAAAGTCGGGCGAGCGGTCGGCATCGACAATGCTTCAACCGTCGAATTCCTGGTGGACGCCGACACCGGGACATTCTTTTTCATCGAAGTGAACCCCCGCATCCAGGTCGAACACACGGTCACGGAGGTGGTAACCGGGTTCGACATCGTGCGGAGCCAAATCCTGATCGCCGGCGGCACCCCGCTGGGCGACCCGGACATCGGCATGGGCGACCAGTCCAAAATCCAGACCCACGGGTTCGCCATCCAGTGCCGGGTGACCACCGAAGACCCGGCCAACGGCTTCACCCCGGACTACGGCCGGCTGTCGGCGTACCGCAGCGCCAGCGGGCCGGGCATCCGGCTGGACGCCGGCACGGCGTTCAACGGGGCGGTCATCACCCCCTTCTACGACTCCCTGCTGGTGAAGGTGACGGCCAGCGGCAACCGCTTCGCCGACGCCGCCCGGCGGATGGAACGCTGCCTGCAAGAGTTCCGCGTGCGGGGGGTCAAAACCAACCTGCCGTTCCTGCTCAACCTGATCGTCCACCCGAAGTTCCTGGACGGCACGGTGACGACGCGGTTCCTGGACGAAACGCCCGACCTGTTCAAACTGCCGGCCCGGCAGGACCGAGCGACCCGACTGCTGAGCTACGTCGCCGACGTGATCGTCAACGGCCACCCGGAGGTGAAACGGGGCACCGAACCGCCGGACACATCACCGGGCGGGGGGGAACACTTCCGCCGGGTTGCCGCCGCCCCGGGCGAGTTGCCACCAGGTAGCCGTGACCTGCTCAAGCAACTCGGCCCGGTGAAGTTTGCCGGCTGGGTCCGCGACCAGAAGCGGCTGCTGGTCACGGACACCACCATGCGGGACGCCCACCAGTCGCTGCTGGCCACCCGGATGCGGACGTTCGACCTGCTGGCCGTGGCCGACCGCTACGCCCGCCACCACGCCGACCTGTTCAGCCTGGAGATGTGGGGCGGGGCGACGTTCGACACGAGTATGCGGTTCCTCAAGGAAGACCCGTGGGAGCGGCTGACCCGGCTCCGCGAGCGCATTCCAAACATTATCTTTCAGATGCTACTGCGGGGGTCGAGTGCGGTCGGGTACACGAACTATCCGGACAACTTGGTGTCGGCGTTCGTGCGTGAGGCGGCGTCGGCCGGCATGGACCTGTTCCGCATCTTCGACGCCTGCAACTACCTGCCCAACCTCCTCCCGGCTATCGACGCCGTCCGGTCCGAGACGCACTCGCTGGCCGAGGCGTGCGTCTGTTACACCGGCGACATCCTCGATCCCAAGCGGGACAAATACACCCTGACGTACTTTGTGGACTTCGCCAAGGAGCTGGAGAAGGCCGGTGCCCACTTGCTGGCCATTAAGGACATGGCCGGACTGCTCAAGCCCTACGCGGCGAAGCGGCTGGTGAAAGCGCTCAAGCAGGCGGTCGGGCTGCCGATCCACTTCCACACCCACGATGCCGCCGGCGGCCAGCTCGCCAGTTATCTGTTGGCGGCCGAGGAGGGAGTGGACGTGGTCGATGTGGCGTTCGCGCCGCTGAGTGGCAACACCGCCCAGCCGAGCCTGAACGCACTCGCCGAGTCGTTGCGGTTCACCGACCGCGACACCGGGCTGGGCTTCGACGCACTGCAAGAGACGGCCCGCTACTGGGAGGGCGTCCGCCGGCAGTACAAGGCGTTCGAGAGCGACCAGTTGCCGACCGCCGACGTGTACCAGCACGAGATGCCGGGCGGCCAGGCGACCAACCTGCAACAGCAGGCCAAGTCGCTCGGCCTCGGCGACCGCTGGCCGGACGTGTGCCGCACCTACGCCCAGGTGAACCAGCTCTTTGGCGACATCGTGAAAGTGACGCCCACCTCGAAGGTGGTCGGCGACCTGGCCCTGTCCATGCTGGCCAACGGGCTGACGGCCGCCGACGTGGCCGACCCGAACAAGGACGTGTCGTTCCCCGAGAGCGTGGTCGAGTTCTTCGAAGGCAAGCTTGGGGTGCCACCCGGCGGCTTCCCCGCGGACTTGCAGAAGAAGGTGCTCCGCGGCCGCACACCACTCCGCGAGCGGGCCGGGGCCAGCCTGCCGCCCGCTGATTTGGCCGCGGCGAAGGGCACACTACGGGACAAGTACAAGCGGGAGCCGACCGACCGGAACGTGCTGTCGTACCTGCTGTACGGCAAGGTGTTCACCGACTTCGCCGACCACCGGCGGAAGTTCGCCGACGTGAGCGTGCTGCCGACGCCGGTGTTCTTCCACGGGATGCAGAAGGGCGACGAGGTCAGCCTGGAGATCGAGCCGGGCAAGACGCTGATCGTCAAGTTGCTGGCCGTCGGCGACCCGCAACCGGACGGCCGGCGGCAGGTGTTCTTCGAGCTGAACGGCCAGCCGCGAGAAGTGCTGGTGGACGACCGCTCGCTCGGCGGCGGCACCGCCCCGAAACGGGTGAAGGCGGAGGCCGGCAACCTCAAGCAGGTGGCCGCCCCGATGCCGGGGGCTGTGGTGGCCGTCGCGGTGAAGCCGGGCGAGGTGGTGGCCGCGGGGCAAAAGCTCCTGACCCTGGAAGCGATGAAGATGGAGACGACGATTTACGCCGAGCGGGACGGCAACGTGGCCGAGGTGCTGACCAAAGCCGGCACCCAAGTGGAGGGCGGGGATTTGCTGGTTCGGTTCGAGTGACGGGCCGTCACCTCAGCAGATACCCGGCCGCGAAGCTGGCCAACACCAGCCCGACGCACCCGGCCGCCAGCCCGGCGGCGGCCGGGTAGCTCAGCGTGATCACATCCTCCTCGACGGCCGTTGCTAGCGGGGCAGGGGATTCGCTCGGCCTCGCCGGTATCGGCGGCGCGGACACCCCGACCCGCTCCAGCAGGCTGTCGAAGTCCGGCCGCTCGAACAGCGGTCGGTCCTCGGCGACGGCATAGCTGTTGCCTGCCCCGACGGCCGCCGGCTCGGTGGTCGGCACCACCACCTGTTCGCCGCACTTCGGGCAAGTGACGACGACATTGGCTTTGCGACGGGCAATGCTCATCAGCGCGGTGCAGGTCGGGCAGCGGAACCGGATCGGCATGGACGCTCCAACGGCTGCCAGTCGGCCGCCGTTGGCCGGGTAGCGTCTCTGTATTGTTCCACGCCCGACCGCCAACGACAATACACCGTCGCCCCACCGGACCGCCGCCATGTCCCGCCCGCTCTCCCTTGTACTCCTGCTGGCCGGCTGCGGGGCGCTCGCCGCCGACGTGGTCATCCTGCCGGACGGGTTCGTGCTCCAGGGCACCCATCACAAGGAAAAGGAGATGCTGACCGTCCCCGGCGGAGCGGGGGTGGTGGTGGCCAAAATCAACGGCCTGGACACGATGGAGGACGGCCCGCGGTCGGTCGTCTTCAGTATGCACGCCCGCAAGGGCGGCAAGCTGGAGGAAGGGGTGGTGGCCCGGCCCGAGTACACGCCGCTCAAGCTGCCGCTCGCCGGCGCGGCGGGCAAGCGGCCGTTCCCCAGTGGCATCCCCGTGAGGCCCGACCTGTTCAACGCCAAGTGGTCACAGACCATCAAAGGGTTGTCGGCGCCGACCCCGGATCTGCCCAACGGCGCGCCGGTGTCAGTGATCCTCCAGATGGTCCGCCTCGACCCGGCAATGGTGTCGATGGAGAGCACCACCCACGCCTGGAAGCCGCTCTACCAGACGAGCGAGCTGCCTCCGGACCAGGTGCGGCGGTTCCTCGGCACCCACCCCGACTTGAAAGACCCGGCCGGCAAGGTCGATGTCGGCCGCCGGCTGCGGATCGCCACCTTCCTGAAAGACGTGTCGCTCACCGACCCCTCGAACACCGGGGCGGCATACCTCCTGGCGACCAAACAAGAGCTTGAGAAGCTGAAGACGGATGTGCCGGCCGGGCTGGTCGGTGACGACGCGACACGGGCTGACAAACTCCGCAACGAGTTGGCCGTGGCCGAAACCCGGCGGGTCAACGACGAGGTGGAGGCGGCGACGCAAGCCGGCCGCTGGCAGCTCGCCCGCGCGGCCGTCACCGGCTACTCCCCGTCACCGCTCGACCCGAAGGAGGCACTGCGGTTTGCCTCGCTCAAGACCACCGTAGACACCGCTTTTCAGCGGTTCGATCAAACCGCCCGGCTGCTCGACGAGGTGCTGAAGGCCGTCGGCGGTCCGCCGGAGCTGCCGGCGGTCGGCGGTGGGCTGGCGGTGGCCGCAGTACTTACCCGGCAGACGCCGGCAGCCCAGTCGCTGTTCGCCGCCGGGACGGCGGTGCGGGCCGAGCTTCACCCCGACACGGTCGCCCGGTTGGAGCTTTTCACCGGACAGGCTGACGCCACGCGGCGGTTCGACGGACCGGCGGCGGCCAAACCGGAAGCCTTGCTGGCTCTCGCGGTCAGCGGGGCAATCAAGGGGAAGAACGGTGCCGACCCGGACCCGGCGGCGGCCGTCGCCGCCTGGCAGGCGCGGCAGTTCGTCGGCCGCTACCTCCGAGGCGATACCAGCAACGCCCGCGTCGCCACCCTGTCCGAGTACCGTGGCGGAACACCCGCCGGCACCGACGAGCTGACGCAGGTGGTGGCCCTGGCTCCGCCGCCCGACCCGCTCAACCCCCTCGCCCCCGGCAGGCCGGTGTTGCCCACCGATGCCGAGGGGGCGAAGGGGATCGTCATCCGCACCACCCCGCCGGACGCCACCGCCCCCCGCGGGTTCGACTACGCCCTCCGGCTGCCGGCCGAGTGGCACCCGGGCCGGCCGTACCCGGTCATCCTGGCACTCACCGACCCGGCGTTCGCGGCCGAGAAGCTGGCCGGCCGGCTGGGCGAGTTCGCCGACCGCTTCGGGTATGTGGTGGTGGCCCCGAAGTGGGGGGCCGGCCAGCGGGAGTACGACTACCGCGGCCTCAACCACCCGGCCGCCACGGTGGTGCTGCGGGACGTGTTCCGCCGGGTGCGGTACGACCCGGACAAGGTGTTCGCCTTCGGGTACGGCGGCGGCGCCGACTTCGCCCTCGACCTCGGGCTGGCCCACCCGGACCTGCTGGCCGGGGTGATAGCGAACGGGGCCACCCCGCCGGCCTGGCTGACCTCCGGCTACTGGCGGAACGCCCAGAAGCTGCCCATGTACTTCGTCTGCGGGGAACTCGGGGCCGAGTACCGGGCCATCCGCGCGCTGTTCGAGAAGTGGATGCCCCGCGGCTTCCCGGCCCTGGCGGCCGTGTACCGCGGGCGGGGCAGCCCGGACTTCTTCGCCGCCGAGCTGCCCCGCATCTTCGACTGGATGGGCCGCAAGACCCGGGTGCGGGGAACGGCCAGCCTGAAGCTCGGCACCGGCGGGGTCGAGCCGTGGCAAGTGCTGCGGGAGGCCGACGACCGCTTCTACTGGGTGGGGGTGGGGCAGGGGGGGCTGAAGCGGGACAACCTGCTGGTCAACCGCGCCCCCGGGGCGGCGGTGGACCCGCCGCGGTTCAAGGCCGACCTCGGCCGCAACGGGGTGGTCGAGATCAGCGAGGCCGTCGGGGTGCGGAAGTTCGTCGTCTGGCTGGAGCGCGACCTGATCGACTGGTCGAAGCCGCTGGCCGTCACCATCAACGGCAAGCCGCCGGTCGGGTTCAAGCCGAGGCAGCTCACGCCGGACGTGGGGCTGATGCTGGAGGAATTGTACCGCACCGGCGACACCAAGATGCTGTACCTCGGCAAGCTGGAGGTGGACGGGCCGGGGTAGGGCACGGTGACGAATTGGTTCTCACGCCGCGGGGGGTGGTCGTGCGAACCAATCGCCGGGTGCGCACGACACTACGCGGGCAACGACTTATGGCGATCTCGGGCCGGAGACGCGGAGTGCGAACCGTGCGAACCACTCCCTGCCTCTCGGCGGTGACGGTCACGCGGTCTTGCCGGCGTGTTCGGTCAGCAGTGTTCGCAACTCGGCCGGCCGCAGGTGTGCCGGGTTGGCGAACCGCAGCTTGATCACGTCGGTGCGGTCGGCCACCACCTCGGGCGCCAGACCGATGCCGTCCAGCCGGCTCAGGTTGAACCGCCCGGGTCGGCCGACCAGCCACAGCTCGACGGCCGCCGGCTCCTTCGTCTTGATGCGTGCCCACATCCGTGACTGCCCCGGCAGCCGGACCGTCACCGCGTCCCGCACGTCCCACTTCCAGTCGGCCGCCGGGGCGGTCGCCCGCAGGGCCGCGAACACCCCGGCCAGCACCGCCGGCTCCCACTTGCGGGCTTTGCCCGGCGGAAACCCCTTGTCGCCGGTGTGCCACTTCTCGCCGTTGAGCTTCCACGGCATCACGTCCTCGACGGACGTGGTGAGCTTGGCTTGGTGGGCGCGGAAGGCCGCCGCCGCCTGCGTGACAAATGCCGCGAACGCCGGCGTCTCGACCTCCTCCCGCGTGACGATACCGACGACCACCTGCTGCAACACCCGGTCCTGCGACACCTCCACCCGCTTGTCACGGGTGTAATGCTCGAACCCGGGCATGTCGCTGAGCGGTTTGAGCCCGAGTTTTTCCGACAGGTCGGCCTGCTTGAACGTGTTCTTGGTGACGCGGAACACCAGCGATAGGTATGCCTCGTGGCCGGTCAGCGCGTGCAAGAACCAGCCGAGCGACTTCGGCTCGCCGCACACCTCGACCAGCGACCGGGCGTTCCAGGTAGTCGGCGAGAACCCGCCGACCGCCTCCACCTGCTCGATGACCGCGGCCAGCGCCACCCCGTCCCACTTCGGCACTGACCCTTTGGTGGTCACCCGGTCACGGGTGTGCCAGCGGAAGCCGTCCAGCTCCCACGGCAGCTTGTCGCCCTTGCCGACCTGCGCGATGTCCAGGTCGCCGAGCCGCTTCTTGGCGGCGGCGGTCGGGTCGTACCTTACCCGCCCGATGTACGGCCCCGCGGCGAGGACGCCGGCCAGGACGCGGCCGGTGTGCGACTCGGCTCCGGCCGCTTGCTGGGTCACCACGTCTTCGGGCGTCCCCTGTGCGACCACCCGGCCGCCGCCCGCCCCTGCCTCCGGGCCGATGTCCAGCACCCAGTCGGCGTTTTTGATCACGTCGAGGTTGTGCTCGACCGTTACGACGGTGTTTCCCAGGTCGGCCAGCCGGTGAAGTACGTCGAGCAGCTTCCGCACGTCGTCGAAGTGCAGCCCGGTCGTCGGCTCGTCCAGCAGGTAGAGCGTTTTGCCAGTGCTAGGGCGGGCGAGTTCGGCGGCCAGCTTGACCCGCTGGGCCTCGCCGCCGCTCATGGTCGGGGCCGACTGGCCGAGGGCCATGTACCCGAGGCCTACGTCGCTCAGGGTTTGCAGCACCACGCGGATTTTCGGGATGTTGCCGAACAGCTCCAGGGCCTCCGTCACCCGCAGGTTCAGCACGTCGGCGACGGTCTTGCCGTGGTACTGGACCAGCAGCGTCTCGGGGTTGTACCGCCGGCCCTTGCACACGTCGCACTCGACCCACACGTCCGGCAGGAAGTGCATTTCAATCTTCTTCTGGCCGTTGCCCTCGCACGCCTCGCACCGGCCGCCTTTTTGGTTGAAGCTGAACCGCCGCGGCTGGTAGCCCCGCAGCTTGCTTTCCGGCAGCCGGGCGAACAGCTCGCGGACCAAGTCGAACAGCCCGGTGTAGGTGGCCGGGTTGCTGGACGGGGCGTTGCCGATGGGCGACTGATCGACGTTAATGATCTTGTCGATGTGACTCAGCCCGCGGACCTCGTCGTGGGCCGCGCCCGGCGTCTGGGCGCGGTGCAGCTTGCGGGCGAGCGTATTATACAGAACTTCGTTGACCAGAGACGACTTGCCCGACCCGCTCACCCCGGTCACGGCGATCAGTGCCCCGAGCGGCAGGTGAACGTCGATGTTGCGGAGGTTGTGCTGGCGGGCGCCGATGACACTCAGCACCGCCCCGGCAGGGGCAAGCTCCGTCATCACGGCAGCGGTCGGCTCGCCCTCGAACCCCTCGGACACGATCCGGCGGTTCGACGGGATCGGGATGGCCAGCGCTCCGGACAGGTACTGGCCGGTGAGCGACTTCTTCGACCGGGCCACCTGCTTCGGGGTGCCGCTGGCGGTGACTTCGCCGCCGGCGTCGCCGGCCCCGGGGCCGAAGTCGAGCACGTAGTCCGCCGAGGCGATCACCTCTCGGTCGTGTTCCACCAGCAGCAGCGTGTTGCCCAGGTCGCGGAGCCGGTGGAGCGCGGCCAGCAGCCGGGCGTTATCCCGCGGGTGCAGGCCGATGGTCGGCTCGTCCAGCACGTACAGCACGCCGGTGAGGCCGCTGCCGATCTGCGATGCCAGGCGGATGCGCTGGGCCTCGCCGCCCGAGAGCGTCGGGCTGCGGCGGTCCAGGCTCAGGTAGTCGAGGCCGACCTCGACCAGGAACTTGAGCCGCTCCACGATCTCGCGGAGGACTTCGCCGATCATGCCCTTTTCGGTCTTCGTAAGCTTCAGGGCCGCGAACTGCTTGAGCGTGTCGCCGAGCGGCTGGTTGGTCAATTCGCCGAGCGTCTGCCGCTGGAAGCGGGTTGCCGCCGCGTCGGGTCGCAGCCGGCTGCCGTCGCAAGCGGTGCAGGGTACTTCGTCCACCAGGTGTTCCAGCCGCATCCGGTAGGTGAAGCTGACACGGGATGCCTCGTCCACGGCGGGGAAGAGACCCTTGTACTGGAACTTCGCCCCTCCGGTGCCGAGCGGGATGAACTCGTCCCCGGTGCCGTGCAGCACGGCCCGCCGATGGCCCGGCTCGAACTCCTCGAACGACACGTCGAGCGAGAAGCCGACGTGCTTGGCCAGCGCCTCCGCGACCGGCAGGAATGCCGACTTCTTGTCGAGCGGCGGCCACGCCGAGATGGCCCCGTCGCGGAGCGTCAGCGTCTCGTCCCGCACCAGCAGGTCGGACCGGGCGCCCCGCTGGAAGCCCAACCCGTCGCAGGTCGGGCACCAGCCGAGCGGGCTGTTGAACGAGTAGTTGTGCGGGTTCAGCGGCTCATAACTCCGGCCGCACACCCCGCAGGCGAGGTGCTGGCTGTAGCTCTCCACCCGCCAGTTCGGCTCCTCCCGCTCGGGATCCACATACGCCAGCCGCACCATCCCGCGGCCGAGGTCGAGCGCCTGCTCGACCGCCTCGGCGATGCGGGTGCGGGTGCCCGGCTTCACCACGTTCCGGTCCACCACCACCTCGACCGTGTGCTTGCGGCGGTGGTCGATGGCCGGCGGCTCGTCCACCGGGTACGACTTGCCGTCCACCCGCATCCGGATGAACCCGGCCCGCCGCACCTCGTCGAACAGGGCGTCGTACTTCTCCTGCCCCTTCCGCTCCAGCGGTGCCAGCACGTACAGCTTGGTCCCTTCGGGCAGGGACAGGATTTTTTCAATGATCTGGTCAGCAGTTTGCGTGCTGACCGGGGTGCCGTCGTACGGGCAGTGCCGCACCCCGAGGCGGGCGAACAGGATGCGGAAGTAGTCGTAGATTTCCGTCACCGTGCCGACCGTGCTACGCGGCGACTTGCTGGTCGTCTTCTGCTCGATGGCGACGGCTGGTGACAGCCCGGTGACACTCTCCACCCGCGGCTTGGCGATCTGGCCAAGGAACTGGCGGGCGTAGCTGGACAGGCTCTCGACGTACCGCCGCTGCCCCTCGGCGTAGATGGTGTCCATCGCCAGGGACGACTTGCCCGACCCGCTCGGCCCGCTGAACACCGTCATCTCGTTCCGCGGGATGCGGGCCGACACGTCCTTCAAGTTGTGCTGGCGGGCGCCGCGCACCTCCAAGTGCGTGATGTACTCGGTGGCCGCCGGCTGGGCCTTCGCCTTCTTCGCCTTGCCGGCCTTCGCCTTCTTGGGGAACAAGACCGGGGAGAGGGCCGCCGCCGTGTGCGAGGTCGGGTGCTTGGCCACCGCCTCGGGGGTGCCGACCGTGACCACCTGCCCGCCGCCGCTACCGCCGTCCGGCCCCATGTCGATCAGCCAGTCGGCCGTTTTCATCACGTCCAGGTTGTGCTCGATCACCACGACGGTGTTTCCCGCGTCCACAAAGCCGTGCAGCACCTCCAGCAGCTTGCGGATGTCCTCGAAGTGCAGCCCGGTCGTCGGTTCGTCCAGGATGTACAGCGTCTTGCCGGTGGACTTGCGGACCAGCTCTTTGGCCAGCTTGACCCGTTGGGCCTCGCCGCCGCTCAGGGTGGGGGAGGGCTGGCCGAGCTTGATGTAGTCCAGCCCCACGTCGTGCAGCGTCTTGAGCATCGCCGCCACTTTCGGCACGTGCTCGAAGTGTTCGAGCGCCTGCCCGACTTCGAGTTCCAACACCTCGGAGATGGATTTGCCGCGGTACTTCACCTGGAGCGTCTCGCGGTTGAACCGCCGGCCCTCGCACACCGGGCACGTCACCCACACGTCGGCCAGGAAGTCCATCTCCAGCTTGTTGGCCCCGTTACCCTCGCACGCCTCGCACCGGCCGCCGGGCCGGTTGAAGCTGAACCGCCCCGGCTGGTAGCCGCGGGTCTTGGCGTCGGTCATCCGGGCGAACAGGTTGCGAATCTCGTCCCACACCTTGATGTAAGTGGACGGGTTTGATCGCGGCGTGCGACCGATGGCCGCCTGGTCGATGTCGATCACCTTGTCGACGAACTCGGCCCCCTCGATGCGGTCGTGCCGGCCGACGGCGTGTGACACCTCGTCCGGTTCGTCGTCCTCGTCGGCCGTCGGCTTCTTGCGGCTCGCCGCGAGCAACGCCTCCATGAGGATGTCGTTCACCAGCGACGACTTGCCCGACCCGCTCACCCCGGTGACGACGGTGAAGGTGCCGAGGGGGAACTCGACGCTCACATCCCGCAGGTTGTTCTGCCGCGCCCCGACGACGCGGATGGCCTGCCCGCTGCCCGGCCGCCGGCCCTCGGGGCGGATCGGGATCGACTTCACTCCCGTGAGGTACTGGCCAGTGATCGAGTTCGGGTTGGCTAACACCTCGGCCGGCGTGCCGGCGGCCACCACCTCGCCGCCGCGGATGCCGGGGCCGGGGCCGAAGTCCACCAGGTAGTCGGCCGCCTTCATGGTGTCTTCGTCGTGTTCGACCACGAGGACGGTGTTGCCCATGTCGCGGAGGCGTTCCAGCGAGCGGAGCAGGGCCAGGTTGTCGCGGGGGTGCAGCCCGATGCTCGGCTCGTCCAGGATGTACAGCACGCCGACCAGCCCGCTGCCGATCTGCCCGGCCAGGCGGATGCGCTGGGCCTCGCCGCCACTCAGCGTCGGGGCCGAGCGGTCCAGGCTCAGGTAGTGCAGCCCGACGTTGAGCAGGAAGCCGAGGCGGGCACGAATCTCTTTCAGAAGCTCGCCGGCGATGATCGCCCCGACCGGGTCGAGGCCGCCCTGGAGCGTGCCGAGCCACGGGACGAGGTCGCCGACGGGCATGGCCCCGAGTGCGACCAGCGTCTTGTCGCCCACCTTGACGGCCCGCGCCTGGGGGTTGAGCCGCTGGCCGTCGCACGCCGGGCAGCGGACGATCCGCATGTACTTTTCGAGCTGCACCCGCTTCGGCCCGGCCGCCTTTTTGAACTGCGTCACGAGCTGCGGGACGACGCCCTCCCACTTGCCGGCGTGCTTCCAGACCTGCCCGCCCCGCTGCTTCCACTCCCAGACGACGTGGGTCGCCCCGCCGCCGTCGAGCAACTTGTCCCGGTGGTCGGCCGGCAACTCGGTCCACGGCGTTGTCAGGTCGATGCCGAGCGACTTGGCCACGCCCTCGTAGATGTGCCGCCGCCACCGGCCCATGCTTTTCAGGGTGCCGAGCAGTTCGACGGCCCCGCCGGCGAACGACTTGCCTGGGTCCGGCACCAGCAGGTCGGGGTCGAAGGTGTACTGGGTGCCGAGGCCGTCGCACCCGGGGCACATGCCCTGTGGGCTGTTGAACGAGAAGAGCTGTGGGGACGGGGGTTCGTAGCTGATGTCGCAGTGGGTGCAGGCGTACTTGGCCGACAGCAGCAGGTCGTCGGCCTCGTCCACGGCGACGATCAGGCTGCCGTCGCCGAGGGTCAGGGCGGCGTCCACCGCCTCCGCGAGGCGGACCCGCACCCCGGGGGTGTTCGCCAGCCGGTCGATGACAATCTCTATCGTGTGCTTGATCTTCTTGTCCAACTTCAGGTCGTCGGTCATCTTCACCACCTGGCCGTCCACCCGGGCGCGGACGTACCCCCGCTTCAGCATGTCGGCGAAGAAGTCCTGGAACGCCCCCTTCTGCCCCCGCACGACCGGGGCCAGCACCAGAAACTTGCTCCCCTCGGGTAACGTCTGCACCCGGCCGATGATCTGCTCGCGGGTCTGGGCGGAGATCGGCCGGTCGCAGTTGGGGCAGTGGCCGACCCCGACCCGGGCGTACAGCACCCGCAGGTAGTCCGCCACTTCCGTGATGGTGCCGACCGTACTCCGCGGGTTGCGGCCGGCCGTCTTCTGCTGGATGGCGATGGCCGGTGACAGGCCGGACAGGTGTTCCACGTCCGGCTTCGGGAGCTGGCCGAGGAACTGCCGGGCGTAGGTGGACAGGCTCTCGACGTACCGCCGCTGGCCCTCGGCATACAGGGTGTCGAAGGCCAACGACGACTTGCCCGACCCGCTCACCCCGGTGAACACCACCAGCTTGTTCTTTGGCAGGTCGAGGTTGACGCCCCGCAGGTTGTGTTCGCGGGCGCCGCGGACGACGATGGTCTGGCTGTCCATAGCGGGGGCGGCGTCCGGCGGGGGGATGGGCAGATGAACAGTCTAGCAGACGGCTGGCTGCCGTTGGAGGGCGGTTGCCGGCCCCGCGGTGCGGGGTAAAACGACGGAACTCCGCCCACCCCGGGCACGTCACACTGTCGGGATGCCGTGACCGACGACCGCCGGCTGATCGCGGACACCCTGGCCGGCCGGACCGCCGCTTATGGCGAGCTGGTGCGGAAGTACCAGGACCGCGTGTTCAACCTGGCCGCCCGCATCCTGGGCAACCCGGAGGACGCCGCCGACGCCGCCCAGGACGCCTTCCTGCACGCCTACCAGGCGTTGCCGAACTTCAAGGGCGACAGCGAGTTCTTCACCTGGCTGTACCGCATCGCCTTCAATGCGGCGGTGAGCCAGAAGCGGAAGCGGCGGCCGGTGGCCCGGCTGGAGGCCGGCGGGGACGGGGGGGCGGCCGAGCCGGCCGACCCGGCCAGCATCGACCCGCCGCCGCCCGCGGTCGAACGAGCCGAGGAGACGGCGAAGTTGTCGGCGACACTAGCCCGGCTGTCCCCCGACCACCGGGCGGTGCTGGTGCTGAAAGACATTGACGGCCTCATGTACGAGGAAATCGCCGTCGTGGTGGGGGTGCCGGTGGGGACGGTCCGGAGCCGCATCCACCGCGCCCGACTGGAGTTAAGGGGATTGCTGGAAGCGGACGGCTGACCGACTCGAACACTCGCGGACGACCATGCTGACTGAAGCTGACCTCCTACTGATTTCCGCCGCGACTGACGGCCCCCTGACGCCGAATGAAACCGAGCGGCTGGGCCGACTGCTGGCCACCTCGCCGGACGCTCGTTTCCTGGCCGACAGGTTGGTTAGCGACCGCCGACAGTTGGGGGAGCTGCCGCATTTCGTCACCCCGCTCGGGTTCGCCGACGGAGTCATCGGGGCACTGCCGATCATCGTGCCGGCTCGCCCCGTCGATCGGCCCCGGCGATCGGCCTGGCTGCCCGTCGCAACAGCCGCTGGTGTGCTTGCCGCGGTCGGTGTCCTGACGTTCCAGATTACTGGGCCGCGACGCCCGCAACAGGGTCAACAGGGTGTGGCCAAGGCGACGCCGCCGGCTCGGCCGGCGGCCCCGCCGGCGGGCCGTGTCGAAATCGCCCCCTCGCCACAGTCCGCACCGGAACCCGGCCCAGTCGTCGCAATCGCTCCAACACCGGCCCGGAACACGGAAGTCGCCCCGCAGCCCCGGTCGGCTGACGGCCCGGAGTTGTTTGCCGCCGGGCTGTTCACCGGCATCGAGCCGCCGGCCGAGGCTACGGTGCAGTTGCCGCTGCTCAGCCCGCTCGCCGACCTCGACACGCCCTCCGTTCGCGCCCGCGCGACGGCCGTCTGGGCCACGCTGCCGGCGGCCCGGCTCGACTTATTCGTGACCGACCCGGCGGCGACCGTGCCGGTCATCCAGGAAGCGGCCAAATCCTGCGGCTGGGCGGTGGTGGTGGATCAGGCGGCCCAGGCGCTGCTCAAAGCGAAGCAGCCGGGCACGTTCGCCGTCTATGTGGACGGGCTGACGGCGGCCGACGGAACCGCCTTCCTGGCGGCACTCGCGGCGCAACAGAAGGGCGGGGCCAAGCTCGGGCCGGCTCACCTGTCGGCGTTCGGTGTGGCCGACACGAAGGAGGTCCGCGACTTACTCGGCGAGCCGAAACGGGCACCCCGCGAGCCGAAGGATCGTTCGACCATCGGGCAGGTGGTCAAGCAGTTGGTGCCACGGCAACCGGCCCTGCTGTTCGCGTTGTCGCCGGCCGGCGGCCGCCCTGGACCGGCGTCTAAGGAAGTCCGAGCGTTCGCCGACGGCCGTGGCGAACGTCCGGCCGGGGCGGTGCCGCTGCTGCTCGTCATCCGCACGCACGAGGCGAACTGACCACTGGCCTTTTCCCGCCCGGCACGGCACAATGGTCCGCACCCTCCCCGGAGTGCCGCCGTGACCCCGCTCGACCGCCGTTCGTTCCTCGCTGCCGGTGCGGCCACCCTCGCCACCGCCGCCGTCGGCCGGGCTGACGACCCGTTCGGTAGCCTGAAGGTCGGCGTCCAGTCGTACAGCTTCCGCAAGTTCGACCTGGAGAATGCAATCAAGCGGACCCAGGAACTGGGCCTGAAATACGCCGAGTTCTACCGCGGCCACGTCGCTACTAGCAGCACGCCCGAACAGATCGCGGCGGCCAAAAAGCTGTGCGGCGAGTACGGCGTGACGCCCCTGGCCTTCGGGGTCGAGTCGTTCACGAAGAATCACGACGCCAACAAGAAGCTGTTCGACTTCGCCGCCGCCCTGGGGGTGAAGTACCTGAGTGCCGACCCGGCCCCGGACAGCTTTGACAGCCTGGACAAGCTGGTGGAGGAGTTCAAAATCGCTATTGCCATCCACCCGCACGGGCCGAGCGGTAACGGCAAGAAACACCGCTGGTACTCGGCCGACGTCATCCTGGCAGCGGTGAAGGACCACCACCCGCTGATCGGCACCTGTCTGGACACGGGCCACCTGATCCGCATGGGCCAGAAGCCGTTCAACGAGCCGCTCGACCCGGCCGAGCAGATCCGCAAGATGGGCGCCCGCAACTTCGGACTGCACCTGAAGGACCACGACAACACCCGCAAGACGGACGTGCCCTACGGGGACAAGACCGGGTCGCTGGACGTGCCGGGCGTGTTACTGGCCCTGCGGGAGGTGAAGTTCGGCGGGTACGTCAGCCTGGAGTATGAGGCCAACGAGAACGACCCGTCGCCGGACATGAAGAAGTGCGTGGCCTACCTGAAGGAAGCGGTGGCCAAGCTCGGCTGACGCCGAGCCGGGCCGCCCGTATACTGCCCGCATGACCTCGGACGACATCGCCCTCGCCCGCCGGCAGCGGTACAACGCGACCGTGGTCCACCTGCACAAGGTCCATTCGGACCTCATGGTGCTGCGGGTCCGGCCCGACTTCCCCCGCCCGGCCCACAAACCGGGCCAATATTGCACCCTCGGCCTCGGCTACTGGGAGCCGCGGACGGCCGGCTGCCAGGCCGAGGGATTATCGGACGCCGACCGGGCGAAGGTGGTGCGGCGGTCGTACTCGATCAGCAGCAGTGTCGAATCGTCGCCCGGTGTACTGCGGGACGTGGCACAGGACGACTGGATCGAGTTCTACGTCGTGCTGGTGCGGGAAGGGGACGCCGGTGGCCGCATCCCGGCGCTCACGCCGCGGCTGTTCGAGCTGAAAGCGGGCGACCGCATCCAGGTCGGCGAGAAGATCGTCGGCCACTTCACCCTGGACCCGGTGCAGCCCGGCGACACGGTGGTGTTCCTGGGCACCGGCACCGGCGAGGCGCCGCACAACCACATGCTCTGGGAGTTGCTCCGCCGCGGGCACACCGGCCGGATCGTGCAGGCGTGCTGCGTCCGCTACCTCCGCGACCTCGGCTACCTCGACACGCACAAGCGGCTGATGGGCCAGTTCCCGAACTACAAGTACCTGCCGCTGGCCACCCGCGAGGCCGGCCTGAGCCGGAAGGCGTACGTCCAGGATTTGCTCCTGGGCGGCGAGTTGGACGACGCGGCCGGCGGCCACCTCGACCCGGCCCGCTGCCATGTGTACCTGTGCGGCAACCCGAAAATGATCGGGGCGCCCGTGAAGGACAAGGACACCGGCAAGCGGCTGTTCCCGACGCCGACTGGGGTCATCGAGCTGTTAGAAGCCCGCGGGTTCGTCGCCGACCAGGCGGCGATCAAGCTCAAGGGCAACGTCCACTTCGAAGAATACTGGTAGCCGGGCAGGGGGCGAGTCATGGCCGATGTCGGGGACACCATCGACGGCTACAAGCTGCGGGCCACCCTCCAGGTGGGCCAGAAGACGCTCGTGTTCGAGTGCGTCGAGGGCAGCGGCCGGCACTTCGCCATGAAGATGCTGCTGCCCGAACTGAAGCAGGACAAGGTGGCCCTGGCCGAGCTGCTCAACGACGCCGAGGTCGGGCTGAAGATGCGGCACGAGAACGTCATCAACATTCTGAAAGTGTCCAAAGTTACGAAGACGAACCCGCCGTACTTCATCATGGAGTACTTCCCGGCCGGGTCACTCCGCACCCGCCTGCAAAGCCGGCTGCCGGCCGACAAACAATTCCTCAGGGAGAAAGCCAAAGGTATTTTCAAGCAGGCGGCGACCGGGCTGGCGTACATGACGGCCAGCGGGTTCATTCACAAAGACATCAAGCCGGACAACATTCTGTGTAACGCCTCCGGCAAGACGAAGATCATTGACTTTGCCATCGCCCAGCCGATCAAACGCGGGCTGATCGGCAGCCTGTTCGGCGGCGGCCCGAAGAAGCCGCAGGGAACGCCCAGCTACATGTCGCCGGAGCAGATTCAGAACCTCAGGCTGGACGCCCGGAGCGACGTGTACGCCTTCGGCTGCGCCTTGTACGAGCTGGTCACCGGCACCGAGAAGACCACCGCCCGGCCGCCGTTCCGCGGCACCAGCCTGACCGAGATCATGGTCAAGCACCTGAAGGAGAGGCCGTCGCACCCGTCCTCCTACAACCCGGACGTGACCGACGAGTTCGGCAACCTCGTGCTGAAAATGCTGGCCAAGAAGCCGGACGACCGCCCGCCCGGCTTCCACGAGGTGCTGATGGAGCTGAAGAAGTGCAAAGTGTTCAAGTCGGTGCAAGAAGTCGAAGACGAGCAGATGTGAGACCAGTCGGTTCGCCCCGCTCCCACCACTATCGACAGCCATGCCCGTTGCCCCGCTCGCGTTCGAGGACGAGATTCACGAGTTGGAGCTGGACCTCGCCCGGGTCGAGGCCGAGGACAGCTCGGACCAGCCCGGGCCGGAGGTCCGCAGGCTGCGGCGGGAGCTGGTGGCCCGGCTGAAGGCCCGGTACGGCGAGCTAACCCCGTGGGAAACGGTTCTGGTCAGCCGGCACCCGAAACGCCCGCAGACGGCCGACTACGTCGCCAACCTGTTCGACGAGTTCACCGAACTGCACGGCGACCGGGCGTTCGGCGACGACCGGGCCGTCCGCACCGGGTTCGCCCGGCTGGGTGACTTCAAGCTCATGCTGGTCGGCCACCAGAAGGGCCGGACGCTGGCCGAGCGGCAGCAGTGCTTCTACGGCTGTGCTCATCCGGAGGGCTACCGCAAGGCGTTGGCCAAGATGCAACTCGCGGCCAAGTTCCGCCTGCCGGTGGTGTGCCTGATCGACACCCCCGGGGCATACCCCGGCATCGGGGCCGAGGAACGAGGCCAGTCGCAACTCATCGCCACCAGCATCCTGGAGATGTCCCGGCTGGCGACGCCGGTGGTGTGCGTCGTCATCGGGGAAGGGGGGTCGGGTGGCGCCCTCGGCATCGGCGTCGGCGACCGGGTGAGCATGATGCAGCACGCCTACTACTCGGTCATCAGCCCGGAGGGGTGCGCCGGCATCTTGTGGAAGCAGGCCACTGAGGAGACGAAGCCGAAGGCCGCCGGCGCCCTGCGGCTGACGGCGACGGACTGTTTACGGTCCGGGGTCATCGACGAGGTGATTCCGGAGCCGGTGGGCGGCGCCCACCGCAACCCGCGGGGCGCCACCGCCGCGCTAAAATCCCACCTCATCCGGCACCTCCGCGAGTTGTCGGGCGTGCCGACGGACCGGCTTCTGGACGCCCGCTACGCCAAGTTCCGCCGGATGGGCGGCATGGCTGCCGACTGACCGAAGGCGTGACGAGATGACTGGAACGGCTAGAAAATTGTGCAGCGTCTGCGTCCGATAATCGTAATTATGTGCGGTCCGCGGGCCGGGCGATCCGCCGCGGCCGCCGTCGGCTTTCCCGACGCCGGGCCGGGCGGCCGTCCGGATTCGGGCCGGTTGGGGTTTGTGTCGTGCGACGGGGTGCGGTAGTCTGAAGCTGTCCCGGCGGTTGCTACTGCGGTGATTGGGCGACGCCGCGGAGGTGGCCGCCGGGACGCTTCATTTCTGGCCGACGACCTCGCTTCCCTGCCACCCGCGACGGCATTACAATCGGCTACCCCGGGTCTGGATCCCACGGCCGATGCCCGCACCCCGTACCGCCGACTTGCTCGCCGCGCTCGACGGCTTCGCCGACGACGGTGCGGTCACTGAACCTGTCCTCGGCTTCTTTTCGCTCGATCTCGACGCCACCCCTGCTGACATCTGGCGGTCTGATCTGTCTGCCGCGGTCACTGCCCTCGGTAGCTGGCACCCGGCTGCGGCCATGAACGCCGAGTGGGTACGGCACGGCCTGGCCCACCTGCACCGCGGCGACGGGCCACTCGCCGACCGGCTGGCCCGCTGTGCGTCCGCCACTGGGCCGTACTTCGTCCCGGGCATCGGCTGGCGGTTCTGGGCTGCCGCTGCCCACGCGCTTGACCCGTCCCGCCTGCCGTTGTGGTGCCCCGAGGTGCTGGCCGGCTGTGTCCGGTTTGGGTCGGCCGTCGACCGCGGTGGCGATCACTTGGCCGCATCGTTCGCCGCCGTCACCCGCGTGTACGAGGTGCTACTGGAAGCCCGGCCGGGCCTGCCCGCTGGCCGGATCGACCGTTTCCTGCGGGCGGTCAGCCGGGCCGCCGGCCGCGAGCCGGGGCCGGCCGAACCGGGGCTGAACAGCCGCGATGGTCGGCTGAAAGCTGAGGTACGGGTGCTGCGGGCGGACGTGCCGGTGAAGCGCCGTATTGCCCCACCGCCTCCGACCAGCCCCGCCGAACTGCTCGGCGAGGTTGCCGCCGCATGTGGGGAGTCTCCGGCCGTGCCGCCGTCGGCCGCGGACTGGTTCGAGCGGCTCGAAGGTGTCAGAAACCCCGACGACCTGGACGTACTGGCCCCCGGTTGGTTGGCGGGTGACGGCCTCTGGCTCGCCGCCGGCGTGCTGCACCTGCGTCACCCCAAACTGTTCCCGACATGGTCCACGACAGTTGCGGCCGGCCAAGAGGCCGTTGACGACGCCATCGTACCGGGGCTGTCGCCACTCGGTCGCTACCGCCTGCTCGTCGGCCTGGCCGACGTGCTGCGCGAACGGTTCCGCATCCACCCCCTGGAGGTCGGCGACCTGCTCGGCCGACTCGGCCGCCGTTCCCCCCATGCTGCCCGCGGCCGGTTCGGCGGCTTCGCCCGGGACACCTTCCACTTTCTCGACGAGCTGGCCGACAACAACTCGGCCGAGTGGATGGCCGCCGCCCGCGACCGCTACCGCTACGCCGTCCGCTCGCCGCTGGTCGAGTTGTGCGACGCCCTGGCCGAGCGGTACGTCCGGCCGGTGCTGGGCGGCGAATACGGCTGGGAACTGGAGACCGCGGCCAAGCCCGGGCGGGCACTGAGCAGCGTGTGCAAGAACGACTACGGCCAGAGCGGGCCGTACCAGCCGGTGCTGTGGGCCACCTTCTACCAGCGGCACGCCACCAAGAAGACGGCCGCCCAGTTGTTCGCACGGCTGGCGGCCGACGGGTTGGCCGTCGGCTTCCACCTGTCCCGCACCGCCCGGGCCGACGGCCGACGGTTCCGGGCCAACGTCCAGGCCCACGGCCCACTACTGTTCGAGGCGTTGCAGGCGACCGGCGGGGCGAGCTTGCGGTTTGCCGGCGGGGTGGACGCCCCCGGGGTGATCCTCGGGTCGGCCGCCGACCTCCGCGAGTGGGCGGCCAACAAAGACCTCGTCGCCGGGGTGCGGCTCGGCCCGGCCGAGGCGGTCGCCCGCACCGAGGAGCTGGTCGGCGACGCCATCCTCACCTTCGACCGGCTGCTGCCGCTGTTCGCCGCCGCGGTGCTGGACGACCCGACGCCGCTGCTGCTGAAGCGGGCCGGCCGGCCCGGCGGCGGGTTCGACCGCACCGCCTTCCGCGAGGCGACCTTGCTCGCCGAGCCGTGGCTAGACCGGGCCATCGGCTTGCTCGTGGCCAAGCGGCAACTGGTGCTGCAAGGCGTACCCGGCACCGGCAAGACGCACGTCGCCCGCTGCCTCGCCCGGCATCTGACCGGCGACCGACCCGAGCGACTGGCGACAGTGCAGTTCCACCCGGCGTACAGCTACGAGGAGTTCGTCGAAGGCATCCGTCCCAAATCGGACGGTGGTGCGGTAGCATACCCGGTCGAGCCGGGGGTGCTGGTGCGGTTCGCCGAACGGGCGACGCGGCACCCCTCCGAGCAGCACGTGTTGCTGGTGGACGAGCTGAACCGCGGCAACCTGCCGCGGGTGTTCGGCGAGCTGCTGTACCTGATGGAGTACCGCGACCAGGCGGTGACGCTGCCGTATTCGAAGGCGCCGTTCCGGCTGCCGCCGAACCTCATGCTGATCGCCACCCTCAACCCGGCCGACCGCTCGGTGACGCCGCTCGACCAGGCCACCCGCCGGCGGTTCGCCTTCATCGACATGCCGCCGGACGCGGCGGTGCTCAGCCGCTGGCTCACCCGCCACCCGCCGGCCGACCCGGACCCGGAATTCGGCGGCCACCTGGTCAACTGGTTCGAGCAGGTGAACGGCCAACTCGCCCGCGACTTCGGCCCGGACCGGCAGATCGGCCACGCCTACTGGCTGCGGGAGCAAATGACCCGTGACCTGGTACGAACCACTTGGAAACACGAGGTGCGGCCGGCGTTGGCCGACCTGTTCGCCGGCCGCCCGGACCGGCTCGACCGGCTGGCCCCGTTCGCCCCCGACGCGGCCGCCACTCGCAAGCGCCGCCCGTCGGCCCCGGAGGTCGCCCGATGATGCACGAGGTAACGTCCTCTCGCCGCCGGCTTTGGCCGTGGGTGGTCGCCTTCTTTTTGGGGGCCGTGTCAGTCCCACCGGCATGGTATCTGACCACCCGCTGGCAGGGTCAGCGGGAGCTTGCTGCCGTAGCCACCGAACTCGACGCCGAGAACCCGAACTGGCGACTTCCCGATCTGATCGCCACGCGGAACGACACCCTCAGCAAGCTGCCGACGAATTCGGCCGACACCGTCGCTGCCGCCTCGAAGCTCCTACCCGAGGGCTGGGACCGCACGCTGAACGACGACCACTGGCACTACGACGGACCGTCCAACCGTCAGCCGGTGGCTGAGGAAGCTGTCCGCCTGCGGGCGGTGCTGAAACAGACCGCTGAAACTCGTCGCGCCGCCGAAACTCTCTGGGACCAGCCCGTTGGCGGCAGCGCGACCGTGGTGCCGGGGTTGAATGCCCTTCCGGCCAACCTGAACTCAATCCATGAGCGGCGGGCCGTCGAGAGTGTGCTGAGCATTGCGGCGGCGGTTGCCGCCCTCGACGGCGACCCGTCTGCGGCGGTCGGGCACCTGCTGGCCGGGCTGAACACGGCCCGATCGATCGGCGACGAGCCGACCCTGATCGCCCAACTGGTGCGGATCGCCTGCACCCAGGTCGTGGCCCGGTCGGCCGAACGGGTACTCGGCTTGTGCCAGCCGGACGCCGAACTGGCCGGGCTTCAAGCGGCGTTCGAGCGGGAGGCCGGCGAGCGGTTTTTCCAAGCAGGGCTACGGGGTGAACTGGCATTGGTGGAGACGACGGTGGCTCACCGCTGACCAGCGACAGAAAGGGCGACGTGGTGTTCCGGCTGTTCGACCCGGCCGCCCGCAGGCTGCCGGCGCTCCCCCCTGCCCCGTCTGACACCCCATGAGGCGAATCCGGCTGGTCGAGCGGCGGACCGAAGTCCGCCGGCTACCGCGGGCTGATGCGGCCGCGCTGTCAACCGACTGGCCGCACGTCGTCGAGGTGCTGCCGACCGCCGACCGGGGTCGCTACCGGCTGACCGCCCGCGGCTGGGTCGGCACCTTCGCAACGCCCAACTGCGTCTGGGAAGTGACACCGAAACTCGGCTGGGAGGCCGCCGCGCGGCTGCTCGCGGTTGGTCGAATCGGCGACGCCGATCTGGGCCGCGAACTCCGGTCCGCACTGGCCGGGCAACTGGCGGACCTCCTGGCCGAGCGGTCGGCGGCCGGCTTGGCCCGCGGGTACGCCGAGCGGCCAGAACACGCGGCTTTCGTGCGTGGGCGCATCGACTTCGCCGCGACGTTCCAGCGATCGGCCGTCGGGTTCACCCAGGCGGTGGACGAGTTCACGGCCGATCAGCCGTGGAACGGCTGGCCGCTGGCTGTTGCGGGCCGGTTGCTCGCCGGCCCGCTCGACCCGACCACCCGCACCGCCCTCCAGGCAGCGGCGGACGGATTCACCGGGGTCCGACCGCACCCGACGCCGCCGGCCGCTTTCAGCGACCCACGGCTCGCCGGCTACCGACCGTTACTCGCGTGGTGCCGACAGATCGAGGTGGCGCTGGATCACGGGCTGTTACTGAATTTGGAACGGCTGTTCGAATCGCATCTTGAACACTTGCTCGCAACCCCGCTGGCGGGGCGGTCCGTCGTGCCCCAACATCCGTTGCTCCTCCGCGGCCCGGCAGGTCGGCCCACGGTTGAGATGCGCCCCGATCTCCTCGTGCTAGACGCCCACAGCCGGCCGGCCGCCGTCTGGGACGTGAAGTGGAAGCCGCTACTGGCGGCCGGCCCGCACCCGGACGACTTACACCAGGCGCTCGGCTACGCCGCCGCTCTCGGCGTGCGGGCGGCCGGCCTCATCTACCCCGGCCGGCGGTTCACGCGCATCCGCTACGACACCCCGGCCGGGGTGACGGTCACGGTCGCCACCTGCCGGCTAACCGGATGCGCGGAGCGGGTGGCCCGGGCCGCCGATCAGCTGCGTCGGCTGGTGCTGCGACCGTGACGTGAGCGGCGTGTGAAGTCGGCCCCTTCCCCACGGCCGTTGCTTGCGTCCGGTTTGGCGGGTGGGGTAGAATACCAGCGTGACTGAACCTCACCCCCACTCCTCCCCTCCTCTCCCGACGACGCGGGTCGCCGGTCCGGCCCGCCGCCTAACCACCGAGAACGAGGTCCGCCCCATGACCGCCGGCTACACGCCGCTGGACGCCAGTGTCCTCGTGCTCAACAAGATGTACATGGCCGTCCATGTGATCAGCGTCCGGCGGGCGTTCGGCCTGTTGTGCAAAGACCTGGCCGAAGTGGTGTCCCAGGAGGACGGCACCTACGCCACTTACGACTTCGCGTCGTGGGCCGAGCTGAGCGCGTACCGGGCAGCCCACTTCCGTCAGGAGGACGACGACTGGGTGCGGACGCCGACGGCGGAGATTCAGGCCCCCCGGGTGATCCGGCTGGTCGGGTACGACAAGGTGCCCCGGCAGACGGTCAAGTTCAACCGGCGGAACCTGTTCGCCCGGGACAACAATCAGTGCCAGTACTGCGGCAAGAAGTTCGTGACCAGCGAGCTGTCGCTGGACCACGTCATCCCGCGGAGCCAGGGCGGGCTGGCCACCTGGGAGAACATCGTCTGTGCCTGCGTGGACTGCAACGTGCGGAAGGGCGGGCGGACCCCGCGGCAGGCGAACATGGCGCTGACCCGCAAGCCGGAGAAGCCGAAGCGCAGCCCGGTGCTGAACCTGAAGCTGTCGCAGCGAAAGTACCAGTCGTGGCAGTCGTTCCTGGACGCCGCGTACTGGTCGGTCGAGCTGAAATGACCCCCTGTCCGCCCGTGCGTCGAGCGCGGGCGGACGTTGGTTACACCTCGTCCGCAACCGGCGGCGGTAGGGCAGTATCCAACTCACTCGCGTCCAGCCGGCCCTCGGCGTTCAGCGCTCGGAACCGCTCGACCGTGTCCCGGATGCCGTCTTCCAGGCTCGTCTTTGGCAACGCCCCGAGCGCGGCCGTGACGCCGTCGTCGGCCAAGTCGTAGGCGATGCCGATCTGGGACGTGCCGACCGTCACCAGGTTCTCGGCCGCCGGCAGCACCCGCACCAGGGTCCGCCGGAACTCGTCCAGCGACGCCACCGCTCCGCGGAGGTTGAACGCCCCGGCCCCGGTGAACGGCCGCTCGCAGGCCAGCACGAATGCCTCGGCCACGTCCCACACGTACTGGAAGTCCATCACCCCGCCGAAGCTGACGGCGAATGGGCGGCCGAGGACCGCCGCCTTGACGGCTTTGGTGGGTTCACTGGTCATGCCCAGGTCGCGGCCGACGCCGTACACCGCCCACGGCCGCAGGCCGACGCTGGTCAGCCCGTGGTCCTGGGCGTACACCCGGGCGTTCCCCTCGTTGCACACCTTGAACACGCCGTAGTGTGTGGCCGGCAGCAACGGTGCGTCGTCCGGCTGCGATCCCGGCGGGTAGGCGGCCGGCGGGCCGAACACCGCCGCCGTGCTGGCGTACACCACCCGCTGGACGCCGGTTGCGCGAGCGGCTTCAAACACGCTGAGCGTGCCGACCACGTTGACCGTGGCCCCGAGGACCGGGTCGGCCCGACATGTCGGCACCTGTAGACCCGCCAGATGGATGACGTGGGTGGCTCCGTGCCGTCGGATGGCGGCCGTCAGGGCGGCGGTGTCGGTCACGTCGCCGGGGGCGAAGGCGACTTGTGACACCTCGCTGTCACTCAGGACGAGCCGCAGCCGACGGGCGTCCTCGCGGAGGTCGTAGCTGACGACCGCCGCCCCGCGGGCCAGCAGGCTGCGGGCGATCCACGCCCCGATGAACCCGTACCCGCCGGTGATGAGCACCCGCATCGACTCACTCCTGCGGTGTGACGGCCGTGGACTCGTCCGCCCCCGTGCCCGGGGCCACCTTGGCGAGGGTGGCCACCTTGTCGCCCGGTTTCAGGTTCATCACCCGCACCCCCTGGGCGTTGCGGCCGGTCACGCGGACGGCGTCCACCCGGCTCCGCGTCACCATGCCGCCGGTCGTGATGAGCATGACCTCGTCGCCCTCCCGCACGTCCACCACCCCGACCACCGGGCCGTTCCGCTCGCTGGTGCGGATGTCCCGGACGCCCTTCCCGCCCCGCCGCTGCCGGCGGTACCGCATCGACCCGCGCTCGGCCGGCTCGGCGTCCTCCCCGGCCTCGGCCGCGGGCGGACTTTCGGCGGCCTCGTCGTCCACCACCTCATCGGCGACCGCCGGCTCGTTCGGCCCGAACGGGGTCCGCTTGCCGTACCCGTTCTCGCACACCGTCAGCAACATGCCCTCGGCGTCGGCGACCACCATGCCCACCAGTTCGTCGGCCCCGGCCTTCATCTTGATGCCCCACACCCCGGTCGCCCCCCGGCCCATCGCCCGGGCGTCGGCCTCGCTGAACCGGATGGCCATGCCGGTGCGGGTGGACAGCACCACCTCGTCGCCAGGCCGTGTCAGACAGACATCAATCAGCGCGTCACCGTCTTCCAGGTTGATGCCGATGATGCCCCCCTGTCGCGGCCGGCTGTACTCCATGAGCGAGGTCTTCTTGACCAGCCCCTGGCGGGTGGCCATGAGCAGGAACACGCCGTCCTCGAACTGCCGGACCGGGATGACCCCGGCGATCTTCTCGTCGGCCTTCAGGGACAATACGTTGGCGACGGACCGGCCGGCCGAGTCCCGGTTGGCCGACGGCACCCGGTACACCTTGAGCCAGTAGCACTGCCCCTTGTCGGTGAAAATCAGCAGGTAGCTCTTGGTCGTCGCCGTGAAGAAGTGCTCGACGAAGTCGTCCTCCTTCAGCCCGCCGCGGACCCCCTTCCCGCCCCGGCCCTGCACCCGGTAGGTGTCCACCGGCATCCGCTTGACGAACCCCTGGTGGCTGATGGTCACCACGCACGGCTCGTCGGAAATCAGGTCTTCCAGGTCCACGTCGCCGCCGTCGTCCGTGATTTCCGTCTTCCGGTCCGACCCGTACTTGGCGGCCATCTCCTGGAGGTCGGCCCGGATGATGTCGTTCACCTGGCCGTCGTCGGCCAGCAGGGCCTCGTAGGAGCGGATCTCGCCGCGGAGTGTGGTGTACTCCTTGAGGATGGCGTCGCTCTCCAGGGCGGCGAGCTGGCCGAGCTGCATCCGCACCACCGCCTCGGCCTGGGCCTCGGTCATGCGGTAGGCGTCCACCGCGCCGAGTTCGCTCGTGAGGGCGGCGAACGCCAACTGGCCGATGGCCCGCTCCATCACCGCCGGGGCGACGGCCATCCCCTGGAGCCGCTCCTTGGCCTCGGCCCGGCTGGGCGACCGCCGGCAAATCTCGATCACCTCGTCCAGAGAGGAAATCGCAATGAGCTGGCCTTCGAGGGTGTGGCCCCGCTTCTTGGCCTCGCGGAGGTAGTAGCTGGTCCGCCGGCGGATGACCTGGACCCGGTGGTCCAGGTACTTCTGCATCATCTCCTTGAGCGTCAGGAACTGCGGCCGGCCGTCCACCAGGGCTAGCATCCCGACGCTGACCGTCTTCTGGAGCGGGGTGTACTGGTAGAGCTGGTTGAGCACCATGTGGGCGTCCACGCCCCGCTTCAGCTCGACCACGATGCGGACCGGCTCGCCGGTGCGGGCGCTGGACTCGTCCGTCACGGCCGAAATCCCGGCGATCCGAGCCGGGCTGTCCTTCCCCCCGTCCTTGGCCGCCTCGGCGATGTCCGCCATCAACTTGTTCCGCGTGACCTGGTACGGCACCTCGCGGATCAGGACGTGCTGGCTCTTGCCCTCCTCCACCACCTCGGCCCGCGCCCGCAGGGTCATGCGGGACCGCTCGCCGAGGTAGCCGCGGGCGATGCCGTGCCGGCCCATGACGATGCCGCCGGTCGGGAAGTCCGGCCCGGGGATCAGCTCCATCAGCTCGTGCAGGGTGGCGTCCGGCTCGTCGATCAGTTTCATCAGGCCGGCACACACCTCTCGGAGGTTGTGTGGGGGGATGTCCGTGGCCATGCCGACGGCGATGCCGTCCGACCCGTTGACCAGTAAGTTCGGAAATTTGCCTGGGAGTACGAGCGGCTCACGATATTTGCCGTCGTAGTTGTCGATGAAATCGACCGTCTCGGCGTCCAGGTCTTCGAGCAGCTCGGCGGCGGCGGGGGTGAGCCGGGCTTCGGTGTAACGGTGGGCGGCGGGGGGCAACCCGGCGATGCTCCCAAAGTTCCCTTGGCCGTGGATCAGCCGCTGTCGCATCACCCAATCTTGGGCGAGCCGTACCAGCGTGTCATAGATGCTGGAATCGCCGTGCGGGTGATACCGCTTCATCGTCTCGCCGATGATGCCGGCGCACTTCGACGTGGCACTGGTCGGGTTCAGCCCGAGGTCACGCATGGCCACGAGGATGCGCCGTTGGGACGGCTTCAGGCCGTCGCGGACGTCCGGCAACGCCCGGCTGACCATCACCGACTGGGCGTAAGTCAGGTAGCTGTCCCTCAGCTCGTCCACGATGTCGAGCGGGGCGTTACGGGCGTCGTCGGCCGCCGACGGGAAGTTCGGGGGGAGGGTGACGTCGGCCAAGCCAGCACTCCAGCGAGACGGGGCATTCCAACACGAGCATTTTACGAATTTTCGCCCGGACCGGCCATGTCGGCAGCGACCTCGAACCGCCTTCCCGGGAAACGGTTTGTGTCCGCCCGGCCGACTGCTACCATCGGGACACGTTGGTGAGAGGGTGCCCTCTGGAACGCTTCTGGCAACCGCCGGCCGACGCCGGCCCGGACGGCCTGGTGGGGGTCGGCGGCGACTTGCTGCCGCACACCCTGCTGGCCGCCTACGGCGACGGCGTATTTCCGTGGTTCAACGACGGTGACCCGGTGCTGTGGTGGTCGCCCGACCCCCGTGGCGTCATCGAGCTGCCGGACGGCCTGCACGTCTCGCGGTCGCTCCAACGAACGCTCCGCAAGGGCCAGTTCCGCACCACGGCGAACCAGGCCTTTGCGTCAGTGATGACGGCATGTGGCGAAGAGCGGGACGGCGGCACCTGGGTGACGGCCGACATGCTGGCCGCGTACACCGTCCTGCACCGCCTCGGCCACGCCCACAGCGTCGAGGTGTGGCAAGGCAACGACCTAGCGGGCGGGGTGTACGGCGTGCAGGTCGGCGGGCTATTTGCCGCCGAGTCGATGTTCCACCGGGCCAGTGATGCGAGCAAGGTGGCGCTGGTGGCCTTACGGGACCGGCTGGTGGCCGGCGGGTTCGTCCTCTGGGACGTGCAGATCGTCAACGACCACACCCGCAGCCTGGGGGCGGCGGACGTGCCACGGACGACCTACCTCCGACGGCTGCGGGGTGCGGTGCGAGCGACGGCACGGTTCTCGTAGGGTGCTGCCGAGGGTATGAAGCCCACGCGTGACGAGCGGAAACGCCCGACGAACGTCACTCCCCCAGCGGCTTGTCCCACTCGGCGAGCTGCCGCTTGAGCTGGTCGAAGTCGAGCGGCACGGCCTCGGGGAACGGGTACGCCTCGGCCGGTTCGGCGTCCCCGTCGGCCGACGCCGCCTTCACTTTGCGCAACTCGTCCTCGACCCGCCGTAGCCACGCCGGCACGTCCAGCCCGACCCCGCTCGGGTGGTCGGCCAACGGCCGGATGGCGGCCAGCAGCCCCTCGAAGGATGGATTGTCCTCCGGCTGGCCGTCGGCCGCGGCGGTCGCCGCCCGGGCCACTCGGGCCGCCGCCATGTCCATCCGCAGCGGCTGGATGAACCGCTCCTCCAGCCGGTCGCGGATGGTGCGGAGCTTGACGGCGTGTTCGACCTCCCGCTTGTCCAGTTCCGCCAGCAGCTCGTTGGCCAGCTTGCCTGTCTTGTTAGCGATGAACTCCCGCCACTTCTCCGCCAGGCGGTCGAACCCCTGCCGGCACAGCCCGTCGTGGGCCAGCACCAGCGGCCGCAGCCGCCAGGCGTAGCGGTCGTACTGCACCTTCAGCCGCAGGAAGTCGAGCAGGGTGTACAGGTTCTCGCCGTAGTCGCTGAGCGTCGTCGTCGTGTTGTAATCGCGGTACTCGTCGTAGTGCTCGACCAGCGATTGCAGCACCACCTCGAACAGCCGGGCCGTCTTCGTCCGATCGAGCTTACCGCCTTCCCACGCCTCCACCAGCTTCGGCCGCGGGTCGTCGGCCTCCAGGACCTGCTTGTCCAGCCAGTTGCCCACCCCCTGCCCCAGGATGCCGCGGACGTTCGACAAGGTGAGGAACCGCACGCTGAACAGGTCGCCGCCGTAGCCCTTGACGAAGTCCCGCACCTCGCCCCAGTCGTCGGCGTCCAGCACCCCTTCCAGGGCGCTCAGGCGAAGCCCGCCGCTGTGGTCCACCCACAGCGAGTGGAACGAGTCGGCGGCTTGTCGCAAGGCGGTGGCCAGCGGCCCGTCCTCGGCCGCGTCCTCGCCCCAGTCCCGGCCGGCCACCAACAGGGCGTCCACCACGCCGGTGACGCCGGTGCGGAACAACTGGTCGAAGCTGCTCACCCGTTTCCCGTCCGGCGGGTCGTTCCGCTCCATCACCCGGGCCAGCCGGGTGAGCTGATAGGTTTCGCGCAGCAGCCCCAGCCGGGGGAGCCGGGCCAGCAGGCTTTCCACCATCTGTAGGGCAGACTGCGCCCGCACCGCCGGGCCGGGCGGCCCGCCGTCCGCCGGCGGACTCACCAACAGCGGCTCGTGCCGGAACGCCTGGATGAAGCCCGGCAGCACCTTCCGGGCGGCCGCCGCGTCGGCGGTGGCGATGGCCCGCTCCAGCCGTACCGCGGCCGGCTCCCACGGCGGCAGGTCGATGGTCGGCCCCGACAGTTGAGCGCGGGGGCCGGGCAACTCGGCCGACCGCGGCACCGCCGCCGCGAGTGCCCGCGCGGCCGCCGCCGTCTCGACGGCCGTCTGCACCGTCTGGTCGAGCAGGTGGCCCTTGAGACTCCGCCGGCGGTCGTACTCCATCACCCCTTCCAGGCCGCTGGTCGGCTCCGGAATCTCGATGGCGTGCAGCCGCTCCGTGAGGTGCCGCAGCTCGCTCAGGTTGGAGCGGGCCGCCCGTAGCCACTCGCCGACTGCCGCCGGGTCGGCCGCCCACAGGTCCGGCCGGGCGGCGGTCCGCCACAGCCGGGCGACGGCCGCCAGGAACCGCAAACTGTCCTCGGCCCGGTCGCTGTCGCCGTCCAGCGGGAACTCCCCGGCCTGTTGCGCCGGCCCGCCTTCGGCAACGCTCCCCTCTTCCCCGTCGTCGGCCGAGTCCTGGAACGTCATCCCCTCGTAGGCCGAGGAGAAAGTGTCGTCCTCGTCGTCGTCGTCCTCCTCTTCATCTTCGTCCCGGTCCGACCCGAGGCCGAGGTCCGGCACACTCCAGCGGTCGTCGGCATTCGCTTCGAGCAGCTCGAAGAACCGCTTCACCAGCGCCCGCCGCTCGTCGGCCGCGAGGTCGCCGGACATGACCGCCCGCAGCCAGCGGAAGGCCAGCCGGACGAACGTCGCCGACGGGTCTTGCAGCGGCACCCGGTCGGCCTCGCTCAGCCACGTCACGAGCAGGGCGAGCGCCGCCCGATGATCGTTGCGACCCAGCAGGGCGTCGATCACCTGGGCGAAGGCGGCCGGGGTCTGGAACCCATCCCGGTGTGTCCGCCAGAAGGCCGGGTCGGAGGCCCCGCCGGTCTGCCACAGGGCCAGCGCCTTGGCCACGTGGTCGGCGGCATCGGCCCGCTCCTGCCCCTGCACCTTCGGCAGGTCGCTGACGGCCGGGGTGGCGTACTTGTCCCACCACCCGGCGAGTTCACTCAGCCCCTCCCGGTAGCCGGCCTCGGCCGGCTTGTGCGGCCCGGCGGCGGCGGCGGCCAGCCCCTGGGCGTACACGTCGAACTGCCGGCCGACGGTCAGGATCAGGTCTTCGGCCCGGGGGTCGCGGACGGTGTCATCCCGGCCGGGGAAGATCGGGAACAGCCCCTGGTAGCCGAGGATGTTCCACGGGTCGATGAGCGCCCCGCAGTTGATGCCGCGGTGCAACAAGTCCTCGGCCTCGCCGAGCAGCCGGCGGGCGTCGGCCAGCTTGCCGGCCAGCACCGCCTGCCCGGCCTCGGTCTGCCGCAGCCGCACCTCGGTGGCAAACCGGGCGGCCGGGGCGGGGATGCGGCCGGCCCGCTCCCGGGCCGCAGCCGGGTAGCCCATGCTGGCGAACAGCAGGGCCAGCCGGCGTTCCTGGAGGTGGAGTGCCCGTTCGGCGGCGATGGTGGCGTTCAGGTACTGCCGCACGCCGGCGAACGGCTGCTTCAGCCGGGCCGCCTCGTCGCGGAGCCGGTCGCCGTCCGGCCCCCGCGACTCGGCGAGCAAGTGCTTGTAAAAGTCGTCCCGGTAGCGGGCGATTTTCTGCACCAGCCCGGACAGCGTCACCGAGCTGTCGTGGTCGGTCGGCCCGCTGCCGGAGACACCGGCACCCATCAGGATGGTGCCGCACAGGGCGGCGGCCGCCTCGAACCACCGGCCGCCGTCGCCGGCCCACTTCAACAGAGCGTCCAAGGTCGGCTGCCGCAGAACGAACCGGCGGTAGTAGCCCTGGTTGTCGATGCGGTGCGGGTCCCACTCGCCGAACAGCACGCTCGGCCGCTTGTTCACCGGGTGGAAGTGATCCACCGCCCGCGGGTCCATCGCCAGCTCGTCCATGCGGGTCAGGTCGAACGAGGCGGCGGCGAGGCGGTCGGGGTTGGTGGCGGCCAACAGTTCCAGCGTCGGCCGCACCACGTCGGCGTACTTGCCCGGCGCGGCGCCGACGCCGCGGAAGTAGAGCGGCACCGGGGCCACTTTTTCGTGCGGGTAGAAGTCGGTCTGTGGCCGGCTCTCCAGCAGGGCGATCGGGCGGTAGCCGACGAAGTCGTTGAGGCCCGCCAGAGCCGTCCGCAACGGCTTGCCCGTCCCGCGGGCGGCGAGTGTCGCCTCGGCACAGCGGACCAGGAAGAACGGGGCGAACAGGGCGTCGTCCGGCTGGTGGGCTAACAGGTCGGCGTGGTGCCGGCGGTAGAGTGGCGGCAGTTCGACCAGCCCACCGGCGATCACGTCTTTCGCCTGGGTCACGTCCGCGTAGGCGGCCGCCCCGCCAGCCTGTAACTCGTCGGCGCGGGCGGTCAGCCACCGCGGCAGCGTCTGCCAGGGCGTGGGGTCGCCGGCGGCCAGCAGCGCGGCCCAGATGTCGGCGACGCCGGCCCGGAACTTGGGGTCGGGGCGGCCGTCGGAGAAATTCAGATACCCGACCAGTTTGGCCCCGTCGAACCGGCGCGTCAGGTCAGGGAACAAGGCGTCCATCGCGGTCCTCGGCTGCCGGCTCCCGTACAGCATAATTTATGCTGGCCCCCTAAACCAGTGACGGTAGCACGCCAATGGCCCGACCCCGCCTCGTGGTGCTTGTCAGTGCCGGCGGCACAACCCTCCAAAATCTCCTCTTCCGCACCGCCGACGGCCGGCTCAACGCCGCCATAACTGGCGTGGTGAGCAGCGACCCGGCGGCGTTCGCCGTCAGCCGGGCCGGCCGGGCGGGCGTGCCGGTGGCGGTCGTCGGGCGAAACCCGGACGACGACTTCTCCGCCCGGGTGTTCGCGGCCGTGGACGACTTCACCCCGGACTTGGTTGTCATGGCGGGCTGGTTGCACCTGCTCCGCATCCCGCCGGCGTACCGGCATCGGGTGCTGAACATCCACCCGTCGCTGCTGCCGGCGTTCGGTGGCAAGGGCATGTACGGCCGACACGTCCATGAGGCGGTGCTGGCCTACGGGGCGAAGGTGAGCGGCTGCACCGTCCATTTCGCCGACGACACCTACGACACCGGCCCGGTGGTGGTGCAGCGGGCGGTACCGGTACTGGGCGACGACACGCCGGAGACGCTGGCCGCCCGGGTGTACGACGCCGAATGCGGGGCGTTGCCGGAGGCGATTTCACGCATCGCGGCCGGGGGCTGGCGGGTTGACGGCCGGCGGGTGGTGTGTGGCTGACGCCGGCGGTGTGGTACAAGGGAAGGCGAGGAGGACGAGTATGAGTGCCGCGACGCTGGCCCCGCCCGACCCGACGACCGTCACCCCGCCGCCGAAGGCGATCCTGCCGGGGGCCGCGTCCGCCCCGCCCGTCGAAGCCGACGATCCGCCGTACGGCGGGCTGGAAGGGCTGCGGCGGTTCACCGTGGCCGAATACCACGCCATGCTCAAGGCCGGGGTGCTGGCCGACGGCGAGCGCGTCGAACTCCTGAACGGATTCGTGGTGAACCAGATGAGCCGCGGCCCCGACCACGATTACCCGATCCGTGTGCTCACCAAGTACTTCAACCGGACATTGAGCGACGACTGGTCGGTCGGCCCGCAGACGGCAGCCACGCTCGGCGACGACAGCGAGCCGGAGCCGGACCTGAGCATCGCCCGCGGGCCGGACCTGACTTACGCCACCCGTCACCCGGGGCCGGCGGACATCGTCCTGTTCGTCGAGGTGGCCGACGCCAGCCTCCGCCGCGACCAGCGGGAAAAGCTGGCCGTCTACGCGGCGGCCGGGGTGCCGGTTTACTGGGTGGTCAACGTCCCGCAGCGGCAGGTCGAGGTGTACACCCGGCCGGCCGGCGACACCTACGCCGCGACCGCCGTGTACGCCGCCGGCCAGCAGTTGCCAGTCGTTCTCGACGGCGTCGATCGCGGGCTGATCGCGGTCGCCGACCTGTTCCGCCGGCCGCAGGTGAATTGACCCGAACGCCTGACCGATGTTGCCGGCCGGCCGGCGTTCGCGGGTAGTTCGTCGAGAGAGGCCGCCCGTGTCTCACCCCCTGCCCCGCCTCCGCGACATCGCCCCGGACCTGCTCCGGCTGCCGCGCTGGCGGGTTGCCGTGTCCCTGCTGCTGCCGGCGGCCTTCATCACCGGGTACGTCGCCGCCGCGACCTGGGGCGTGTGGCCCCTGGCGGTGCTGGCCGCCGCTGGGCTGATGTTCGTCACCTACGGGTCCACCTCGCACGACCTGGTCCACGGCTCGCTCGGGCTGCCGCGGCGGTGGAACGACCTTCTCCTCACCCTGATCGAAGCGGTCACTTTCCGCAGCGGTCGGGCGTACAAACTGGCCCATCGCCACCACCATGCCCGTTATCCCCACGCCGACGATGTGGAAGGGGCGGCGGCCCATGCGAGCTGGTGGCGGGCACTGCTCGTCGGCCCGGTATACGTCCCCCAGCTGTGGCTGTGGGCGATGCGGCACCACCCGACCGACCGCCGGCGGTTGCTTATGGAAGCAGCACTGACCATCAGCCTCGCCGCCGCCCTCGTCGCCGCGGCGGCGGTCTGGCGGACGCCGTGGCCGGCGGCCTACCTCCTCCTGTGCGTGGCCGGGGCATGGGTGTTCCCGTTCGCGCTGGCATACCTGCCGTACACCCCGGACGGCGACGGGCCGCTCGGCCAGACCCGGCGGGTCCGTGGCCGGGTGGCCCGGGTGATCGCCTTCGAGCACTTGTACCACCTCGAACACCACCTGTACCCGGGCGTGCCACACCACCACTGGCCGGAACTGGCCCGCCGACTCGACCCTCACTTGGACCGGGCCGGTGTCCCCGCCGTCAGGGTCGGCCGATGACTGCCGACCCCGGCCTCATCCGGCTGCTGGTCGGCGACGGCCGGCCGTTGCTCGCCTTGGACGGACTGGCCCTGCTAGGTAACGGTCTGTTCGCCCTGTTCCTGGCCGCCCGCGGCGAGTTCCTGCCACACGACCTGGCTTACCTTGGGCAGTCGGCCGACCAACTGTGCGGCGTGAACCAGTGTCGCGTCGTCCACTTCATGATCCACGACCGGGCCGCCTTCGGCGGCGCACTCGCGGCCGTTGGGGTGATGTACCTGTGGCTGGTGAGTGGCCCGCTAGCGGCCGGCGAGCGATGGGCCTGGCACACCCTGCTGGCCAGCGGGCTGGTCGGATTCGCCAGCTTTCTGACGTACCTCGGCACCGGCTACCTGGACACCTGGCACGGGGTCGCCACCCTGGCCCTAGCCCCGGCTTCGCGGCCGGCATGGGGCTGACCCGTGGCACACTGAAGCCGGCCGAACTGCCGCCCCGCCCCCGCCGGTGGCTACTGCTGGCCACGGCCGCCGGCATGACGGCCGCCGGCTGCACCATCGCCGGCTACGGCATGACGGTGGTATTCGTCCCGGAAGACCTCGTGTTCCTGGGCACCGACCGAGCTGCCCTCGACCTGCTGAACCCGCGGCTGGTGCCGCTCGTCGCCCACGACCGGGCCGGGTTCGGCGGGGCGGCGGCCTGCTGCGGGGTGTCGCCTGGCACGCCCGGCCGTCGCGGTCACTCCGGCAGAGCCTGGCCCTGAGCGGTCTACTCGGGTTCGGGCCGGCGGTCGGGGTCCATTTCGCCGTCGGGTACACCGACCCGTTTCACCTCGCCCCGGCGGTCGGCGGAGCCGGCCTGTACGCCGTCGGCCTTGCGCTGGGGCATGGTCGGCCGCGGCTTGGACGGGTCTGACACTTTGGCCGCCTTTGCCGGCTTCCGCTGGAGTGCCTTGTCGGCGATGTCGGTGCGGTAGTGCATCCCGGCGAACTGGATGAGCTTGACTGCCTCGTAGGCCCGTGCCTTGGCCGCCGCCAAGTCTTTGCCGAGGGCCGTCACCGCTAGCACCCGGCCGCCGTCCGTCAGCACCCGGTCGCCGGCCGCCTTGGTGCCGGCGTGGAACACCTGCACGTCCGGCAGCGCGGCCGCCACACCCAGGCCAGTGATCGTCTTCCCCACGTCGTACTTGCCGGGGTAGCCGCCGCTGGCCAGCACCACGCACACCGCCGGCCGCGGATCCCACGCCAGCTTGTCGTCGGCGAACTCGCCGAGCCGCTCGTCGGCCACGGCTTCCAGCAAATCGAGCAGGTCCGTCTTGAGCCGCACCATCAGGCACTGGGTTTCGGGGTCGCCGAACCGGCAGTTGAACTCCAGCACCCGCGGCCCTTGCGGCGTGAGCATGAGGCCGGCGAACAGCACCCCCTGGAACGGGTTGCGGCTCCGCTTCAGGGCGTGGACTGTCGGCACGAACACCTCGGCCTCGAACTGCTTCATCAGCTCCGGCGTGCCGATGGGGGCCGGGCAGTACGCGCCCATGCCGCCGGTGTTCGGCCCCTTGTCCCCGTCGAGGGCCGGCTTGTGGTCCTGGCACGGCGGCAGCGGCAGCACCGTCCGCCCGCTCACCAGCGCCAGCACCGACACCTCTTCGCCGTCCAGCCGCTTCTCGATCACCACGGTGCGGCCGGCCTTCGCCCCGAACTCTTCGTCCACCATGATCCGTTTGACGGCCACCTTCGCGGCCGGGGTGTCCTTGCAGACGATGACCCCCTTCCCCGCCGCCAGCCCGTCGGCCTTCACCACCGTCGGGTAGTCGCGGGTGTCCAGGTAGGTGCGGGCCGGCTCGGGGTGGTCGAACACGCGGAAGTCGGCCGTCGGCACGTCGGCGTGCCGCATCAGCTCCTTGGCGAACACCTTGCTGGTTTCCACCCGGGCGGCCGACTTGGTTGGGCCGAACACCCGCACCCCCTTGGCCCGCAGGTAGTCGCTCAGGCCGAGGGCGAGCGGGTCTTCCGGGCCGATGACCACCAGCCCGACGGACTCGGTGCGGCAGTACCGGGCCACCCGCTCGAAGTCGGACGGGTCGAACGGGACGTTGGTGCCGTGGGCCGCGGTGCCGGCGTTGCCGGGGCAGCAGTAGACGATGCCGGCCCGGGGCGACTGCGCGAGTTTCCAGACCAGGGCGTGTTCCCGCCCGCCCTTGCCGACCACCAGCACGTTGACCTTCGACATGACCCGCCCAGAGGGGAAAACGAGGCGACCACCCCCGCCAATGTAGGTGGCGGGGGCGGCGGTCGCAACGAACGGCCGGCGGCCGGCCCTACTTCTTCCGGGCGGACTTCTTATCCGTTACCGCATCGAAGTTGGCCTTGTCAGTACCGCCGGCGGGTACGTCGAAGGTGTGGTCCGACTTCTCGTTCCAGGACATGGGGAAGTCATCAAGGTCCATGTCCGGCTTCTTGCCTTTGGGCAGGATGACCCCGTCCACGGTGCCGGTGTCGGTCACCTCGACAGTCCCCTTCCCCGGCAGCGTGCTGATGCGGACCCGGTGCCGGCCGACCACCGCCCCCTCGGCCCGTTCGACTGTCTTGAGGACGAACCGGCCGCTGGCATCGGTCACGCCCATCGACCCGCCCCCGGGGTTCTCGTTGTCCTTCCCGCCGATCGGCTGGAAGGACACCACGGCGTTCGGGTACGGCTTGCCGTCGAGGGTGACGACCCCGCTCACCCGGGCCAGCCGGGGGCCGCCGCCGCAGCCGGCCAGCAGCCCCAGCCCGGCGGCAAGAGCCGCCAGTCGGGCGACCGTCGTGCGGCGGGTGGTCATTGGCCGCTCACCACCTCGCCGCCACTCATGGTGGCCATGAATGCCAGCATGGTCGTGTCCACCGTTTTGGTGACGAACCGGACCGACCCGTCGGCCAGCCCGAAGTTCTGCCCGGACGTGTGGTTGCTGCCGAACGCCCGCTTACACACCTGGTCCGAGTTGGCCAGAATGCCGAACGGCGGCGTCCCGCCGACGGCCAGCGCACAGCCCCAGTACGAGTTGTTGAGCGTCCGGCTCTCGGTCCAGATGCTCGACTGGTTGTACGAGGCGTAGCTGTACGCCCAGTAGGTGGACCGGGTCGGGTTGTCGAAGAACGTGTTCTCCCCCACCAGCAGGGTGTTGGACGTGCCGTCGGTGACGGAGGTCATCCGCTCGGGTCTGCCCATGCCGGTCGCCCCCGCCTGCTCCGGGATGCCGCCGTAAGCCCCGTTGGTGGCGTGTAACACCCCTTTGTAGCTGTGCAGCGGCAGGGTGCCGTCCGGCGCCCAGTAGGCCGTCTCGTAGGTGTCCCAAAACCCACGGGGGTAGGTCTGGCTGCCCTTGTACGCCCGGCCGGACACCGCCCGGTAGCTGCCGTGCATCCACTTGTCATCGCCCCGGGCGCCGGCCGATCCGCCGGCCTTCGGCCCACTCGCGGGGGTATCTAGGACGCCCGCCAGGGTGTCGGCCGGGCACTCGTAGGTTTTCACCCGCTGCTGGGTGACGAACAGGTTGTTGGGGTGTTCGTTCAGCACCTTCTGGTCGTACCGGGCGTACAGGCTGGCCTGTTCCAGGTACGGCAGGATCTCGACGGCCCAGTTGGTGTAACAGTTGGTCCCGTTGGCCCCGGTCTGCATCCCACCCGGCGGGAAGGTGCCGAGGGAGTCGTGGTGGCCGTGCAGGGCCAGGGCGATCTGCTTGAGGTTGTTGCTGCACTGGGCGCGGGCGGCGGCGTCCCGCACCTTCTGGACCGCGGGCAGTAACAGCCCGATGAGAATCGCAATGATGGCGATCACCACCAACAGTTCGATGAGCGTGAAGGCAAAGCGTGGCTCCGCCTGCCGACGGGCGAGGATCATAGAGAGACTCCCTGTGAGCGGCGGCAAATGTGGAGGAGAGTGCCGCGCGACGAGTGCGTGAGCCGCCGCTCATATCTATAAATAGCCGTCGACGTCATCTCCTGTCAAAGAAAATCCGCCGTCGCCGGACAATCGCGGAGTCGCTGCGGCAAAGAATCAGGCCGACATCAGTGGCTTTTTTCGCCCCGGCTAACATGATGAGTTAGGCGAACCTATGCCCGGAGCCTGCTGTGCGTGTCGTCCTCGTCTGCCTCGCCTCAGCCGTCGCCGGTTGCTTACCGGTCACCCGGCCCGGTCCGGCCACCGACGGCAAGCTATCCGTCACGGCCACCACCAGCCTGATCGGCGACGCGGTGCGGGAGATCGGCGGGTCACATGTGGCTGTTACGGTGCTGATGCCGCCGGGCACCGACCCGCACACTTACCAGCCCGGGGCGAACGACTCGGTGGCCCTGGAGTCCGCCCGGCTGGTGCTGTTCAACGGGCTGCACCTGGAGGGCAAGATGGCCGACCTGCTGGCCCGCAACCCGCCGGGCGGCCGGGCGGCGGCGGTCGCCTCGACCATTCCCGAGGCCGAGTTGCGGCCGGCCGACGGCAACGCCGGCGCCCACGACCCGCACGTGTGGTTCGACGTGTCGCTGTGGATGCGCTGCGTGGACGTGGTGCGGGCCGAGCTGTCCGCCGCCGACCCGGCCCACGCCGCCGACTATCAGGCCAACGCCGACCGCTACCGCCGGACACTGCTCGATCTGCACGAGGAGGTGCGGGCGAAGGCCGACGCCCTGCCGGCCGGCCGGCGGGTGCTGGTCACGTCGCACGACGCCTTTGGGTACTTCGGCCGGGCCTACCGCTTCGAAGTGCGGGGGCTGCAAGGGGTCAGCACTGACGCCGGCATCGGCACCCGGGACGTGGACGACCTGGCCGGGTTTCTGGCCGAGCGCGGGGTGCCGGCCGTGTTCGCCGAGTCGTCGGTGCCGGACAAGGGGCTGAAAAAAGTCCTGGACACGGCCGCCGCCCGCAGCGGCAAGCCGGTACGGCTGATCGGCGGGCCGGACGCCCTGTTCTCCGACTCGCTCGGGGCCGAGGGCACGCCGCAGGGCACCTACGTCGGCATGGTCCGGCACAACATCGACACCATTTGCCGGGCGCTGACCCAGTGACCCCGCCGGCCGTCGAGGTGCGGGGGCTGACCGTCGCCTACCGGGCCGCCCCGGTGCTGCGGGACGTGTCGCTGGCCGTCCCGGCCGGCACCCTGACCGGGGTGGTCGGGCCGAACGGGGCGGGCAAATCGACCTTGCTCAAGGCGATCCTCGGGCTGGTGCGGCCGGTTGCCGGCGAGGTCCGCATTCACGGCAAGCCACTCGCCGCCGACCGCCTGGCGATCGCTTACGTGCCGCAGCGGGGGAGCGTCGATTGGGACTTCCCGGCCCGGGTGCGGGATGTGGTGCTGATGGGCACTTACGGCCGGCTCGGCTGGTTCCGCCGACCCGGGGCGGCCGAGCGGGCGCGGGTCGAGGCGGCGTTGGATCAGGTCGGCATGGGTGACTTCGCAGCCCGTCAAATCGGCGAGCTGTCCGGCGGCCAGCAGCAGCGGACGTTCCTGGCCCGGGCACTGGTGCAAGACGCCGCAGTGTACCTGCTGGACGAGCCGTTCCAGGGGGTGGACGCCGTCACCGAGCGGGCGGCCGTCGAACTCCTCCGCGGGCTGCGGGCCGCCGGCAAGACCGTGGTGGCGGTGCACCACGACCTGGCCACCGTGGCCGAGTACTTCGACCGGGTGGCGCTGCTGAACGGGGCACTGGTGGCCGACGGGCCGGTGACCGAGGCGTTCACCCCGGACACCCTGCGGGCGACCTACGGCGGCCGGGTGCCGCTTGATCCCGCGGCCGGCGTCCGTTGAATGAGCCGATGCACGTTCTTATCTCCGCCGACCGCATCCGCGAGCGGGTGACCGCCCTGGCCGCCGAGATGCGGCCGGCCCTGGCCGACGGCCCGGTGACGGTCGTCGGCGTCCTCACCGGCTCGCTGGTCTTCCTCGCCGACCTGATCCGCCAACTGGACGTGCCGATCCGCATCGGGCTGGTGCAGGCGTCCAGCTACCGCGGCACCGCGACCACCGCCGGGGCGCTGGTGGTGAACGAAGGCCTGCTGCCCGACGTGACCGGCCGGCACCTGCTGCTACTGGACGACATCCTGGACACCGGGGCGACCATCGCCCGGCTGGTGGAACACCTGACGGCCCGCGGTGCGGCGTCGGTCAAGACGTGCGTACTGCTCCGCAAGGTGGGCCGGCAGACGGTGCCGTTCGAGCCGGACTTCGTGGGGTTCAGTATCCCGGACGAGTTCGTGGTCGGGTACGGGCTGGATTTCAACGACGAGTACCGGCACCTGCCGTTCATCGGGGTGCTGCCCGGCGACCACCCGCACTGACAAACAGGGTCTTGGTGGGACAGGCATCTCTGCCTGTCCGGGTCATCACTCGGACAGGCAGAGATGCCTGTCCCACCAAACAGGGAGCCGCCCCATGTCGCGTCTGATCGTCACCGGCGGCCGGCTCGATCACCGGGCCGACGTGGCCGCCGCGGTGTGGGCGTTCGACATCCTGCGGTACACCGACCCGGGGCTGTCGCTGGTGGTGGCCGGCGATGGCCCGGAGCGGGGCCGGCTGATGCGGTTCGCCCGGCAGGCCGTGTGGGACGATGCCCCGCCAGTCCCGCCCTTCGTGTTCGGTGCCGTCCCGCAAACACAGTTCGACCAAGCCGTGCAGGTGTGGGTGCCGCACCGGGCCGGTGGGTGGCGGCTGGCCCTGGCGGCAATGGCGGCCGGCCGGCCGGTGGTGGCGGCCGACACCCCAGAGTTACGCCAGACGCTCGGCGACGCCGGCCGCTTCTTCCCCCCGGGCGACCGCGCCGGCTTGGCGGTTCAAGCCCGCCGGCTGCTCGACCGCCCGGACGAGGCGGCGGCTCTGGGAGATGACGGGCGGGTGCGGGCCGTGGCCCACTTCCCGGCCTGGCAGATGGCGGACCCGTTGGCGGCGGTTTACCATGAAGCAAGATGGCGTCTCCCCGCTCGCTAGGAACCCGTCATGCCGCCGTCGGTCCTCACGCTGATCCTGGCCGGTGGCAAGGGCACACGGCTCGAACCCCTCACCCGCGACCGGGCCAAGCCGGCGGTGCCGTTCGCCGGGCCGTACCGCATCGTGGACTTCACCCTGTCGAACGCCATCAACAGCGGGCTGCGGCAGGTGTACGTCCTCACCCAGTTCAAAAGCCGGTCCCTGGAGCGGCACATCCGCCTCGGCTGGAACTTCCTCAGCCCCGAACTCGGCGAGTTCATCGACGTGCTGCCGCCCCAGCAACGCATCGACGAGACCTGGTACAAGGGCACGGCCGATGCGATTTATCAGAACATTTATACGCTGGAGAAGGACGACCCCGAACACCTGCTGGTGCTGGCCGGCGACCACATCTACAAGATGGACTACGCCGAGATGGTCCGGCAGCACCGGGCGGCCGGGGCCGACCTGACCATCGGCTGCATCCCCGTCCTGGTGGCCGAGAGCGACCAGTTCGGGGTGATGACGGTGGCCGCCGACGACCGGGTGGTGGGCTTCCTGGAGAAGCCGAAGACGGCCCCCGCCCTGCCCGATGACCCCGGCCGCTGCCTCGGGTCGATGGGCATCTACGTGTTCAACACCCGGACCCTATTCGAGCTGCTGTGCGAGGACGCGGCCAAGGCCGACAGCGGGCACGACTTCGGCAAGGACGTGATCCCGCACATGCTGGCCAACGACTACCAGGTGTTCGCCCACCGCTTCCGGGACCGCAACGCCAAGGCCCGGCCGTACTGGCGGGACGTGGGCACCCTGGACGCCTACTACCAGGCGACGCTCGACCTGGTGGCCGCCGAGCCGGAGCTGAACCTGTACGACGCCGGCTGGCCGATCCGGACGTGGGTGCCGCAGTCGCCGCCGCCGAAGTTCGTCCACGCCGGGGAGGGCCGGCCGGGCGACATCCGCCGCGGGGAGGCGCTAGACAGCATCGTGTCGGTCGGGTGCATCGTGTCCGGCGGCAGCGTCCGGCGGAGCGTGCTGTCGCCCAACGTGCGGGTGAACAGCTACGCCGTGGTCGAGGACAGCATCCTGCTGGACGGGGCCGAGGTGGGGCGGTACTGCCGGGTGCGGCGGGCCATCCTCGATAAGGACGTCAAGCTGCCGGCGTACACGGTCATCGGGTACGACACAGAGTTCGACCGGCGGCGGGGGTTCACCGTCACCGAGGGCGGTGTGGTGGTGGTGCCGAAAGGCGAGCCGGCCGAGACGTTCCAGGCCCCGAACCGATTGCCATAACGGTTCGGTGCCCGAAGCGCTAGCGAGGTTCTTTCCCCTCGCTAGCGCTTCGGGCACCGAACCAACCGCTCCCACAGCAGCAGCGTGGTGATGGTCTTCGCGTCTCGAATCTCGCCCCGCAGGCACATGGCCACCGCCTCGCCCAGGTCCAGTGTGTGATGGGTCATCTCCTCGTCGGCTTCGAGCATCTGCGGCCCGGCGGTCAGCCCCTCGGCGACGAACAGGTGCAGCTTTTCATCCAACACCCCCGGCGAGGCGTACAGGAATCCGAGCGACCGCCACCGCTCGGCCGTGTACCCAGTTTCCTCCTGTAGCTCCCGCCGGGCGGCGTCCTCCAGCGGCTCGCCGGGTTCGAGTGTCCCCGCCGGCAACTCCCACAGCGTGTCCTCGACCACCCACCGCCGGTTCCGCAGCAGCACCACCCGGCCGTCGGCGTGCACCGGCAGAACGACAACCGCCCCCGGGTGTTTCACCACGTCCCGCCGCACCTCGGTGCCGTCCGGCGCCACGGTCACGTCGACGTAGACGCGGATCCTGCGGCCGGTGTGGACGAGGGTGCGGCTCACGAGACGGCTCCGGGCGGTTGCGGCGGTCGCACGCCGACGGTACGATGCTAGCGACCTCCCCGCCGGTTGTCGTCCGTTTCCCGAAGGTGCCGGCCGATGCGTGACATGCTGAGCTGGGGGGTGAGCCTGCCGCGGATGTTCGGCATCCCGGTCAAGGTACACTGGCTGTTCTTCGTCGTCACCATCGGGCTGTTCTTCCGCCAGGTGGGGGGCGAGCGGAACATCGTCTGGTGGGGGGACGTGTTCCTCTTCAGCGTCGTCCTCCTGTTCGGCATCGTTCTGCTGCACGAACTCGGCCACTGCCTGGCCGGCCGGCTGGTCGGCGGGGAGCCGCAGGAGATCCTCATCTGGCCGCTCGGCGGGCTGGCCTTCGTGGACGTGCCGCACACCGCCCGGGCCAACTTCATCACCGTGGCCGGCGGACCGATGGTGAACCTGGTGCTGGCCCTGCTGTGCGGCGGGCTGCTGGCCTTGGCCGGGTTCATGCCCAACCCGTTCACGCTCGACCCGTACACCGCCGCGATGCGGAGTACCCGGGACGGCCGCACCTACACCAGCGAGTACGGGCTGAAGCTGTACGAGCCGGGTACCAGCCGGCCGGTAGACCCGCCGCCCGGGCTGGCCGACGCCTTTTACAAGCGGGACGCCTTCACGGTCAACGAGATACTGGGCAAGGCGACCGACGCCAGCCCGCCATACCAGCGGGCACAGGCGACCGGCTTCGTGGTCTGGGTGTACCGCATCTTCTGGCTGAACTGCGTGCTGCTGGCCTTCAACCTGCTGCCGGCCTACCCGATGGACGGCGGCCAACTGCTGATGACGGCCATCTGGGCACGGCGGGACTACCACACCGCCGCCCGGGTGGCCGGCATGTCCGGGCTGATGGTCGGCCTGCTGGTGGTGGTGGCCAGCATCACCTTCAACGAGACGCTGTTCATGGGGCTGGGCCTGTTCATGATGTTCTCGGCGTACACCCGGCTGACCCAGTCCGAGGCCGAGGACACTGGGTACGGGGATTTCAGCCAGGGGTACACCAGCCTGGAGCGGGACGAGTCTCCGCCGCCCCGGGCGAAATCGGTCGGCCCGGTGCGGAAGTGGTTGCAGGCCCGCACCGCCCGTCGCATCCAGAAGGAGTTAGAGGCCCAGCAGGCCGACGACGAGCGGATGGACCAACTGCTGGAGAAGATCGCCCGCAGCGGCAAAGGGTCGCTGACGGCCGAGGAGCAGCGGTTCCTCGACCGTCAGAGCGAGCGGTACAAGCGGAACAAGTAACCCCCCGGAGCGGACGTGTCGAAGCTGATCGAAACCCGGCCGCCGAGCGGCTTCCGCGACTTCCCGCCGGCCCAGATGCTGGCCAAGGAGCGGGTGCTGGACGCCGCCCGGGCGGTGTACCGCTCCTACGGCTACGCCCCCATCGACACCCCGGCGGCCGAGAAGCTGGACGTGCTGCTCGGCAAGGGCGGCGAGGAGTCCGACCGGCTGGTGTACCGGGTCCGCGGGGCGAAGGCCGAAGAGGCGGAGATGGGTCTGCGGTTCGACCTGACGGTGCCGTTCGCCCGGTTCGCCGCCCGGCACGTGCCGGAGGCGGGGACGCCGTTCAAGCGGTACGCGATGGGGCCGGTGTGGCGGGGCGAGCGGCCGGCCCAGGGGCGGTTCCGCGAGTTCTGGCAGTGCGACTTCGACACCATCGGCACCACCTCGAACGCCAGTGACATCGAGGTGGCACTGGTCATCTGCGACCTGTTCCGGGCGCTGGAGGTGCCCGATTTTCAGTTGCGGGTCAACAATCGATTGCTGCTCAACGGAGTGTTGGATGGGTTAGGAGTCGCCGATAAGGCCGTACCCTTGCTGCGTGCGCTGGACAAGCTGGACAAGATCGGACAGGACAAGGTTGCCGAGGAGATGATTCGAGAAGCGGGCGTAACCGAGTTTCACACGACGCGGGTGCTCGGCCTTGTGACGGCTGTAGGCCCCAGTCTCGACTTGCTTGAACGCTTAGAAGGTGCTTTCGGCAGTAACCCACTCGTGGCCGAAGGCGTTCGACGCCTCCGCGAACTGTTCACGGCCTGCAATGCTTTGGGCGTATCTTACCCTCACATCAAACTCGACCTGAGCATCGCCCGCGGGCTGGACTATTACACCGGCACCATCTACGAAACCTTCCTCACCGGCGAGTGGGCCAAGTACGGCAGCGTGTGCAGCGGCGGCCGGTACGACAACCTCGCCTCGCTGTACACCAAGCAGGTGCTGCCCGGCGTCGGAGCGTCGCTCGGCGTGGACCGGCTGTTGGCCGCGATGGACGAGATGAAGCACCCGTGGACACAGGGCGGGGCGTCGCCGGCCCCGGTGCTGGTCGCCCAACTCGACCCGGCCCGGCTGGCCGACTGCCAGCGGGCGGCCCGCGAGCTACGGGCGGCCGGCATCGGCACCGAGGTCTACCCGGACGTGAAGGGCAAGGGTGTGCAGTTCCAGTACGCCCAAAAGCGTGGCTGTAAACTGGCCGTGTCGGCCAGTGCGGAAGATTTCGCTGCCGGTGTATGGCAGATCCGCGACCTCTCGACCCGAACCGAGGCCGCCGTGCCGGCCGCCGAACTCGTCGCCGAAGTCGGCCGGCGACTGCCCTGACATGGACCGCTCCAACCATTACGAAGCAGCGTTCGAGGCCTACCTGCGGGCCAACGGCGTCGGCTTCATCGCCGTGGACGAGGCCCGCCGCACGCTGCTCGGCGACGCCGACGTGAAGTCGCTCGACTTCATCGTGGTCGGCCCCGACTCGGCCCGGCTGGTGGTGGACGTGAAGGGCCGCAAGTTCGCCCCGCCACGGGCCGTCTGGCACAACTGGTCCACGCAAGAAGACGTGGACGGCCTCGCCCGCTGGGCCACCCACCTCGGCCCCGACTTCCGCGGCGTGCTGGCCTTCGTCTACCACCTCGCGGCGGCCGTCGAACTGCCGGCGGACACCCCCGACCAGTTCCCCTTCCGCGGCGACCGCTACCTGATGCGGGGCGTGACCGTCGCCGACTACCGCCAGCACCTGCGGGTCCGTAGCCCGCGTTGGGGCACCGTCCATTTGCCGACCGCCGCCTTCCGCCGGGTGGTGAAACCGTTCTCCGAATTTTTCACCGCCGAGGGCGCAGAGAAAACCAAAGTTTTGAGCTCCGAACTACAATCCTGATTGTCCTCCTCTGCGTCCTGAGCGCCCTCCGCGGTGAAAAATGCGTCGGCTCCTGCTCGGGTTGAGCCTCGACGCCCTCGGCCAGCCGCCGCGGCAGGGGCTGCTGTCGGCCGCCAAGCTCGGGGTCAGCGGGGTGCAGATCGACGCCGCCGGCGACTTGGCCCCGGACCGGCTGACCGCCACCGGCCGGCGGGAGTTTCGCACCCTGCTCCGCTCCTTCAACCTGTCGCTGGCCGCGGTCGTCTGCCCGCTGCGTCGGGGACTTGATGTCGCCGACGACCAGCAACAGCGGGTCGAGTATGTCGGCAAGGTGCTGCAACTGGCGGCTGACCTGGGTTGTCGGACGGTGATCGTGCCGCTGCCAAAGTTGCCGGGCGAGGAGCCGACGCCGCGGGGGACGATATTACGGGAGGCGGTCGCTGATCTCGGGAGGTGTGCGGACCGGCTGGGGGTGCGGCTCGCGGTGGAACCGGGGCTGGATGTCGGCGACGCGGTGGCGAAGTACCTGGACGGGTTCGACACCGGCGGGCTGGCCGCTTGCTACGATCCGACCAACTTCCTGCTCAACCGACTCGACCCGCTCGCCGCACTGCGTGCCCTCGGCGGCCGGGTGGCGGTGGTGCAGGCCCGCGACGGGCGGACGGTGTCGGTCAGCGGCGGCGGCACTGAGACGGCCGTCGGGGCCGGCGACCTGGACTGGTTCAGCGTGATCGCCACCCTGGATGCGGCCGACTACCGCGGGTTCGTGGTGGTGGACCGCGAGGGCGGGCCGGACCGCCCCGGCGATGTGGCCGCCGGGGTGAAGTTCTTGCGGCGGTTCGTTCCGGCCGACCAGCCGACATGACCAGCGAGCCGCGGCGGAAGCTGCCGGCCGTCACGGCCGTGCTGGCCGAATTAGGGCTGCGGTCGCCGGCGGCCACCGCCGCCGTCCGGGCAGAGTTGGCCGCCGTGCGTGCCGAGTTGCCCGATCCGATTCCGACGGTCGCTGAGTTCGCCGCACGGGCGGCGACTCGCCTGGCCGCCGACGCGGCCCCTCGACTCCGGCCGGTGATCAACGCCACCGGCGTCGTCCTGCATACGAACCTGGGCCGGTCGCCGCTGCACGCCGAGGCGGTGGTCGCCGTGACCGCCGCTGCCAGCGGCTACCTGAACCTCGAAGTCGATCTCACCACCGGGAAGCGGAACAAGCGGCAAGACCCGGTGCGGGCCGGGCTGTGCCACCTCACCGGGGCCGAGGCGGCGACGGTCGTCAACAACTGCGCCGCCGCCACGGTGCTGGTGCTGCGGGCACTAGCCGCCGGCCGAGAGGTGGTCGTCAGCCGGGGCCAGCTCATCGAGATCGGCGGCGGCTTCCGACTCCCGGAGGTGATGGCCGTCAGCGGGGCGACGCTCCGCGAGGTGGGCACCACCAACATCACCCGGGTCGCCGACTACGAGCGGGCCGTCGGGCCGAACACCGCCATGCTGCTGCGGGTCCACACCAGTAACTACCGGGTGCGGGGGTTCACCAAGTCGGTGAGCGTCGGTGAGCTGGCGGCTGTCGGCAAGCGACACGGCATCCCCGTGGTGGACGACTGCGGCAGCGGGCTAGCGGTCGATCTTGCGGCCTTCGGCCTCGGGAGCGAGCCGCTGGTGTCGGCCGGCATCGCGGCCGGGGCCGACCTGACGCTGTTCAGTGGGGACAAACTACTCGGCGGGCCACAAGCCGGCGTCATCGCCGGGCGAAAGCCGCTCATCGACCGCATCGAGGCCGACCCGCTGTTCCGGGCGGTGCGGCTGGACAAGCTGTCGCTCGCGGCGTTGGAAGCGACCCTGCGGGTGTACCGCGATCCGGCCCGGGCGATCCGCGAGCTGCCGACGCTGCGGATGCTCACGACGCCGCTCGCCGAACTGCGGGAGCGGGCCGCCCGACTGGCGTTGCGGCTCGGTGGCACGGCGCGGGACGACGTAGGTTACGCCGGCGGCGGCACCTTGCCGGACGTGCCCCTGCCGACGGCCGTGGTGGTGCTGGACGAGGCCGGTCTAGCGGCGCGATTGCGGATCGGCTCGCCGGCGGTCCTCGGGCGGGTGAAGGGTGGCAAGATGCTGCTGGACGTGCGGACGGTGTTCGCGGAGCAGGAGGACGACCTGGTGGCAGCCGTAGGGCACGCTATTGCGTGCCGTCCTCGCGCCCACGGCACGCAATAGCGTGCCCTACAGCCCCCCGGCGTAGACCGTCCGCCCGCCGTCCACCGGCAGGCACACCCCCGTCACGAACTCGTTGTCCACTAGCGCCAGCACCGCCGCCGCGACGTGGCCCGGCGACCCCTCCCGCTTGACCAGCGTGGCATCGATGGCTTCCCGCCGCTCGGCCTCGGGCAAATCCGGCGGCAGCATCACCGGCCCCGGCAGGACGCAGTTCACCCGCACCTTCGGGTTCCGGGTGCCCAGTTCAACGGCGAACGTTCGCGTCAGCCCGGGAATCGCGGCCTTGCTCGGGAAGTATGCGGCGTAGTCGCGGTACGGCCGGGCGTCGGCCCAGTCGCCGATGTTCACAATGCACCCGCCGTCGGATTGGCCACACATGCGTAGCCCGACGTGCTGGCAGGTGAGGAAGGTGCCGAGGGTGTTGTCGTCGAAGCACGTCCGCACGTCGGCGGCAGTCACGTCTTCGAGCCGCTTGCGGGGCCAGACGGCGGCCGCGTTTACCAGCGCGTCCACCCGGCCGAACCGCGCATACACACCCTCGGTCATTGCCCGCACTTGCCCCTCGTCACTCAGCTCGGCGGCAAAGGTGTCGGCGTCCGCCCCTAGACCGCGGAGGTGGGCGACCGTGTCGGCCGCCTCGGCGGCGGATGAGCGGTAGTGCACCGCCACCGCCCAGCCGCGGCGGGCGAACGCCTCGGCGACGTGGAACCCGACCCGCCGCTTGCCGGCCCCGGTGACAAGCACGACCTGAGTCATTTCGGCTCCAAATCGTCCGCGTGTAGATGCACCCACGTCTTGCAGCCGACATACGCCGGCCGCTCGGGCACGACTAGCCGGCGGGCCGGCGTCACCCGCACCTCGAACACGTAAAGCCCGGGCGTGCGGTAGTGGAACCGCTGCCGCACCACGTCGGCGGTCAGCACGTGCCGGTCGTCCAGGGCCAACACCTCGTCGAGCGTCGTCAGGTGACGCACCGCCGTCACCGCGGCAACGTGCGTTAGCACCACCGTGCCGGCCGGCGGCCGTTCCGCCGCCTCAAGGAGTGGCAGAAATTCGGGCTTCAGCCCGGCCTGTTGCTGCTCGTGGAACTGCGTCGCATACAACCAGAAGCGGTCGAACTCCGGGCGAAACACCCCCCCCTCCTCGTGGGTGCCACCTTTGCGAAGGATGACCGTCTGCCGCCCGCCGGCCAGGGCCAGGCAGACCGCCGCCCACTCCTTAAAGGCGACCGTTGGTTCCATGCCGTCACCCCAGGAAGGTGTTCTCGCCCCGCTGGGCGCGGGCCATCAACTCCCGCACGGCTACCGCCGGCGACAAACCGGCATACAGCACCTGATGCACCCCGCTCATGATCGGCACGTCCAGCCCCATCGCCGCCGCCCGGTCGGCCACGCTCTTGGCGGTGTACAACCCCTCGGCCACTTGCGGCCCGGCTGCCAACGCTGCGAGCGTCACCCCTTGGGCCAGCCGCTCGCCGGCCCGGCGGTTACGCCCGTGCTTGCTGAAACAGGTGGTGATGAGGTCGCCCACCCCGGCCAGCCCGGCGAAGGTCGCCGGCTCGGCCCCGTGGGCCACGCCGAACCGGGTCATCTCCACCAGTCCGCGGGCCAGCAGCGCCGCCTTCGCGTTGTCGCCGAAGCCCAGCCCGTCGGCCACCCCGGCGGCCACCCCAATAACGTTCTTCAGCGCCCCGGCCAGTTCCACCCCGGCTAAGTCGTGGTTGGTGTACACCCGCAGCCGGTCGCCGCCGAAGTGCCGTTGCACCCACCCCGCCAGTTCCGCGTCCGGGCTGGCCGCGACCACGCTCGTCGGCATCCCTCGGGCCACCTCCTCGGCGTGGCTCGGGCCGCTGACCGCCGCCACCCGCCGCGGCCCGAGCACCTCGTTGATGACCTGCGTCGGTCGGCGGAAGGTGCCCTGCTCGATGCCTTTGGTGAGCGACACCACGGGCACGTCGCCGGCGAACGGCCGCAGCCGGTCGAGCGTGGCCCGGAGGTGGGCGGTCGGCACGGCCGTCACCCAGCAGTCGGCCCCGGCCGCCACCGCCGGGTCGGTGGTGATTTCGACGGCGCGTGGGATCGGCACTCCGGGCAACTGGCGGACGTTCTCCCGCATCTCCATCAACTGCCGGCCGGACGCCTCACGGGCAGCCCACAACCGGACGCGCACCCCGGGCCGTGCGGCCAGCACGACGGCTACGGCCGTCCCCCAACCGCCGGCGCCGAGTACCGCAAAAGTGGCCATACGCCCCCCGCGTCACGCGCATATCTTACCGGCCCGCTGGGAACCGGATGTCTGCCGCCGCGAAACTCGTCACGTCCGGCCGCCCGCCGGGACGATGGTAAAGCTGACACCATGGAGAGGCAGCGATGGGCACACACCTGCGAGTCTTCCGCGAGGCGGTCGAGGAGACGGCCGACGAGCCACTTATGGACCCCTCGGTACGCGTCCGGCTCGGCGACCTGCTGCCGCTGGTGGCCCTGGCCCAGAAGCTCAACTTCATCTGGCTGAAAGATTTCCTGGACGACGAAGTGCAAATCAGCGAAGACCTGCACGAAGTCCTTCAGATCTTCCGCTCCTGCAAACCGACCGCGAGCTGAGCCATGAGGCCCACCCGCACCAACGGGTGGGCCTCGTCTGTCACTTCTTGTCTTCGTCGTCCTTGAACAAGTCTGGCTTGCCGAACTGCGTCGGGTCGAACGTGCCCCGCTGCTCGGCTTCGAGCATTCGGAGCCGCGATTCCAGCTCTTTGACTTTGTTTTGCAGCGCCTCGAACCGGCCCCCGAGATCCTCCCGCGTTTTGAACCGTGGCACTTCCGGGTAGCCGAGCTGTCGCTGGAGCGCGGCGAACAGGAACAGCGGGTCGCGGCCCTTGCTGGCCTTGGCGATCTTCCCTTCCTTCGCGGCGAACAGCGGCGGCACCGGCGGCTCGAACCCGGGCTTTCGACGCCGCACGTCGGCGACGTACTGTTCGCTCCGCAGGTACACCAGGTCGGCGAACTCCATCACCCCCGACTGTCGGCGGATCAAGTCGATGTACCCCCGCCACTCGGCCGGGTAGATCGGGTCGCCGGCGACGGCTGTCAGGCCGGAATCGTACCCCAAGCGGTTCCGGGCGATGGTCTCGTACTGGTACACGAACAGCCCGGCCGGCAGCGGGGTTCCGCTCTTGTAAGTCGCTTCCTTTTCCAGGATTTCGAGTGCCTTGGGCATGGTCAGCCGTTGTCGCTCGTCCTCGGCCTGCGCCACCACGAACGTCTGGAATGGGGTGAAATAGTGTGGCAGGCGGGCGAACCCGCTGGACAGCCGGCCGGTGTGCTTCAGCTCGGTGGCCAGGAACTCGACGGCCATCGGCAGCCGTGTACTGGACAACACCTCTTCATGGGCACGGGTCAGAATCTCCTGCGCGGGTAGGTTTTCGGCCAACCGCTCGCGGAAGGTGCGGAAGAAGTACCCCTGTTCGACGCTCTCGTCGTGGTCGGGCGTGATACCTGCGACGGATGACATGAGCCTATCTTAACGGCCGGCGCGGTTAACCGGGCTACGCCGGTTGACCGGGAGGGCGTCCGGCACGGTCCCCCCAGTTCCCCCCGCTTCGGCTCACCCGGCCACCGGCCGTCGGGCATATTTTCTACGGCTCACGCCCTGCGCGGCGGCAGCTTTACACCACGACGGACGGCAGGAGGGTGCGGCCATGCAACGGTACTGGATTCTGACAGCGGTGCTGATGACGCCACTCGCTGCCACGGCCGGGCACTGCGGTCTGTGTGGCTATCCGGCCGCCGCACTCGCGCCCGAGCAGTGTGTCCCGCCGGTGATGAGTATGCGGATTGCGTACCAGCCGGTAAGCGAGGTGGTAAACGAAGTCGCCTACCGCCCGGTGACGCGGAGCACCTACCAGCCGGTGACGGTCACTGCGTACCGCACGGTTTACGACTCCCAAGTGGAGGCGATGCCGTATACCGTCAACCGGCCGGTGGTCGAACAGCACGACACCGTCTATCGCTACGTCGTCAACCGGCCGGTGTACGACACCCAGTTGCAGGAGCAGCGGTATACCGTCAACCGGCCGGTGTACCGGGACGTGCCGGTGGCCATCCCGTACAGCACCTACCACCCGGTGTACGAGCAGCACGTCCGGCAGGTGTCCCGCACCTTCCACCGCCCGGTGGTGAACGAGTACAATGTTGCCATACCGTACAGCACCTACCGCACGATCCGCGAGCAGCACGTCCGTGAGCACACTTACACATTGAATCGCCCGGTGGTGCAGGAGTACTGTGAGCCGGTGCATTACACCGTCAACCGACCGGTGTACGAGCAGCACGTCGCCGAGCAACAGTATGTCACCTACCGGCCGGTGGTCGAGCCGTACACAGTGCCGGTGCCGTACAGCACCTATTACACCGTCCAGGAGCATCACGCCCGGGAGCATCGGTACATCACCTACCGGATCGAAACCGCCAGCTACCAGCAGCCGGTGATACGCACCAGCTACCGGCCGGAATACGAGCAGCGGACGAGTTACTACCCGGTTACCCGCTACCGGACGGAAACTCACCAGGTAGCGGTGCAGCGGACCCACTACGTCAGCGAGCCGGTGACGACACAACGGGTGGTGTCGTACACCATCTACGAGACCCAGACGGTCAGCGAATTCGTGCCGGACCCCTGCGACCCGTGTGGCGGCCGTGTGGTCTGCCGGCCGGTGTGCGTGCCGCGGACCGAGTGCCGAGTGGTGTGTGACACGAACTATGTTTGCCGACCAGTCTGCACCACCGAATACGTCTGCCAGACGCGGTGCGTGCCCTACACGGAAACCGTTCCGCACTGTCAGACTGTCTGCCGCATAGTCGCCGACACGCACACCGACTATGTGACCCGGCAGTATTGCTACCGGGTGCCTGAGGAGCAGGTCTGCCAAGTGCCGTACACCACCTGCCGGACGGTGCGGGAGGATCATGTCAGCTACCAGACTCGACACCGCTGCTATAGCGTGCCGGAGACTCACACCCGTAGCGTGCCGTACACCACCTGCCGGATGGTGCCCGAAAACCACACCAAGATGGTCACTCGTCGTCATTGCTACAGCGTGCCGGAAACCCGCACCGTGCAAATCCCGTACACCACCTGCCGGACGGAGAAACAGGACCACACGAGCTATCAGGTGCGGCGGCACTGCCAGATGGTACCCGAGACGCAAGTGTTCGATGTGCCGTACACCACTTGTCGGCAGGTCCGCGAAGACCATGTCAGGTATGAGAATCGCCGATACTGTGAGTACATTCCAGAAGAGTGTGTGCGGTACTTTCCGGTGCGGACCTGTCGGTACGTGCCGGAAGATCACAGTTGGGTCGTGCGGCACTGTTCAGTGAGGTATGTGCCGGAGCAGCACTGCCGGTATGTTACCCGCTCCGTGCCGCGATGCGAGCCATACCAGGTGTGCCGGCTTCAGTGCGTACCGTACACTAGTATGGAGCGGTACACCATCAGCCGGTGCGTGTCCCGATACGTGCCGGTGTGCGTGCCGACCTGTCAATGAGTTGCTTCAGACGATCACATCACGCGAGCGGCATCGGAGAATTTCTCCGATGCCGCTCGCGTGATGTGCAAGTTATTGCTGTCAGATGCGGTCGAGGTAGTCTAGCCACACACCCAACTTGTTTACCGTGTCGGCGTCCAGTGTGTCAGCACCGACGCCGGTCATTTCCCGAAGTGTGACGAAATACCCGAGTGACCGTAGCTCGTCTGCGGTGGTGGTCATGCCCTCACGACGACCGTCCTTCTCCCCAACACCCAGATAGAGCCAGAGCGGGCGGCCCGGTTGCGAGTCACGCGGTTTGGTGCCGAGGTCGGCGCCCACAGCGGCCACACCCTTGATAAAGTCGCCGCTGGTAAAGCCCAGGTGGTATGCCATCCGTCCGCCAGCCCCGACGCCGACCGCCGCCACCCGGTCCGGGTCAGCTCCACACTCGCGGGCGATGACCCTCACATCGGCCAGCACCTCTTCGGCTTCGCTGGCCAGCCAGCCTTCTGGGTTGGCCGACTCCGGGCCGACCAGCACCAGCCCCCGTTCCACCGCCACGCCTTTCCACAGTTCAACCACCGCCTCGGCGTCCCGGCCACCCTTCCCCGCTGGATGCAACCAGACGAGCAGACCAGGTGCGGAGTCCTTGCGGACCGTGTCGGGCACATACACCCAGCTTTTGCGACCGCTGGTCGGGTTGGTCCGTCGGCGCAAGCCGGGTGGCGGAGTCGCGAGCGGGCCGCCCGTCGGCTCGGCGGCGGGCAGTTCGTCCGGAAGGGTGGGAGTGGCGGCGGCGAGCGTGACTATCACTGTCTCCGTCGAATCGCCCCGCTTCCGTTCGACAGCCAGCACGGTGCCCGGTCGGCTGGCCGCCACCAACTCGGCCAGTTCGTGACGGTTCGGCACGACCGCTGTCGCGTTCTCGCCCGGTCCGACCTTGAGGATGCGGTCGCCGGCTTGCAACCCCGCCTTGCCGGCCGGCCCGTTCGGGTCCACCCAGCGTAGTCCGGCTCCCGGCTCATCGTCACGGGTCGGCAGCACCCCCAGGGTGGCAGCCGGCTGGCGGCCGTCGAGGGCGGACAGGGTGAGTTTGACCTCACGGCTGTCGTCGCCCCGCTTCACCGTCAGCGTCACCTCGTCCCCGTCGTACTTCGGGCCGACGGCGTGCTGGAGCCGGCTGAAGCTGCTCACCGCCTTGCCGTCCACCGCCGTGATGACATCGCCGGGCTTCACCTCGGCTTTGTCGAGTGGCGACCCGCGGCTGACGCTGCCGACCACGACCGCGGCCGTGTACGGCCGCTCCGGCTCTTTCGGGGTGAATCCCAGTCGGCCCCGCCGGAGTTCCTTCCCCTCTTTCAACCGTGGCAGCACGGCGAACACGTCGGCCAGCGGCACGGCGAACCCGATGCCCGAGTCGTACCACTCGGCCCCGGCGGTGTCGCCGTCGGCGTCCGGGCTGGCCGGCACCAGCACCCCGAACACCCGGCCGTCGAGGGCCACCAGCGGCCCGCCGTAGTTGACCGGCGACACCTTCGCATCGGTCTGGAGCAGCTTGCCCCACACCCGGCCGACGGCGCTCACCACGCCCACACTGACGGCCGGCGGGCCGGCCGCGTCCGGGGCCAGCGCCCGGCCGACGGCCGTGGCCCACGCGCCGACTTTCACCTCGGCTAGCGGGACAGATGTCGGCACCGGCAGGTCGGTGGCGTCGATCTTGAGCAGGGTCAACATGCGAGTGGTGTCGGCGGCCACCACCTTCGCCACCTGCCTCGGGCGGCCGGGGACCGTCACGAACACGTCGCTCGGCTTGTCGGCAAAGTTGAAGCTGCTTGTGACCACATACCCGTCGGCCGCGACCACGAGGCCGGTCGTCGGGGCGTCCCCCTTGCGGACGGCTTGTCGGCCGACGCCAGCGGTGCCGCGGCCGCCGCTCGTTTCGATCCGCACGACCGACGGGGCCACGGCGGCGACCGCCAACTTGACGGCGGACTCGGTGCCGACGTTGTCGGCCGACAGGGCGAATAGGCACAATGCAATCACGCGGAAGACTCCAGAGACGAGCGTCCCCGGTTCGTGGGCCGCAGCCCGAGGGAGGGGGGGG
>JAYVUZ010000239.1:0-9549 GCA_043787415.1 Fimbriiglobus sp. | reverse complement strand
CCCGCGGGGGGCGGGGCGTCGGAGGGGGTCCGACGCCGCTCGCGCGGCGTGCTCGGAAGGCAGAGATACGAAAAAACCCGCGGCTTACACCGCGGGTTTCGAGGAGGCTCGGCTTGACAGCTCTCAAGATGCCGACGGCAGCTTGAGCGGCATCGCCCCTGGCAAGGAGCCTTGCGGCAACAGTTCCTGACGGTAGATGGCCACCTCCCGCGGCGCCTCGATGCCCAGCCGTATCTTCCCCCGGTCGATGTCTACAACGGTGATACAAATGTTATCGCCGATGAAGATTTTCTCGCCCAGCTTCCGGCTCAGGACCAACATGATGCCCCTCCGTGTGCGGCCCCTAAGCACGATCGTTGACTTATTCTACGCCACGAACCGGCAAAATGAGGGGTGTGAAGCGGGGAAATCTGGGGGCGCGGGAGGGGCTGACGGCGGCGCCACCGGCGCGACCGACGCGCACGGAATCGCATGGCGGATGTGACGCTGTGTAAGGCAGTTGCGGCGAGAACTTGCGCCAGCAGCTATCCCACGTGGCAGGTTTTCGGGGGTGCGCGAGCGGCCGACCGGAATCGCCAGTCTGGCGGGACACTTGGGGTCAAGTGGCGTCGGGAAAACGATAGCGACGACCGGGTGAGCCAAGCCACGGCCGCCGCCCGCACCGCCGGCCCGGCCGCTCAGACGCTGGCCCCGGTCGGCGGAGCGACCCTGGCAGACGGCGTGTCCGTCGGCTGACATCGGCTACGCCCGCGGCAAGGTGCGGGTGAACGTCTGCCCGCCCGGCCCGCTCAGGGTGAGCGTGACGCTCGTGGCCGTCGCCGGCCCGGCGACCGTGGCCGTCTTACCGTTCGGCCCGGTCACGATCGCCGTGCCGGACTGGCCCGGCCGGACAGTCACGGTGCCCGTCACCGTCCGGCCGGCCGGCCCGGTGGCAGTGTAGATGCCCGTCACCACTCCCGTCCGCAGTTTCACCGTGAACGTGCCGGCGGCCGTCACCGTCCGGCCGTTCGGCCCGACGTACTTCAGCGTCTCGGTGATCGTCGCCCCGGTCTGGCTGCTGGCGACGGTCGTCACCCCGCCGAGCGGCCCGGTGTAGGTGCCGCTCGGCAGGGCGGTCGCCGCCGGCGGGGCGGCCGGCAGCACGGCCGACGGCAGCTCGCGGGCGGCCAGGGCGGCCAGGGTCGGGCGGAAGCGGAACGTCGGGCGGCTCATGTCGAACTCCTCGGGTGGGTGGCGGCGACGGGTGCGTCGCTGCCGCCACAACCCGGCCGCCGGCGTCGCGGTTACACGCCGCCGGAAATCGGTCGTACAACCGGGCACGCCACCCGGGGGCACCGCGGATGCTGACCGACGACGAGCGGGAGCGGTACGGCCGGTGGGCGGTGGCGGTGCTGCACCGGCGGTGGCCTACGCCCGGTCGCTCACCGGCGACCCCGGCCGGGTCGAGGACGTGGTGCAGGAGTGCCTGTTCCGGCTGCTGCGGTAGGCGGCCGACTACGACCTCGAACGGGACGGCCTGCGGCGGCTGTATATGGCCGTGTCCAACCCGTGCATCAACCAGGCCACCCGCCGGCGGGAGGTGGCCAGCCTGGACGCCGCCCCGGTGCCGCTGGCCGACCCGGCGGCCGTCGCCCCGGACCTGGCCGCCATCGGCAACGAGCTGACCGGACTGGTGCGGCGGGCGCTGCTCGACCTGCCGCCGCTCCAACGGGCGGCCGTCGAGCTGCGGGCGGTGGGGCTGTCCAAAGAGGAGATCGGGGCGGCCCTGGGGGTGAAGCCGAGCCACGCCGGGGTGCTGGTGCATCGCGGCCGGCAGGCGCTGGCCGTCGCCCTGCGGGGGGTGGTCGGGGAATCCGTGTAACGCCGCCGCCGCGGCCGGGTTTCACCTTTGAGGCACGCCATGACACCACCACCACCCGACGACCTGGACGCCGCCGTCCGCCGCGCCCTCGACGCCGATGCGGCGGCGGTGGACGCGGCCCGGTTGTGGGCGAACGTCGAGAGCCGGCTACGGGCCGAGCCGCCGCCCGAGCCGGCCAGCCCGGCGGAGCGGGTGGCGGCAGCGCGGGATGCGGCCGGGCCGGCAGACCGGCTGACCCTCGACCCGCCGCCCCGGCTGGCCGAACGGTTCCCGGCGCTGGCGGCCGTCGCCGGCCGGCCGCGGACCGTCCACACCCGCGGCGACCGGTTCGTGGTCCGGCCGGGGGTCGGCGACGGCGGGGCGTTCGGCCGGGACGCCGACGGGCGGGTGTGGGTGGCGCCGTCGCCGGCCGCCGCCGCCCGGTTCGCCCCGGGGCAAACGCCGCCGGGGCTGCGGCCGGTGGCCGGCGTGTGTGAGTTGGACGTGCGGAAGCTGCTAAATGAGGTGCTCGCCGACTTCGACCTGACGGCCAGCCCGGACGGGGTGTCGGCCGTCCGCCGCGGGCCGGCCGGCCCGTTCCGCCCGACCCGGGCCGAGTTGCGGATCGATCCGGCCACCAAGGCCGTCCGCGACTTCCGGCTCACCCGCGAGCTGCCGACCGGCGAGCCGGTCGGGGTGCGGTTCGAGTACCTGTCGGCCGAGCCGACCCCGGACGGTGATTGTGAGGCGGCCGGCCACCTCGACCCGGCCGCCCCGGTGTACGACGCCGACCGGCCGCTGCTCCGCCTGCGGCTGCTGCGACGTGCCTTCGGCGAGGCGGCGGCCGGCGAACCGTGAGTCACCCCGCCCGGCTGAGTAGCAGGGCCGCCGCCGGCGGGGCGTCGGCCGTGCCGCGGCTGTCTAGCGGGTGCCACAGCGCCTGCTTCAGCTTCGCCCGCATCTCCAGCACGGCCATCTTCTCCGGGCTGCCGGGTGCGTAGCACGTCGGCTCCGGCAGCGGGGCGTTGCCCGTGAAGTTGCCCTCCCCCCGCCGGGCGTACTTGCTCGTGCTCGGGTACTGCTCCTTCACCCCGTCGGTGTAGTAGCAGCTCCAGCACAGCCCCCGCGGGCGGTTCACTTTGCACTTCCGGCAGTGCTTGCAGACCGGGATCATGGGCAGGCTCCGACTCGGGGTGTGGTGGGGTCACGCGGCGGCGGTGCGGCGCTTCAGCGGCAGGGCCGGGGCGGCCGGCTCGTCCACCGGGAAGCGGTCGGCCAGGGCCAGCTCGACCTCGTTGAGCAGTTCGCGGCACATCTCGGCCCGCGGGGTGTCGTCGAACCAGTTGAGGAACCACCGGCAGGCGGCCGGCTCGCCGAGCCGCTGGTCGGCCTCGAAGCAGCACTTGGCGAAGTGCTCCTCGACCTCGCCGACGGTGGTCAGGTCGTCCCCCTGCCAGCCGCAGAAGCCGAGGGCACAGGCGGCCTCGACGGGCCACTCCTGCACGCACATGAGCGGCGGCGGGGTGGTGGTGCTGCCCTGCGTCAGCCGGGGGTCGTCGGTCAGCAGGGCTTCGCGGAGGGCCATCAGGCCGGTGGTGCTGACGACCGGCACGAACCCGTCCCGCCACACCAGACGCCAGCTTTCCATGGTCGATCCTCGGTCCGATGGTCGCGGGTGGTTGGCGGCTTTCGGGGGCTGCCAACTCCTCAGTGCTTGAGGTACCGGAAATATACGCGTGTTCACTATGCAATTCAACCAGGAACTGCCCGCAAGTGGGCGGAAAACCGTCGAAAATCAGGGTGCGAGCCGGAAGCGGCGCTGTTAACTAGACGCTTCTAGACGGGTCGAGGCTTTGCCCCTAAACAGCGATAGACACCCGCCGGCGGGGCGGGTTCTGGGGCAGACGGGTGGGGTTTTGAGGCAGAGTCTCTCCGCCACAGGCAACGGAGCCAATGGCCACCAGCCCGGCACACTGACGGCCGATGTGCTAGCCGGTCTGATTGGCCCCGTATCCCGCGCAGGCTGCGCTGCCACTACCGGGTATCCTAGTCAGCAGGAAGATATTCTCGGTTCCCAACTAGCGCCGCGACGGAACCCGTTATATGATCCGGGAATGCGCGGCAGGGGGTTCGACGTGAAGCCATACCTCGACCTGCTCCGCGAGATCATGACGACCGGCCGGAACAAGCAGCAGCGGGCGGTGCTGAAGGACGGCCGCCACCCGACGACTAAAGCTTTGTTCGGCCGGCAGATACGGTTCGACCTGACCGCCGGGTTCCCCCTGGTGACGACCAAGAAGGTGTCCTTCGGCCTTGTCCGCGACGAGTTGCTCTGGTTCCTGTCCGGGTCCACCAACAACAACGACCTGAAGCGGGCGAGCAACATTCCGGCCGGCAAGTCTAGCATTTGGGAGGCGTGGGCGAATCAAGATACCGGGGAGATCGGCCCGATCTACGGCAAGCAGTGGCGGCGGTGGGAGTCGCCGACCGGCGAGAAGATCGACCAGATAGCCCGTCTGGTAGACGGCATTAAGGCGGTGGTGGCCGACCCGACCGCGAGCGTTGGCCGCCGGCTCATCTTGACCGCCTGGAATCCCGTCGATATTTCCGCCGCCGAGCGGGAGAAGTTGACCGCACCGATGGCCTGCCACACCCTGAGCCAGTTCGACGTGACGGACGGGCGCCTGTCCTGCCAGCTCTACCAGCGGTCGGCAGACATGTTTCTCGGGGTGCCGTTCAACACCGCTAGCTACGCCACCCTGACGCACCTCCTCGCCCACGTCACCGGCTTGGCGGTTGGTGACTTCATTCACACGTTCGGGGATGCCCACGTTTACGACAACAGCTTTGACCAAGTGAACGTGCAGCTCGGCCGCGAGCCGAAGCCGCTGCCGCGGCTCACCATCGACCCGGCGGTTCGGTCGATGGACGGCATCCGGCCGGACCAGATCAAGCTTGAAGGGTACGACCCGTGGCCGGTACTCGACCGCGTCGAAGTGGCCGTCTAACCAGGGGGCATCCGATGACTTACTCGATCATCGTGGCGGTCGGCGAGGGGAACTGGGTCATCGGCGACGACCAGGGCTTGCCATGGCGGATGCCAGCCGACCTAGCCCGGTTCCGCCGCATGACCGCAGGCAAGCCGGTCATAATGGGCCGCAAGACCCGCGACCTGATCGGCCGGCCGCTGATCGGGCGGGACAACATCGTCCTCACCCGCCGAGCCGACTACCAGCCGTATGACACGACGGTGGCCCACTCACTGGCAGAAGCCGCCGCCGCTGCCCAGGGGTCGATCATCAGATACGGGGCTGACGAAGTGATGGTCATCGGCGGCGCAGACGTTTACCGGCAATACCTGCCACTCGCGTCTCGCATATACCTGACCGTGATCCAGGGGAACTTCAAGGGCAACACCTGCTTCCCACGAAACCTCGTCGGGGCCGAAGAGTGGGTCGCTGACACCGAGTACGCATACTTGGCGGACGACCGCAACCCGCACCCGCACACTTTCCAGATGTTCACCAGAATGCCGCGAGATCATGCGGCAGCATTGCAATCTACCTGCGGTTACACTTCAGCCGCTCTTGGCAGTACAGATATTCGCGGGTATAATTGAGCGCTCGGCAGATTAACTGCAAGCGTCGGCTACGCGCAGCCTGGAAAGCGGATGATGGCTGGGGCGTCATCCGGCTCTTTGTTCCGGTCACTCTCGAACCCCACGTCGATGTCCAGCTCGTGCGTCTCGTGGATCAGCACCACGAGGTTGTGGCAGATCAACTTGCACAGGACTTCGTTGGTCATGGCTGTCGCCGTCTTCGACCGCACGGCATCCCCGAACTTCCGCTTCACCATCGAGAAGGTCGATTCCACGTTGCTCCGCTGGTGGTATCGGGCGACGAACTCAGCCCGGTGCAGGTGGAAGTAGTGGAACAGCCGCCGCCACGTCTCCCCGTTCTTGTCCGGTCGCTGCTGAGCCTTGAACGGGATGTACGGCACCCCGCCGAATGACTCGACCAGTTCCATCGCCGCCCGGCTGGTGTACGCCTTGTCGGCCGACACTTCACCGACCGTGAACCGCTCGGCCGTGGCCGCCACCAGCGGGCCGAACAACTTGCTGTCGTGGGCGTCCCCGATCTCGACCGCCGTCACCACGTTCGTCTTCACCCCGACGCAGATGTGGGTCTTCACCCAGTCCGCCTTCCGCCGCTCGACCCCGTGTTTGGTGTCGAACCACTTGACGAACTTGGACGTGCCGAACCCGGACGAGTCCACCGCGAATGCGGTCTCGACGGCCGCCAGCGGGGCGGCACTGTCGGCGATCAGCTTGCGGAGGATGGGCGTGACCGACTCGTCTTCCAGCACCCGGAAGACGGAGTTGTAGTGCGGGGCGGTGCCGATGTGGCCCTTGTCCCTGGCGTCTTCTAAGTCGCAGGTGAACCGCCGGCCGCTGACCGTGGAGTACACCTTGAAGACGGCCGCGAACAGGGCGTCCGCGAGGGGGATGCGGGGCCGACCCATTTTGGGGCGTGCGGGTTCTTCGGCCGTCCCGCACAGGTCGGCCAGCAGTCCTAGGAACTGCCGCTTCTCGCCCGTCTGGGCGGCGTTGTAGGCCGGCCAGTCCTGGCGGTACGTCTTCCGCTTCGGGCGTTCGGCCGGCACGTCCGGCAGGCTGGGAATACGACCCCGCTCGCGGTCGATGACCAGCCGGACGGCCAGCATGTGCTTGCACGAGTGGCCGTGAAGCTCGTAGTCCTCGCAGCTACAGACGGTGGCGAGTCCGTTCACCCGGTGCGACCCGTTGTGGGACAGGGACGGCACGAGCCAGAAGTCGCCGCTCCGGGCGATCTTCGCCCGGGCCGCGAGTTCCAGTGCCGCGAACTGCCGCGTGTCCATGCGTTCAGTGTAAGTTATTTGCAATTACGTTTAATGTCGGTTGCTTGCCATTGGCAGTTTTTTGTCCCTACAATCTCGTCATGGCGAAGTCACGCGGCGCACCACGAAAGCCGGCAGCGAAGGCGAAGGCCGAACTGCTGCAAATTCGAGTTAACGCGGCCGAGAAGCAGGCGTTCACCGATGCGGCCGAACTGGACGGCAAGAAGCTGAGCGAGTGGGTACGTGACCGCCTACGACGCCTTTCCCGCGAGGAGCTGGAAGGGCACGGGCGAAATGTCGCTTTTCTCCCTAGCAAACCGGCTGGGGAGTGATAAATTGTCATTACAGGATATGTGACGCAAAGGGACGTCCGTGGCCGCAATCGTCATCCCTGACCACTAAAAACCGTGACCGTCCCGCTGGTGTTGGATCGGTGTCCACCGCATTGCAAGGCTCCTTTCTTCATGCACCGAGGCCGCAGTTCCTGGTCCGCCAAGAGCTGAAACTGCGACTCGGTTGGCAAGGAAGGAACAACACCCGGGCCACAAGCCCGGGTGTTGTCTTTCCGGGGTGTCTCAGGCTTCCGCCATGCGGAAGTAGGCTCGATTGTTCCGCCCACGCTGGTCGGTGGTGACGAACTTGCCCTTATGCCGGCTGTACAGGATCGATTTGATCGTCTTGTCACTTCGGCCAATGGCCTTCGCCATCTCCTGAACAGTCGCCGGCTGGTTGTCGCGGGATCGGAAGAAGGCGGCTAGCTTTTCGACGCCGTACTTCTCCTCCGAGGTGTCCACGGCTGCGTTCGGCACAACGACCCACGCCTTCTTCTCGGTCGGAACCTCCTCGATGGCAGCAATCAGTTCGTGCTTGTAGCCCTCGAACAGCTCCGGATACCGCTGCTTAATGCCGCGGATCGTGACCTTCATGCCGAGCATCGCTTTGGCCACGCCCAACTCGGCTTCGAGTTCAGCGGCCCGGCCCTCAATAGTCGCTGCGGGACGCGAATCGTCCGCAGGCTTGGACGCGGCCATGACTCACTCCTGATTCCGGATGCGGAGTCGTATGCACATAGCCTATCGATCTGAGTGCGACTTCGTCAACTGGGAAATGGCGCCGCCCCGGAATTCCGGGGCGGCGCCTGGGGCAACTGGTCCTGTACTCGTCGGATGTCGCTGGAAGGCTTTTGAGGCCGCCGCCCGACTTCTGGGGCATATCGGATGTCCAGCGCGGTTTAAGGGCAAAGCCGCGGGTCGAGGGGACATGAGTGCGCTGCGATAGAACCGATCCGTGCCGCCGGTGCCGCTCGCCGCACTACACCGGCATCTGACCCCGGAGCCGACGCCGTGATGAAACTACCCCTCGCCGCCCTGCGGCCCACCGACCCCCGCCCGGACGCCGACCTGCTGGCCCGGTTCGCGGCCACCGGCGATGAGACGTGCTTCGCCGAGTTGGCCCGCCGGCACGGCCCGACGGTGTGGGCGGTGTGCCGCCGGCTGACGCCCGACCGGCACGCCGCCGAGGACGCCTTCCAGGCGACGTTCCTGGTGCTGCGGCGGCGGGCCGGGGCGGTGTGGCGGGCCGAGTCGCTGGCCAGCTTCCTACACGGCGTCGCGCGGAAGGTGTCGGCCCGCTGCCGACGGCGCTCCAGCGAGGCGGTGGCGGACGCGGCCGGCGGCACCGACCCGGCGGCGGAAGCCAGTCAGCGGGAGGAGGCCGCGGCGCTGCACGCCGAGTTGGACCGGCTGCCGGCTCGGTTCCGTGAAGTGCTGTTACTGTGCGACTTGGCCGGGCTGTTCCGCCCCGACGCGGCCGCCCGGCTGGGCTGGTCCGAGGGGTCGGTGAAGGGCCGGCTGGAACGCGGGCGGAAGCTGCTGGCCGCCCGGCTGGCGAAACGCGGGCTGGTCGGCGGATTGGTCGTGGCGGTGGCCCCGCCGGCGGAACTGGTGGCGACCGCCGGCCTGTCGGCGACGGCGGTGTGGCTCGGCGGGCCGGTGCCGGCCGGGCTGGCGGTAGAAAAACTCCTCTTGAGCTGGGGATTCTGGCGGCGAGTTGTTCAAGCCATCCGCCACTTTGTCTACATACTTATCGACGGCATTGAGCCACTCCCCGATTACGCGGTCACGCACAGTAGCCGGGTTAAACTGACGAGCAAAACTGTCGGACGACTGGTAGCGGGCTAACCGCGACGTGTTGTATAATTACTGAAATGCACGCTGGATAGGGCGGTGGTGTAACTGGATGTACATTCGTCGGTCGCCGTGGTCGCACGAGTCTGTCGCTTCCAACATGTCACGGAGTTCTTCTACCCGGTGAACGGCGACATAGAACGCGGCCGTAGCTTTCCAGTCCGGATACTTGCCCGGGTCAATCGTGTCAAGGAACTCGCGGTTACTCTTCGCCTTCCGGCTGTGATGCGGGGCGGTCGGCATAAACTTCCAAAGCGTTGTCGTAATCGAAATGCGACCATAACCCGTCCAGATCGGCCGGCCGCGGAATCAACATGGTGTGAACCCACCAGTCGCGGTCTGCGAGCATCAGCTCCAGATCGGCTACGGCATCGCCCAAGTCGAAGTCGTACTCCTCGGCACGGCCGATGACATACACCTCCACTGCCCCGGCGGGTGGGGGGATATAGCACCCCTGTACCGAAGCACTATTTTCTTTCGCCCATTTGTACAGTGGGCGGAGGAACTCGTTGTCAAACCGCTCGTAGGACTCTTGCTTCTTGATTGCTTCCCGGGTAGTGGCCTCAGCGTAGGGATGCGTTGTAGTGGCGGATGAAGTACCACAGGGCACCCAGGTGGTTGCGGTCGCACTTGGAGCAGGACAGGGTC
>JAYVUZ010000238.1:0-42636 GCA_043787415.1 Fimbriiglobus sp. | reverse complement strand
GCCGCGGGGTTGCCCCCGCGGCCGGCGTGGTGTCGATCAGAGGTGTTCCGACTACTTCCAGCGGACGGCGAACGTGCCGCTGTTGACGGCCGTCACTTCACGGGTGGCGATGCCGTGGGCTTCCAGGCTGTCCAGCAGGTCTTCGACCTCGGTCAGCGAGTGCAGGGTGGCCGTGTGCCACTCCGACTTCTGCGGGCTGATGACCGTCTGCACCATCGCCCCGGCCCCGATCAGGGTATCGGCCCCGGCCAGGTCGAAGGCCGGCTCGGCAACCGGGGCGAAGACCCCGACCCGGACCGTGTAGACGGCGACCAGGGACATGACGGCGGCGGCAGTGAGTACGACCGTCGGCAGCAGCAAGGTGAACATCGGGTTGGCTCCGTCCGACGGCCGAGGATAGCCTGTCTAGCGAAACCGTAGATCAGTTTTCGAGCCGTGCGGAGAGAAAACGGGAAAAGACCTGGGGGAACGGCGTTCGCTTTCACCTGCGGGAGGAAGATGCCGACCGGGCAGAAACTCCCGGTCGGACGGAGTCGGAAAGTCCGGCAGATTCAACCGACTACGCCGGTTGCGCCGCCGCGACTAGCAGCTCGTTCACCCGCGCGGCGAAGCCCACCGGGTCGGGCAGCCGACTGCCTTCGGCCAGCACCGCCTGCTCGAACAGCAGCCGGCCGTACTTGCCCACCCGGGCGTCCGACGGGTCGGCGGTGTACAACTTTTGCACGGCCAGGACCGCGGGATGCTCCGGGTTCAGCTCCAGCACCCGCCGGGCCTCGGGGGTGTACTCGCCGGCCCGGCGGAGCAACCGTTCCAGGTGGGCCGACGGCCCGTGTTCGTCCGCCAGCAGGCAACTGGCGCTGTCCGTCAGCCGGCTGGTCAGCCGCACGTCGGCCACCTCTGGCAGTTGCACCTTGAGCGTGCTGAGCAGCCCGGCAAACGTCTCCGTGGCCTCGGCCGGCACGGCGGTGTCGGTGGTGGCCCGGTCGAGCGGCTGGAACATCTTCCCCTTGTATTCGGTCAGGTGCGGCAACACGTACTCGTCGATCGGGTCGGTCAGCAGCAGCACGTCCCGGCCCTGCTTGCGGGCCGTTTCGAGGTACGGCGACCGCCGCAGTTGCGCGCCCGCCTCGCCGGTCAGGTAGAGAATCTTATCCTGACCCGCGGGCATCTTGCCGACGTAGTCGGCCAGCGTGGTCGTCTCGCCCGGCTTGCCGTCGGCCGTCTCGAACAGCAGCAGGTCGGCCACCTTCTCGCGATTCTCCCAGTCCCGGGCCAGCCCCTCCTTGAGCGTCGCCCCGAGGCCCTTGTAGAACTCGCGGTACTTGTCCGGCTCAGTGTTGAGCAGGCCGGCCAGCCCGCCCAGGACGTTCCGCACCACGTTCTTGCGGATGGTGTCCAGGTGCGGGTTCTGCTGGAGTAGCTCGCGGGACACGTTGAGTGGCAGGTCGGGCGAATCGACCACGCCCTTGACGAACCGCAGGTATGCCGGCAGCAGGTCTTCGCACCGCTCCATGATGAGGACGCGCTGGGCATACAGCTTCAGCCCGCCCTTCGGCTCCTCGAAGTCGAAGCCGAACGACTTCTTGGCCGGGATGAACAGCAGTGCCCGGAACTCGGTCTTGCCCTCGACGTGGAAGTGCAGCGTCTTGGCCGGCGGGGTCGGGTCGTGGGCGAGCAGCTTGTAGAACTCGGCGTACTCGTCCGGCGTCACCTCCCGCGGGGTCCGCAGCCAGACCGCCTTGCGGGCGTTCACCGTGTCCTCGGTCGTCTCCGGCTTGCCGTCCTTCTCCGTGGTCGTCACCAGGACGACCGGGAATTCGATGAAGTCGCTGAACTTCTTGACCAGCGTCCGCAGCCGGTACGGCTCCAGGAACTCCTTGGCGTCGGCCTTGAGCGTCAGCACCACCTCGGTGCCCCGCGTCGCCTTCGGGGCGGCCTCGACGGTGAACGCCCCCTGGCCGTCGCTAGCCCACGTCACGCCGAGGTCGGGGCCGCCTGCAGCGGCAGCGGGGCGGGTGTGAACCGTCACCAGGTCGGCCACCATGAAGGCCGAGTAGAAGCCGACGCCGAACTGGCCGATCAGCCCCGGCCGGTCGGCCGTCTGCTTGGCCTTGAGGGCCTCCACGAACGCCTTGGTGCCGGACTTGGCCACGGTGCCCAGGTGGTCCACCGCCTCGTCCCGACTCATGCCCACGCCGTTGTCGGACACGGTCAGGGTGCCGGTCGCCGGGTCCGGGCGGACGACGATCTTCCAGTCGGTGTCGCCCTCCAGCCGGTCGGCGTCGCTCAGCGAGTCGAACCGGGCCTTGTTCAGCGCGTCGGCGGCGTTGGACACCAGCTCGCGGAGGAACACCTCGCGGTCGGAGTACAGCGAGTGCGTGATGAGGTGCAGGAGCTGCTTCAGCTCGGCCTTGAATTCGAGCGTGTCGGCCACGGGCGGGCATCTCCGGGGGGAACGGTTTTCGGTTTGGATGGGGCGGGCGTCCGGTCGGATTCACCGGCTCAGAACCGTAGCCCGAAGAACACCCCGGCTATCGGCAGCATGGGCGGGATGTTAAACCACGACCGCGGGTTCGGCTGCACGAAGGTGTACACCGCCCCGAGCTTCAGCCCGAAGTCGGTGACGGTGCCGCCCGACCAGGCCCGCTGGTACACGAGGTCCACGTCCGCGGACAGCAGCGGCCAGACGGAGTTGCCGATCAGGCAGCGGGCGTCCACCCCCGGGCGTATGGCCAGCAGCCGCTTCGGGTCGTGGTACAGCGGCAGGTCGAACCGCACCCCGGCAAACACGTCGAGCACGATCAGCCAGAACGAAGCCCCCGCCTCCACCCGCAGGCCGGGCAGGACCGGGTGCTGGTAGCGAATCTGGGTCGGTAACCCGAGGACGAAGTCGAGCGAGCCGCCGGGCGGCGCGGCGACCGCCGGCTCTGAGGTCAGAACCGACGTGGCCGTGGGCGCCGGGTCGGCCGGCGGCTGGGCCAGGGCCAGGGCCAGCAGGGCGAGCGGGAGCACGAGCGGCCCTCGTTACGGGCCGCACACACACCAATGGTCACACGACGGGTCAAGGCAACCGCTTCACCCGGATGTCCTTGAAGTACCATATGCTCTTGGGGTCGTGCCCTTGCAAGGCGATGGCCCCGCCGTTGGCGGCGAACTTCCGCCCGGCCCGCTCCTTCGGCCGCTGCACGTCCGGCGGCTCGGTGTAGTCCAGCACCTCCTTGCCGTCGAGCGAAATGGTGATCCGCTTGCCGGCCACCACCACCCGCGTCACGAACCACTTGCCCTCGTCCACCGGCGACTTGTCCAGGTTTTTGATGGCGTACAGGCTGCCCGTCTTTGCCTTCTCCCGGGCCGAGCTGTTGAGCTGCACCTCGTACCCGACGGCCAGCCGGTGGTCGTTCGGCCCCATCGTTCGCCAGTCGGTGTGGACGAAAATGCCGCTGTTGGCGTCCGGCTCGGCCCGGGCGGTGGCTTCCAGCTCGAAGTCGGTGAACCGCTCGTACCCGTCGGATTTGTCGCCGACGTAGAACAGGTGGGCGGTGCCCCGGTCGGCACACTGCACCCGTAGGACGCCGTTCTCCACGCGGAACGACTCGGGCAGCCGGTTGGCCTTCCAGCCGGCCAGGTCTTTGCCGTTGAACAGCACCAGCCAGTCGGCGGCCGGGGCCGCCAGGGCAGCGGCAAGGGCGAGGGCGAGCATGGGGACTCCGGGGGTCACTTGGCCGGGCTGAGCCGCTTGATCTCGACGCTGCGGAAGGTCATGACCGACTTGGGGTCGTGGGCCTGGACGGCGATGTGGCCCGTCTTGAACCCGGTCTGCCGCTTGGGGTGGTCGTAGGCGTCGGTGAAGTCCACCGTCTGCTGGCCGTTCACCAGAATCCGGATGCGGGCGCCCTCGCAGATCACTTCCTCGGTGAAGAACTCGTCCGGCCCGTGGGCGGCCTTGTTCATCACACAGTTCTGCTTGCGGAACTTGTCCAGCCCGAACCCAGCGTTCGGGTACAGGCTGCCGGACTTCACCGGGTCGCCGTGGGTGGCGTTCACCTGGGCCTCGTACCCGACCGGGATGCCGGGGTTCACGGCCGTGCGGAAGAAAATCCCGCTGTTGCCCCCGTCATTCACCTTGACCACAACCTTCAGGTGAAAGTCGGCGTAGTCGCCCTGGTTGGTGAACAGGTGGGTCATCGGCCCGCCGCCGACCAGCAGCCCGTCCGTCACCTGCCACAGGGTGACCGGCTCACCACCTTTGCTCGGCGTGCCTTGTAGCGCGACCACTTTGCCGGCCTCGCTCAGCGTCGGGGTGATGGTGCCGAACCCCTGGGCCGGCACGGGCAGTTGCCAGCCGGACAGGTCTTTGCCGTTGAACAGCTTGTCCCAACCCTCGTCCCGGACGGCGGGTGTTAGCGAGAGCATAGCGACGGCGAGCGGGATCATCGGGGGGTCCGTGCGGGTCAGGGGGAGTGGTTCTGGCCTGAGCAAATCTTAATCAACCGGAGACGGACCCGCCACCGGGTGGCAAGCGAATCGTTTCAACCGGCAGGATCGAGGTGGGAAAAAGCTGCGTAAAACGGTGTGGGTGGTTGTCGCGGGTAATTCCAATGGCTAAGTTTTGGTTCACAGGCAGATAAGTAGGCTAGGCAAGATGCCGAGCTTGCGAGTTCCGACCCGGTTGGGCAGGTTCGTCGCCGTGAGGCGTTTGCGACGGTCGGCCGGTTTTTACTCCCCACTTGAGGTTTGCATCATGAAGCGGCGACTGTTCGTAGCGGCGGCGATCGGGGCCATGGCTTGGGTGTTCGCCACCCCGGCCCCGAGTCAGGCGTTCGGCGGCCGGCTGAAGAAGAGCGGCTGCGGCACCCCGGCCGTGTCGGCCGGTTGCGGCTCGTCGGTCGGCGGGTACACCGTCAGCGGGTTCGGCGGCGGCTGCGGGGCCGGCGGGTACGCGGACGGCGGGATGGTCGGCGGCGGGTACAGCGTCGGCGGCATCGGGGCGGCGGACGGCTGCGGCGTCCCGGCCGCCCCGGCCATGACGGCCCAGACCGTCACCCGGTATCGGTCCGAGACCCGCACCCGCAAGCAGCAGATGACCAGCTACCAGATGCAGCCGAGCACTGAGAGCTACCAGTACACCGAGAGCGTGCCGGTCGTCACCAAGCAGGCGGTGACCAGCTACCAGCAGCAGATGGCCACCGAGAGCTTCAACTACACCGAGACGGTGGCCGTGCCGACGGTGCAGAAGCAGAACGTGACCAGCTACCAGTACCAGCCGAGCACCGAGAGCTACCAGTACACCGAGAGCGTGCCGGTCGTCACCAAGCAGGCGGTGACCAGCTACCAGACGCAGATGGCCACCGAGTCGTACACGTACATGGTGAGCGTGCCGGTCGTCACCAAGCAGGTGGTCACCAGCTACCAGACGCAGATGGCCAGCGAGCCGTACACGTACACCGTGTCCGTGCCGGTGACGGTCAACCAACAGGTCAGCCGGCAGGTCGTCACCTGCGTGCCGACCACCGTCACCGAGCAGGTACCGGTCACCCGCATGGTGGCCGTGTCCACTCCGGTGGTCGCCAACCCGTGCGGCGGGGTCGGCGGGTATGGGGCCGGCATCGGCGGGTGCGGCGGCGGCAGCGTGAGTGCTTACGGCGGGTCGTGCGGCAGCACCTGCGGCACCCCGGTCACGGCCTGCGGCGGGGTCGCCGGCGTCGGCGGCGGCGGGTACATGGCCTCGGCCGGCGTCGGCGGCGGCGGCGGCTCGACCATCAGCTACCAAGCCGTCACCGAGATGCAGACCTGCTCCAAGACGGTCATGCAGCAGCAGGTGAGCACCGTCACCGGGAACGTGCCGGTTACGACCTACCAGACGCAGACCCAGACGGGCACCCGCCAGGTGGCCCGGTCGGTGCCGGTGCAGAGCACGGTGGATGTCACCACCTACCAGCAGCAGGCCCGGACGGGCACCCGCCAGGTGTGCAAGACGGTGCCGGTGCAGAGCACGGTAGACGTGACCACCTACCAGCAGCAGGCCCAGACGGGCACCCGCCAGGTGGCCCGCACCGTGCCGGTGCAGACGACCGTGGACGTGACCAGCTACCAGCAGCAGGCCCGCACCGGCACCCGCCAGGTGATGCGTTGCGTCCCGGTGACCACTACCGTTGACGTGACGGTGATGACCTACCAGCAGCAGGCCCGGACGGGCACCCGCCAGGTGTGCAAGACGGTGCCGGTGCAGAGCACGGTAGACGTGACGACCTACCAGCAGGTGGCCCGGACGGGCACCCGCCAGGTCATGCGGGCCGTGCCGGTGACGACCGTGGTGGACGTGGCGTACTGCGAGATGGTGCCGTACACCGAGACCATCATGGTCCCGGCCCCGGCCATGGTCGGCGGGTGCGGCGGCAGCATCGCCGTCGGCGGCGGCGTGGGTGGGTTCGTCGGCGGCTGCGGCGTGGCCGCCCCGGCGTACACGAGCGGTTGCGGCGGCTGCAACTAAGCTCGGTTGAAGTGAGCGAACAACTCTAGGACGCGGGGGGCAAACGCCCCCCGCGGTCACGTTTCCACCGCCTTCTGTCCGGTCGTGTCTAGAGGCGAGCGGCCGGTGTGAGCCGGCCGACAGCTCACCGGCAAAGCAGACCTTTCCGCGCAACGAGTGAGGTGTCGGCCGGCTCACGCCGGCCGCTCGCCCAGAAGGTTGCTCACGGGCCGCCGGGCAGCTTGCCGCCGGGGGTCATCTTGTCCACCAGCCCGGGCAGGTACTTGGCCAGCTTGCCGGCCAGCACGTCCACCGGCAGGCCGCTCTTCGTGGCCAGCTCGGCCATCTTGTCGGCGCCCATGCCGTGCTTCACCTGGTCGGGCGTCACCGCCTGATTCTCGCCACCGCCGACCCACGACTGGAAGATGGTCCCCAGCCCCTTGTCCTTGAACTGCTTCATGAGCATTTCCAGCGGGTTGCCGCCGGCCGCGGCCGGGTCGCCGTCGGCGGCGGTGGCCGCCACCGACCGGCCGCCGCCGAGGAGCACGCTACGGACCAGCTTCTCGACCATGGACTTGTCGCCCAGGCCGAACAGCTTGAGGACGAACTCGATCAGGGCGTTCTTCATGGGCACCTCGGGCGGTCGGGGGAACCGTTCGGCGGTATAGTACTGGCGACACCGCCACGGACCCGCTCATGTCACTGGCCGACGCCTTCCCCGACATCACCAAGCCGCGGGAGCCGCTGGCCCCGTACACCCACCTCCGCATCGGCGGGCCGGCCGAGTTCCTGCTCCAGCCGCGGACCGTCGAGGAACTGAAGGCGGTCCTCACCCACTGCCAGCGGGCCAAGGTGCCGGTGCGGATGCTCGGCGGCGGGCACAACCTGCTGGTGCGGGACGACCCGGTGCCGGGGGCGGTGGTGCGGCTGGCCGGGCCGGGGTTCGGCTGGGTCGAGAGCGTCGGCCCGAAGACCCTGCGGGCGGCCGGCGGCGGGCCGCTGTTCGGGCTGATCGCCGCGGCCGTGACCGCCAACCTGACCGGGCTGGAAACACTGGTCGGCCTGCGGGGCACGGTCGGCGGCAGCGTGCGGTGCAACGTCGGCGACCGCTCCGGGGAGATCGCCGCCGCTGTCACCCGGGTGGCCGTACTCACCGACGTCGGGCAGGAGCAGGTCCGCCAGCGGGACGAACTCACCTTCGGCGACCACACCAGCGACCTCGACGAGCCGGTCATCCTGTGGGTCGAGTTCGCCCTGGAGGCGGACCAGCCGGACGCCATCTTGCGGCGGCTGCGGCGGGCCTGGGTGCAGCGAAAAGCCGCCGAGCCGCTGAGCGTGCAGAACGCCGTCCGCCTGTTCCGCGACCCGCCGGGGTGGACGGCTGCGGCGCTCATCGATCAGGCCGGGCTGGCCAAGACGAAGGTGGGCGGGGCCGAGGTGAGCGACCGCAACCCGAACTACGCCGTCGCCCACCCCGGCACCACCGCCCGGGACGTGCTGCGGCTCATCGACCTGGTGCGGGAGAAGGTGGCCGCCAAGAGCGGCGTCACCCTCGACCGCGAGTTGCATGTGTGGTGAGGATTCTGGCCCCCTCTCCCCCGAAGCGGGGGAGAGGGTTGGGGTGGGGGGTGGGCGTCCCTCGTCGTCAATCAAGCTGTCAGACCCATTGAGCGAAAACCCCCTCACCCCAACCCTCTCCCGCGAAGCGGGGGAGAGGGGCCGGACAACACCGCCTCACCGAGGTGTTCGGATGGCTGGTAAGAAGCCCAAACCGTCGGCCCGCCCGAACCCTGCTGGCGTCGGCGGCGGGTCCGGGACGGTGTTCCGGGTGCTGGCACGGTCGCTGCTGGCGGTCGGCATCGTGGTAGCGGTGGTCGCCGCCGTCAGTTGGCTGGGCGACAAGAGCGGTCAGCAGGTGGCCGGCCGGGACCGCTACCTGGTGCCGGTGGCGGACGTGAAGTGTGACCCGCCGCCGGGGGTGGAGCGGGCCGCGTTCCTGTCCGAAGTGCGACACCTGGGGCAACTGCCGGCGAGCCTGTCGGCGGTCGATCCGCAGACGCCGGCGACGCTGGCCGCCGCCTTCGCCCGGCACCCGTGGGTCGAGCGGGTGGATACGGTCAACATTGCCCCGGACCGCACGGTGACGGCGGGGCTTACCTTCCGCACCCCGACCCTGGCCGTGCGGGTGACCCAGGACTTGGACATGCGGGTGGTGGACCGCCACGGCGTACTGATCCCGGCGGCCGCCGACGGGTTGCCGGTGTTGACGCCGACGGTTCCACCGCCGGTGCCGAAGCCGGGCGAGAAGTGGGCCGGCGAGGTGGTGCCCCGCGCCGCCGAACTGGCCGACCAGCACCGGGCACGGCGGCTGGTGCGGGTGGAGAAGAGTGCCGCCGGCTGGCGGCTGCTGCCGGCCGACGGCCCGGCGCTGCTGGTGCGGTTCTAGTAGGGCACGGTTCACCGTGCCTCCGCCTACCGACGGTACAGTGAACTGTGCCTTACACGCCGCTCGTCTCTTCCAGCCGGCCACTTCGCCACGCTCGCCGGACGGCGTGCCGGTAGTACCACTGCGCTGCCACCGTCAGCACGACGGTGCTAGCTGTCAGCAGCCCGAGCAACTCCCAGTTGGTCAGCCCGCCGAGCGGGCTGTCCACCGCCGGCGGGCCGGTGAGCGCCCGTCGCATCCCCTCCAGCCAGTAGGTGGTCGGCAGGCACACGCCGGCCCACCGCATCGGGGCCGGCAGCACGCTCAGCGGGAACACCACCCCGCTGAGCAGGTACACCACCCCGGCAATCCCTTCGCTCAGAAACATGCCGCTGCGGGACAGGTTGAGCATGGCCGAGGCCAGGATCATGCCGCCGCTCCACAGCATGACGCCGCCGACCAGCAGGTACGCCAGCAGCCACGGCACCGACAGGTTGCCGAAGTGGACGCTCTCCCGCACCGGCGGCAGGGCCAGCCCGGCCAGGATGGTGATGGCCGCCCCGGCGATGCCCTCCATGCCCCGGGCCAGCCCGCGGCCGAGGAAGTACGCCTGGAACTGGGCCGGGCTGATGTAGATGTACTTGAGCATCCGGAACGACTCGCGGTCCTGGATGACGACATAGCTCATGCCGAACAGCACCGTGCCGACGACGCCGTAGCACGCACTGGACACGTACATGTACGGTAGGAAGGCGGCGGGCACGCGGGTCGGGCCGCTGGCATACTGTGCCGCGTAGAACATGCACACCAGCACCAGCGTGCCGCAAATCGGCTTGAGCACCAGGTACAGGAAGAACAGCCGCGGGTCGGCCCAGTTGGACTCGATCTGCCAGCCGAGCCAGGTGGACCAGCGGAGGGTGCGGACGGTTTCGGGGGTCATTCGCGGACGGTCTCCTTGGACAACACGCCGGCGACCACACCTCCGGCCAGGCTCAATCCGGCTGCACCGAGGTGGGCGGCATAGGGCGTGGTAACGGATTCCAGCCACAGCCCGAGCGACAGAGCAACGGCCAGCGTGGTCAAGACCCCGGCGGCGAATCGGCCAGGGTAGAAGACGATCGGGTGCCCGTCGCTCCGCATCGGTGACCCGGGCACCACTTTCCGCCCGCCTGCCCAATTGGCGAGATTGAGGAGGCCGAAAACCCACATCGTAAACGGTACAGCACCGGAACCGGGCGGCTCCCATTTGAACAGCCCGACAACAGCGAACCAGATGGCCCCGACGATCGACCCGGTCGCCAGCACGCCGATGAACCGCCCTCGGTCGAACGGTGCAGGCGGGTTCATTGCCATTTGGTCGTCAACCTCCCGTCTTCCTTCGCCTTCCGCTCCAGCACCCGCAGGCACCGCCGGGCGAAGAACAGGAAGGCCACGGCCAGCCCGGCCAGCAGGGCCACCTCCGTCCAGACACTGGCGACGCCCTCGATGCGGAACAACACCTGCCGCATGGCGTCCATGCCGCAGGCCAGCGGCACTAGCAGGGCGACGCCCGGCACGATCATGTGTGTCATCTGGCCCAGCGCCCGGAGCGGGAAGTTCATGCCGGTGATGAGGAACACCGGCTCTTGCAGCAGGTTGACCGTGTGCCAGGCCTCACGCCCCCACAGCAAAAACAGCGACGAGAACATCATGCCCAGGCCGTAAAGTGCTGCGAGTGTGAGGGCGAAAATCAGGACCAGAAGTGACCAGCTCGACGGCTGAAACGGGATGCCGAACAGCAGCAGCCCGCCGACCAGTATGACCAGCGCCCGGATGCTGGTGGTGATGGCCCCGCCGAGGGCCATGCCGAGCAGGATGCCGGTCATCGGGGCCGGCGACAGGATGTACAGCTCGAGGTTGCCGCCGTCCCGCTCGAAGTACAGTTGGGCGCCCATGCCCCACAGCACGCTGAACCAAAAGGCGGTCATGGCCTGGCCGAGAATGACCACCCCGGCGTACTCCGGCGGGGCGTTCAGGAAGCGGTAGGCGTACACCATGGCCGACACGCTCAGCAGCGGCAGCAGGGTTTCCTGGATCATCCACTGGCGGTTGCGGAACAGGTGGGCCACCCGCGGCCAGGTGCGGGCCGCGGCGGCGATGAGGAACAGGCGGAGGGACTCGGTCACGCGGCCGACCCCTTGTCCCCATCGGCGATGCCGTGGCCGACCAGCTCGATGAACACGTCTTCCAGCGTCGGCTCGACCTTCTTGAGGGTGAGCAGCTTGCCGTGGGCGGCGAGCGCCTGCACGACGCCGCCGATGACCGCGTCTTCGAACAGCGACACCTTCAGCTCGATGGCCTCCGGCGTCTCGGCCCGGACGACGCTGTGTACCCCCGGCACGGCCCGCACGGCGGCTAACCCGTCCGCCCCGGGGGCCAGCTTCAGCTCGAACAGCGGGTGTTCCTGCACGCGCCGCTTCAAGTTGGCCGGGGTGTCGCAGGCCAGCACCTTGCCCTTGTCGATGATGGCCAGCCGGTCGCACAACTCGTCCGCCTCGGCCATGTAGTGCGTCGTCAGTAGGAGGGTGCGGTCGGGCCGCTCGGCCATCCACTCCTTGAGGTACGCGCGGATGGCGCGGGCGGCGTTCACGTCTAGGCCGAGGGTCGGCTCGTCCAGGAACAGGGTGCGGGGGTCGGTGATGAACCCCCGGCAGAAGTTCATCTTCTGCCGCTGGCCGGTCGAGAGGTGCGTCACCCGGCTGTCGGCCTTGTCCACCAGCCCGACCACGCTGAGCATGTGGTCGATGCGTTCCTTCACCACCTTGTTGGCCACCCCGTAGATGCGGGCGAACAGCCACAGGTTCTCGCGGACCGTCAGGATGCCGTACCCGCTCGACTCGCCGCCGGACACCATGTTGATGAGCGGGCGGATGGCCTCGGCCTGCGTCACCACGTCCAGCCCGTGGACGAACGCCCGGCCGCCGGACGGGGCCAGCAGGGTGGTCAGGATTTTGATCAGCGTAGTCTTGCCGGCGCCGTTGGGGCCGAGCAGGCCGAACAGCTCGCCGGGCTTCACTTCCAGGTCCACGCCGGCGAGGGCGACGAACTCGGTCGGCTTGGTCGGGTCACGGCGGCTGAGCCACTTCTTCGGCTTCTTGTAGACGCGGGTGACGGCTTCGACGCGGATAGCAGCTTCCATACGCTGGCATTGTAGGCACGCCCCCGGAGGGAGTCGCACGGGCTGGGTCGCTGTTCTGATCGCGCTGCCCGCCGTGGACCAGCCGACGCTCGAATTCGCCCGCTTCCTCGCCGACCTGAAGCACGACCAGCCGGCCGCCGCCCACGCCCGGGTCGGCGGCTGGGCGTCGCCGTTGCTGACCGACCCGGCCGGCTTCGCCACCTACTGGCAGCGCGTCCGGTCGCTGTGTTGGCCGGCGGTCGAGGCCGAACTGTGGGGCCGGGCCGGGTCGCAGGTGGGGGGGGCTGGTACGGTTCGCCCGGCAGGAGTACGTCTTCGCCGCGGTGGTAGAACCCGACGTCACGCTCGGGCCGGTGCAGGTCGTGCCGTTCCTGCACGGAGCGGCCAACCTCCTGTGGGCCGGCAGCGGGGTGCGGGTGACGGCCGCCGACCCGGCCGACCCGAAGCCGTGGACGGTAACGTTCGCCGTGCCAGGGCCGCACCAGGGGCAGGTGCCGCTGAGCCTGGATGTGACGTGTGACCCGCCGGCGGCGTTGGCGGGCTGGGTACTGAAGCCGCGGCCGGATAGGCTGAACTGGGTCGTGGAGGCGACCGTCAATCCGGGCACGCGTGGCGCGACGGTGTGCTGGGAAGCGACGCTGCTCACCCACAGCCGCGAGCAGCCGGCGGTGGCCGGGCCGCTCACCCACGTCACGCGCCCGGCGGTGACGCCCGACCTGCTGCCGTGGGTCCAGCCGTCCGCCTGCGTGCAAAGCGACCAACCCGGCATCGTCGCGCGGGCGAAGGCGCTGCGGGCGAAGGAGTCGTACCTGTGCAGTTTTGCCAGCGACGTGACGAAGTGGGTGGAGCAGAATCTGGGCACCGGCAAGCCGCTCGACACCCTGGACGCGGCGGCCGCCCTCGGCTGCGGCGGGTCGTGTACCAGCCGGGCCAACCTGTGTGCCGCCCTGCTGCGGGCCGAGGGGGTGCCGGCCCGGACGGTGGCCCACCTGCCGGCCGAGGCCGGGCCGCTGTACGTCCACTGGCTCACCGAGTACTGGCACCCCGGCAGCGGCTGGCAGATGCTGTAACCGGCCGGCCAGTACCCACACGGGGCCGACGGCGCTGAGGCGGTGTTGCACGTCGCGACACCGGCCGACAAGGACGACAGCATCGAGCCGAACCGCCGCAGCGGGATGATGGCCGCCGCCCCCGGCTGAGCGGCCGGGAGCTGAACGGGCCGATTCGCACCGCCCCGACGCTCGGCGGCGACCTCCGCACCTGGGGGTTGTGCCTGCCGGCGGCCGGGATCGCCGCGAGTGTGATGCAGACGGACGACCTGTGGGCGGCTGCTCGGAAGGCGCATCCCGCCGTCGCCGCCGGCCGCTGCGACCCCCGCCGGCCGGGGCTGACCGAAGTGGTTCGACGGGACGGCACGGCCGGGCTGACGGCGGCGGTGCGGGGGCTGACCCCGTAGGACACGGTTCACCGTGCCGGCGCCCCCGGCCCGCCGCCGGCACGGTGAACCGTGCCCTACAATGGCCGCCGACTTACGGCACACACGGAGCGACCACGCGATGGAACACCGACAGCTCGGCCGCAGCGGGTTCATGGTGCCGGCGCTCAGCCTGGGCACCGGCACGTTCGGCGGCGGCAGCGAGTTCTTCAAGGCCTGGGGCAGCACCGACGCCCAGGGGGCACGTCACCTCATCGACGTGTGCCTGGACGCCGGCCTCACCCTGTTCGACGCCGCCGACATCTACTCCGGCGGCCTGGCCGAGACCATCCTCGGCGAGGCCATCAAAGGCCGTCGGGACAAGGTGCTGATCTCCACCAAGGCGACGTTCCGGTTCGGCGACGGGCCGAACGAGGTCGGGTCCGGCCGGTGGCACCTGCACCGCACCGTCGAGGCCCAACTGAAGCGGCTCGGCACCGAGTACATCGACCTGTTCCAGCTCCACGGCTTCGACGCCCTGACGCCCGTCGAGGAGACGGTGCGGGCGCTCGACGACCTGGTGACGGCCGGCAAGCTGCGGTACGTCGGCTGCTCCAACTTCAGCGGCTGGCACCTGATGAAGTCGCTGGCCGTCGCGGACAAGTACGGCTGGTCGCGGTATGTGGCGCACCAGGCGTACTACTCGCTGGTCGGCCGGGATTACGAGTGGGAGCTGATGCCGCTCGGGCTGGCCGAAGGGGTCGGGTGCGTGGTCTGGTCGCCGCTCGGCTGGGGCCGGCTGACCGGCAAGATTCGTCGCGGTCAGCCGGCCCCGAAGGACAGCCGGCGGGCCAGCGAGCTGAGCAACAGCAAGGGGCCACAGGTGCCCGACGAGCTGCTGTTCCAGGTGGTCGATGCGCTGGATGTGGTGGCGGCCGAGACGGGCAAGACGGTACCACAGGTGGCGCTCAACTGGCTGTTGCGGCGGCCGACGGTGGCCACGGTGGTGGTCGGGGCGCGGGACGAGAAGCAGTTGCGGGAGAACCTCGGGGCGGTCGGCTGGGCGCTGACGCCCTAGCAGGTGAAGCGGCTGGACGCGGCGAGCGCGACGACGCCGGCGTACCCGTACTGGCACCAAGCCGGGTTCAGCGAGCGGAACCCGCCGCCGGTGTGACGCCGATGGATCGCAGCCCGAAGCGCGTGCGAGGACAACGTTGTCCTCGCTCGCGCTTCGGGCTGCGATCCGGGGCGGCCCAATTTGCCACACGACCCGGCCACTTCCGCCCTCACACCCTCGGCCGCCGCGCGGTACGCCCCTGCGATGCCATTCCCGTCCGGAGGCGACCCCATGTCCGATGCGTTGCAGGTGGTTCTGGTGGACACCAGCCGGGCCGTCACCGACGCCTGGCGGCTGGCCTTCGACGACCGCCCCGAAGTCGAAATCGTCCGCGGCTCGATCCTCAAGCGGGCCGTGGACGCCTGGGTGATGCCGACCAACGCCGCCGGCAGCATGGACGGCGGGGTGGACGCCGTCGTCAACCGTCACTTCCGCGGCCACATCCGGCCGCTCGTGCAGGCCGAGATCGCCTGCAAGTACGGCGGCCTGATGCCGGTCGGGTCGGCCGTGTGCGTGCCCACCGGCGGCGTCGGCCCGCGTTTCCTCATCTCGACGCCGACGATGGTGAAGTCGAGCGAGGACGTGAGCGACACGCTGAACGTGGCCCTGGCCTGTGCCGCCGCCTTCCAGGCCGTCCACATGCAGAACGCGGCCGACCCGGGCGGCATCACGTCGGTCGCCCTGCCCGGCCTCGGGGCGGCCACTGGGCAGGTGCCGCCGCGGCTGTGCGCGTCCCTCATGTGGTCGACGTACACCCTGTTCCGGGAGTACCGCTTCCGCGACTACGACACCCTCCGCACGGCCGTGCGGCGGCACTTCGGCGAGGGCACCGGCGACCTGCCGGAGGACGCCCGGGTGCGGATCGAGCCGCCGCCGGAACTGGCCGTCGAGCCGTACATCAGCGGGCCGAAGGCCGGGTGGTGAGCCGGGCGATTGGTTCGTAGCCCGAAGCGCGAGCGAGGGTGGATGTCCTCGCTCGCGCTTCGGGCTACGAACCAATCGCCTTCGCTACGCCGCCAGTTCCACCAGGTGGTCGAGCCGCTGCTGGCGGGTGCCGTACACCACGTACTCGTCGTCGGCGAAGGCCGACCCGCGGACCCCGTGGTACGAGTGGTAGCCGGCCGGCGGGGCGTTCAACCCCCAGGTGATCTTGCGGTATTGCATGGGCGTTCCGAGGGCGACGCCGGCCACCGCCACGAACCGCGTCTTGCGGGAACCCGGGTGGGCATACCCGGCCGACGTGCAGACGGCGTCCCCGAAGTACAGCCCGTGGCCGAGCCAGCCGGCGTCCGTCCGCCGCACCCCGAGGGCGGTCACGGCCTTCGGCAGCAGCAGGCCGCGGGACAGGTGCCGACCCAGTTCTTGACCGCCGACCCGTGGAACAGCCGGCGGACGTTGCCCACGTCGCCGGTGAAGCGGTCGGCCTCGCCGGTGCGGCCGACCTGCCAGACGCCCTTGACCGTTTGCGTCGTGCCCTTGCGGACCACCGACCCCTCGACGAACCTCTCGGGGTCGGCGAACACCCCGGCCGGCACCGGCTCGATGCGGCAGTTGAGGGCCAGGTACTTCCGCCCCACCTCGGGCGTCAGCAGCACGTTGCCGTCCCCGTTGACGGACAGCATGTCCCGCATGAGCTGGAGCGTGTCCAGCTTCAGGGTGAATTTGTCGGCCGAGTCGATGACCGCTTCCTGCGCCGCCTCGCGGAACCGATCAAATCAGTGAGAGATGATTGTGTAGAAGTCGCCGCTGAGTGCCTCCAGCTTGCTCGCTGACGGCTTCTTGGCCCCGAGGGCGGCGGCCAGGCCGTCCGGCGCGGCCTGTCCCTTTTAGATCTGGCCGACCGTCAGCACGCCCAGCGGTGTTTCGATCCCGTTGGCTGTTATGGATGCGTTCACTGTGGACGTGAGGGCGTGGGTGGCGTCGGCGTACAGGTACTCGACCAACCCCCGCACCTCGGCCGACAAGGTGATGACCGGGGTCGTCGGCGTGTCGGTCGGGGCGGTTATCGCCGCGAGTTTCTGCAACGTGGCGTCGTCGATCTGGCCGCTGCTCTGGCCGCGGGTCTGGCGGGAGCCGATCTTCGACGAGGCCAGGCTGAGTTCCTTGTAGCCTTTGCCGGCCGAGGTCTTCTCGCGGGTAATCTTCTCGTACTGGGCGGTCGCGGGGCCGAGGTTGCCGAAGTACCGGCTCTCGCGGGCGCTGGCGTCCGGGTTGGCGTCCATATCGTCGGTGCGGCCGTAGTGGGTGTACACTCGGTACCGCTGGCTGGCGGTGTGCAGCTCGACGGCGTAGTACTTGTTGCGGTTGGTTGTGATGTCCGTCACTTGCAGGACGGCCTTGCGGGACACCGCGAAGGCGTCCGGGAACGTCGGCTCGCCGGGGGCGCCTGCCTTCCAGGCTTTCACGTCCGCCATCGTTGGGCCTCGCGCGGGGGGGGTCGGGGTGCCAGTATTGCCGGCCCGGGTGCGACTCTCAATCTTCGTAGCACATTCGCGGCAAATGCTCGCCCGGTTGAAAGGCCTGGCCGGCGGCCGGCATTCTGTCACGTCCGGCTCTCCCGCCGGACGGCGCACCTTCTAACCCCCGGATGGACACATGCCCGCACCTCGCCACCACCTGACACTTGGTCGGCTCGAAGCCCGCGACGTGCCGACCGTCATCGGCGGACTGGACACCGGCTTCAACCGGGCCGGTACTCCCGGCACCCTCGCCCTGACGGCCGTGGCCGGGGACACGGTGAACGCCGTCGCCCCGCTCGGCGACGGCAGCGGCCGCATGGTGGCCGTCGGCAAGGCCACCACCGGGGCGGTCGGGGGGAGCGACTTTCTGATGATGCGGCTGCTGCCGGACGGTACCCTGGACAAGTCGTTCGGTGCCAGCGGCCGGCTGCTGCTCGACTTCAACGGGGCGGCCGACGAGGCCCTGGGGGTCGGGGAGAGCGGCGGGCGGGTCGTGGTGGTGGGCAGCGGCGGCGGGCCGACCAGCTTCTTCTGTGTGGCCAGCATGGACCTGACCGGCGTCCCCACGGCCACCTTCCTGCCGCCGGCCACCACCACGCCGGGCCGCGGGCGGTTCAACGCCGGCGGAACGGACATCGCCCGGTCCGTCGGGTTCCAGTCGGCGGCCAACGGTGGGAACATTGTGGTGGCCGGATCGACGACCAACGCCCTCGGCGGGCCGCACGACTTCGCCGTGCTCAGACTCAACCCCACCACCGGGGCGGTAGTCCAGACGGCCGGGGCGGACTTCAAGCGGGTGAACTTCTCCTCCGCCAGCGACGACCAGGCGTTCGCCCTGGCCATGGACACCACCGGCACCGGGCTGGACACGGTGGTGGTAGCCGGTTCCGTGGGCACCACCGGCAGCACCAACTTCGGGGTCGCCCGGCTGTCGGCCGACCTGACGACAGTCACCCTCGGCACGGCATCCCCGGCTGGGGCGAACGTGGCCCGGGCGGTGGCCATCCAGCTCGACGGCAACGTGGTGTTCGCCGGGACGAACGGGACGGCGACCAACCCCGACTTCGTGGTCGGCCGGCTGAAGGCCAGCACCCTGGCCTTGGACACGACGTTCAACCCCGCCGGCAGCAGTCCGGGGCTGAAGCAGGTCGACGTCGGGGGCGGCAGCGACACGGCCACCGGGCTGGCCCTGGACCGCTTCGGCCGGATCACCGTGTCCGGGTTCAGCCAGCTCGCCGGGTCGAACGCGGTGGGGGTGGTGCGGCTGCTCGGCACTACCGGGGCGCTGGACCCCTCGTTCAACCCGGCCGGGGGCATCCCGGGGGTGGCCCGGTTCACCGCCGCCGACGCCCCGGCGTCGGCCACCGCCCTGGTCGTGCAGGGGGCCGGCCGCATCATGGTGGCGGGGGCTTCGGCCGCCGGCAAGCCGACCCTGACGGCCGTGGTCGGCGGTCTCGGTCTGCCGTCTGTCCTTGGGGTGGGCGGGGACGTGACCGGCCGGGCGGTGGCCCTGGTCGGGCAGGACGACGGCACCCTGTCGAACACCCCGGTGGACCTGGGCCAGCCGTTCCCCGGGTTCACCGGCCCGGTGCGGGTGGCCGGCGGGGACGTGAACGGGGACGGGGTGCCGGACGCGGTGGTGGTCATGGGGCCGGGGACCACGGCCACCAAGTTCGCCGTGCTGGACGGGAACGACCCGGCGGTGGTGCTGGTGCCGCCGACGGACATCTTCGGCGGCGACCCGCCGTTCACCGCCGGGGCGTTCGCCGCCGCCGCCGACCTGGACGGGGACGGCAAGGCCGAGCTGGTGTTCACCCCGGACGTGCTGGGCAGCGGGCGGACGGTCATCTACTCGCTGGCCGGCACCACCCTCACCCTGCGGGCCAGCTTCCTGGGCATCGACGACGCCGGGTTCCGGGGCGGCGCCCGGGTGGCCCTCGGGGACATCGACGGGGACGGCATCCCCGAGGTGGTGGTGGCGGCCGGGTTCGGCGGCGGCCCGCGGGTGGCCGTGTTCGCCGGCAAGACCATCCTGGCCGGGGCGGTCGGCACCGCCCCGCCGAAGCTGCTGGCCAACGACTTCTTCGCCTTCCCCGGGGCGGACGAGACGAGCCTGCGGAACGGGGCGTACGTGACCGTCGCCGACCTGACCGGGGACGGCAAGGCCGAGCTGGTGTTCGGGGCCGGCAACCAGGGCAGCCCGCGGGTGATCGCCCTGGACGGGGCCAAGCTGGCGGCCGGCGACCTGGCCGGCGCCCGCAGTACCCCGGTGGCCGACTTCCGGGTGAACGGGGACGACGCCGCCCGCAGCGGCGTCCGGCTGACCGCCCGCGACCTGGACGGGGACGGCAAGGCCGAACTGGTGACGGCCAGCGGGGACGGCAAGCCGGCCCGGCTGCGGGTGTACAAGGGCACGTCGTTCCCGGCCGGCACGGCCGAGCCGGCCGGCGGCACCGACCTGACGGTCCTCGGCGGCGGCAACCTGCTGAACGGGGTGTTCGTCGGCTGACCCCGGCCCGTCGTCCCATCCCGTCGTGCCGGCGGCGGCGTCCGTCCGTCGAAGTCCGCACGACCAGCCGGCGGCCGCCCTGCCGCTGGCCGCCCCCCGGCCGATTGCTAGACTTGTCGTTCACCGCCTCCTCCGGATGGCGGGCCGAGCATCCTGCCGCCGACGCCCGACCGGCTTCGCCTCTCCCGGCGGACCTGCCGCGAGGTCCGGGTCGGGTTCCCCGCATTTGTGGGCCAGAGGTCGCACATGCCGCCGCGTCGTCGTTTCCCCTGGCCGCCGCTCCTCTTGGTCGCCGTCGCCGCCGGGCTGCTCGGGGCCGGCCCGACGGCCCCCGTCGCGGTCGTCGGCTGGGCGCCGTTCCCGTTCCTGACGGACAGCACTTACGGGTTCCTGGAAAAGGGCGGGCTGCTCGTCTCGCTGCTCGTGAGCGTCGCGGGCATGGTGTACGCCTACCGGCTGTCGAAGGAGGTGTACGCGGCCGACGCCGGCACCCCGGCCATGCAGGAGATCGCCAAGGCGGTGCGGGAAGGGGCGGACGCCTACCTCCGCCGGCAGTTCACCGTGGTCGGGGTGCTCATCCTGGTCATTACGGCCGTCATCGTCCTGGCCAAGTGGCCGTGGGGCGTGTCGGACGCCCACCACAGCCGGGGCGAGATGGCCGTCGTGGCCGTCGGCCGGGGGGTGGCCTTCCTCATGGGGTCGGTGTTCAGCGGCAGCGTCGGGTTCATCGGCATGAGGCTGGCCACGGCGGGCAACCTGCGGGTGGCGGCGGCCTCCCGGGTCGGGTTCGGCGAGGCCATGCGGCTGGCGTACAAGACCGGCACCGTCACCGGCATGTTCACCTGTGGCCTCGGCCTTCTCGGCGGAACGCTCATCCTGCTGGTGTTCGGCGAGCTGGCCTATCAGGTGCTGCTCGGCTACGGCTTCGGCGGGTCGCTGTTGGCCCTGTTCATGCGGGTCGGCGGCGGCATCTACACGAAGGCGGCCGACGTCGGCGCCGACCTTGTCGGAAAGATCGAAGCCGACATCGCCGAAGACGATCCACGGAACGCCGCAACGATTGCCGACAACGTCGGAGATAATGTTGGGGATTGTGCGGGGATGGCCGCCGACGTGTTTGAGAGCTACGCCGTGACGATGGTGGCCGCTGTCATTCTGGGGTACGCGAGTCTGGGCTACAAAGGGATGGTCTTCCCGCTGCTGGTCATGGCCGTCGGGGTGGTGAGCAGCATGATTTCGACGGCCCTGGTGGGCAAGGGCATGACCACGGGCAACGCGGCCACGGCCATGCGGAGCATCAACATGGGGTTCTGGCGGAGCGCCGCCATCAGCGTGGCCGGGTTCATGCTGCTTGGGCTGGCGTACCTCCAGTTCGACGACGGCTATCTGGTGTCCGTGGCGCTCGACCGCGGCATGTACAAGGAGCCGGAGGTCGAGACGGTACTCGGGCTGCCGCCCTTCCCGGCCATCGATCCGACGGTCACGCGGCGGGTCGTCACCGGCACGGACGCGGACCAGTACGTGCGGGAACTCCGCCGGGCGAACCGGGGCGGGTCGGACCTGGCCGACCGGCTGGACCGGCTGCTGGAAGACCGGCGGCGGGACGCCCTGGCCAAGTGGCGGGGCCTGACCGCCGCCCAGCAGGCCGATGCCAAGGCACAACTCAAGCGGCTCGTGTCCGAGCCGGACTGGCCCAAGTACCCACGCCTGCAACTCGACACCGCCGTTCTTAAGAATGAGCCGGCGCAAAAGCGTCTCGACCTGACCGACCACTACGTGCCCATGACGCCGGGGTTACACCTGGCCGCCGCCCTGTGCTGCCTGGTCGGCATCGTCCTGGCCGTCGCGCTCAACCGCTGCACCGAGTACTGGACCAGCACCGAGTGCCAGCCGGTGAAGGACGTGGTGAAGGCCAGCCGCACCGGCCACGCCACCAACATCATCTCCGGGCTGGCCCTCGGGTACGAGTCGTCGGTGTGGGCGGTCCTCATCATCGCCTCGGCCATTCTGGCCGCGGTCATGATCTACGCCGATACATACAGCCTGCTGTTTGTCGCCTTCGGGGTGGCCATGACCGGCATCGGCATGTTGACCCTGACCGGGGACACCATCTCGATGGACGTGTTCGGACCCGTGGCCGACAACGCGAACGGCATCGGCGAGATGGGGTTCGATAAAAACGATCCGGGCAACGCCCCGGCCCGCCAGATTCTGGCCGACCTGGACGCCGTGGGGAACACGACCAAGGCCATCACTAAGGGGGTGGCCATCGGGTCGGCCGTCATCGCGGCCGTCTCACTGTTCGCCAGCTTCATCGCCGTGCTGGTCACGGGGTCGGAAGAAAAAATCGGTCAACTGACCATCGGCGATTTCGTCGAAGGGGCGGCCAAACTGACGGTGGCCGACCCGTACGTGTTCATCGGCATGCTCGTCGGCGGGGCGGTGCCGCTGCTGTTTTCGGCCATGACCATCCGGGCCGTCGGCCGGGCGGCCTACCTGATCGTGTTCGAGTGCCGCAGCCAGTTCCGCGACCCGGCCATCATGGCCGGCACCAAGCGGCCGGACTACTCGCGGGTGGTGGACATCTGCACGAGCAGCGCCCAGAAGGAGCTGGTCGGCCCCGGCTTGCTTGCCATCTGCGCCCCGCTGGTGGTCGGCTTCCTGCTCGGCCCGTTCGCCCTCGGCGGGTTCCTGGCCGGCATGATCCTGAGCGGCCAGCTCCTCGCCGTGTTCATGTCCAACGCCGGCGGGGCGTGGGACAACGCCAAGAAGATGATCGAGGACGAGCCGCGGAGCAAGGAGCGGAATACCGGCAAGGGGAGCGACAAACACAAGGCGAGCGTTACCGGCGACACCGTGGGCGACCCACTCAAAGATACGGCCGGGCCGGCAATTAATCCGCTCATCAAAGTGATGAACATGGTCAGTTTGTTGGCCCTGCCGTTGGTCATTATGCACAACGTGAGTGACGGGGCCGGTGATCGCTCGGTGGGCTGGGTGGTGCTGCTGGCCTCGACGGCCGCGGTGGCCTGGGCGTGGTGGCAGTCCAAGCGGGAGAACGCCACCACCCGCAAGCTGGACGAGGAGATGGCGGCCCACGAGGCCGGCGGGTAGCCGAGGCGAATTCCCTTGACCCGGCGGCGAGCCGCCGCTTATCCTTTTTTTTGCCCACACCTTTCAGGGGGATCCCTTCGTGCCCTCGACTCGCCGACAGTTCTTAGGGGCAGCCGCGGCAAGTGCCGCCGGTCTGGCTGCCACCGTCCGCCCGACCCTCGCCGCCGGCACCGACTACTCGGTGCAGGGCGTTGACGTGTCCCACTACCAGGGGACAATCAACTGGTCCAGTGTCAAGGCCAGCGGCAAGGCGTTCGCCTTCTGCAAAGCCACCGAAGGCACCACCTACACCGATCCCAACTTCGCCAGCTATTGGGCCGGCATGAAGTCGGTCGGGCTGATCCGCGGGGCCTACCACTTCGGCCGGCCCGGGTCCGACCCGACCGTGCAGGCCGATCACTTCGTCAACACCGTGGCCCCGGTCAATGGCGACCTGCAACTCGTCCTCGACTTGGAGACCAGCGACGGCAAGACGCCCAGCCAGGTGCGGAGCTGGACGGTCACCTTCCTCAACCGGGTGCAGGCCCGCACCGGCCGGCCTGGCATCATCTACACCGGCTTCTACTTCTGGCGGGACAGCGCCGGCAACGGGTCCAACCTGAACTGCCCGCTCTGGCTAGCCGCCTACGTCAGCGACCCGGCCCCGTATGTGCCGGCCGCCTGGGGCACTTGGAGCTTCTGGCAGTACACCTCGTTCGGTAGCGTGCCGGGGGTGAGCGGAAACGTGGACCGGGACGCCTGGAACGGCAGCCTGGCCGCCCTCAACAACCTGCGGCTGCCGTGACCGACCGCCGCCGCGGGGTCAGCCTGATCGAGCTACTCGTCGCCGTGGCCGTGGTGGCGGCCCTGGTCGGCCTGTTGCTGCCGGCCGTGCAGAAGGTGCGGGCGTCGGCCGCCCGCATCGCGTGTCACGACCGGCTGCGGCAACAGGGGCTGGCCGTCCTCGGGTACGAGGCGGCCAAAGGCCGGCTGCCGCCCGGCGGGGTGGCCGGCCCGTTCGATCCGGTCGGGGCGCCGGACGGGTCGGTTCACGGCCTCTGGGCGGTCGTGCGGGGACAGCTCGGCGAGGACCGGCCGTACACCTTCGCCGTGTCGTGGGACCACCCGGACAACGCAGCCGCCGTGGCCGGCCGGGTGGCGGCGGTGGAGTGCCCCTCGACCCCAGACGCCCCGACCGCCGGTGGGCCACTGATCGTCAACAGCTTTTTGGCCGATCTGTTGGGGCTACCGAGTTCGGCCGGCTGCGAGGGTCCGCTGCCGGTGAACGGCCGGGTGCGGCTGACCGACATCACCGACGGGGCAGCGAACACGATTCTGGTGGTGCCCGGCTGTGGCCGAGCCGGGTTGGCGTGGGCGGCCCCGGAGACTTCAGTGCCGGTGCGGGAACTGCCGGGCGTCGCCGCCCACGGCGGCATCGGGCTGGGTATGGCCGACGGGTCGGTGCGGCAGGTACGGGCGGACACCCCGCTGGCCGTGCTGGCGGCGCTGGCCACCCGGGCCGGCGGCGAGGCGGTCGGGGAGTGAGCGGCGGATGGTGACAGTTGCGGGGACGGGCCGCACGGGCTACGGTCAGACTAGCAACTCGGCCCCGACCCGTGGCGGACCTGAGCCAGACCGTCGCCGACCTGCCCGGCTTCCTGCTGCACGCCAACCGGGGCATGAAAGACACGGTTCTCACGGCCCTGTTGGCGGAACGGATGGCGGCTCGGCGAGCCGTTGGACGTGCCGGGGGTCGGCACGGTGGTGCCGTTCGCCCTGTCCGGCGGAACCCCGCCGCCCATGACTGCGGCGGAAGATGCCGAACTCGCCCGCCGGCTGGCCACCCGCCACCGTTCGCGCCCGTTGTCCGAGTTTATCCGTCGGCTCGGCCGCCCACGCGGGGGGTAGGCGACACGCGGTCGGTGACCTCCAGCACGACGATCCGGACCTCGGATGACCGGAACCAGGGGTGGATGGTTTCGACGCAGTACCGCTTCCACCAGCCGGAGTGGAACCGCCACAAGCAGACCGGCGGCCGTAGCCCCACGACCCCCGTCGCGCCGGGCATTCGACCGTGGCAGGCGATCAGGTCGAGTTTGATGGCAACTAGGCAAAGTCGGGCCAACGCGCGTCGCTCCGGGTCGTGACCAGGCAGAGACTCGGCCATGCTTCCAGGCCTGGCTCGCAGGTCTCGTGGTAGCGAAGTATGACCCTCACTTCTCCACGTCGCCGCCGGCCTTCGCCCACCCGGTCCAGCCGCCGTCCATGCTGAGCACGTTGGTGTACCCCATCCGCCCCAGCACCTCGGCGGCCAGAACGCTGCGGTAGCCGCCGCCGCAGTACAGCACCACCGGCGTCGTCGGGTCCGGCACCTTCGTCTCGATGTCCCGTTCGATCACCCCCTTGCCGACGTGGGCCGCCCCGGGGACGTGCCCGGCCGCGTACTCACTCTCCTCCCGCACGTCGATCAGGGTGAAGGCGTCGCCGGCCGCCCGCCGGGCCATCACGTCGGCCACGGTGCATTCCCGCACCGAGCCGCGGGCCTCGCCGACCACCTTCAGGAATTGCGGGGTGTGCTGCTTGCCCATGACGGCTCCGGTTACGGGGGTGCGGGGAAATCGGGGTGTCCGGCGGCGCCGGCGGTGCCGGCAGGCAGAAAACTGCCCGGCCGGGCTGACAGGCCGGCCGCCCGGCGCACACTGATGGTTGAAGGAGTGGACACCACGATGCGCACCCTGATCTTAGCGACCCTGACGACCCTTGTGGTCGGGCAGGATGCGGCGGCACAGCACCGGGCCTGGGGCCGGCGGCCGGTAGCGTCACCGTATGCCGAGTCCGCCATCGCCCCGCCGCCCCGGTTCCCCCGGCTGGCCGCGTTCGCCCTGCCGGCCATGCCCCGTACGACCGGCGGGTATCACCTGCCGGGGTACTATAACGGCCGGCCGCTGGCCCGGGTGCTGCCGATGGCGGTGGAAATCACCTGGGCCGTCCTGTCGTTCCTCGACCCGGTCGGCCTGAACGCCACCGGCACCGCCGCCCCGATCGCCATTCGGGCGCTGCATGTTCTGCTCAACGGCAGCCCAACCCCCGGCTACCCCGGGCAGACGCTGCTGTTCATCGGCAACTCGTTCGCGGCCGAGGCCCGTGCCCGTCTGACCCAGGGCGTCGGGCTGCGGGGGCCGGCGTACCCGCTGGGTGGCGTCCCGCCGGTGATCGTCCCGGCGGCGCCAGACGGGTACCACGTCGCGGGACCGTGAGCCGGCTACCGGAAGTAGCGGTTCACCACGTTCTCGAACAGTTCCTGCCGGCCACTCTGGTTCGGGGCGGCCTGGCCCTTCGCAAGCATGTAGGCTTCGAGGCTATTGAAGTCGTGCGTGCCGGCCTCGATTTCGGCCCCGATGCCACCGTCCCAACTGGCGTAGCGGTTCTTGACCATGTTGCTCAGCACGCCGTCGGCGTGCATCTTGGCGGCGATGCGGAGGCCCTGGGCGAAGGCGTCCATGCCGCCGATGTGGGCGTGGAATAGGTCGATCGGCTCGAAGCTCTCCCGCCGCACCTTGGCGTCGAAGTTCAGCCCGCCGGTGCCGAGGCCGCCCTGGGCCAGCACCACCCCCATCGTCTGGGCGGTCAGGTACAGGTCGGTCGGGAACTGGTCCGTGTCCCAGCCGAGCAGCAGGTCGCCGCGGTTGGCGTCAACGCTGCCGAGCAGCCCGTGGATGCTGGCGTAGGTGAGTTCGTGCAGCGGGGCGTGCCCGGCCAGCGTGGCGTGGTTGAACTCGACGTTGAACTTGAAGTGGTCCTGTAGCCCGGCCCCGCGCAGGAAGGCCAGCGCGGTGGCGCAGTCGAAGTCGTACTGGTGGCTGGTCGGCTCGTGCGGCTTCGGCTCGATCAGGAACTGGCCGGTGAACCCGATGCTCTTCTTGTGGGCGACGGCCAGGTGCAGGAACCGGGCCAGGTGGTCCAGCTCCCGCTTCATGTCCGTGTTGTGGCCGGTGACGTACCCCTCACGCCCGCCCCAGAAGACGTAGTTCTCGCCGCCGAGTTGCTGCGTCACCTCCATCGCCTTCTTCACCTGGGCGGCGGCGAAGGCGAACACGTCGGCATTGCACGAGGTGGCGGCCCCGTGCACGTACCGCGGGTGGCTGAACGCGTTGGCCGTGCCCCACAGCAGCTTGATGCCGGTCTCGTCCTGCTTGGCCTTGAGCCTGGCCGCCACCGCGTCGAACAGCTCGTTCGTCTCGCGGAGGCTGTCCCCCTCGCCGCTCACGTCGCGGTCGTGGAAGCAGTAGAACGGCACGCCCAGCTTCTGCATGAACTCGAACGCCACGTCCACCCGGGCCAGGTCCATGCGGTGGGTGTTACTGCCGTCCTCCCACGGGCGGACGGCGCAGCCGGGGCCGAACGGGTCGCCGCCGGTGCCGCGGAAGGTGTGCCAGTAGGCCACCGCAAATCGCAGGTGGTCCCGCATCGGCTTGCCGGCCACCACCTCGGTCGGGTTGTACTGGCGGAAGCTGAGCGGGTCGGTGCTGTCCGGCCCCTCGTACCTGATGGTGGGAACGTCGGGGAAGTAGGTCATCGGTCGCTCGCGGGAGTGGGATGGGGAGAGGGTAGCGGGCGGCGGGGCCGGCGGGTAGGATGACTAGTGTCGCCGAACTTGTTATTAGATTGCGCCAGTGTCGAGGGGCTGATCAGTGGGTACTACCACGCTCTCGCTACCTGACCCCGTCCGTGCCGCAGTACCGCGCCCGTCGCCGGCGGAGTACGTCGCCGGCGGACAAGGAGGCGGTGTTCTTCGCCCTGCTGGCCGAGGCGAGGACGTTGGCGTCCTGCCCGTCGATGACGGGAGTGGGGTGCGGATCGGCTACTTCGTCACCCCGGAGGCTTGGGGCCGGTTGCGAGAACTGCCGCCCCAGACCGACGAGCAGAAGGAGTCGAGCCGGCTGGCCGGCCTGGACCCGGACGATGTCCTGTCGGACGACGAGGTGCGGGCGCTGGTCACCGGCCCGGCCGGCTCGCCATGCCCGTGACGATCACCCGCCGGGACCGACCGAACGACCTTCGCGGCTCGTCCCGGATCGTGTACTCGACCCACGTCCGCCCGTCCAACTGGACCCAGTAGAACGGCGGGTCGGTCGTTGCGACCGTCACCCGATCCGCCGGCAGCCACCAGCCGTTGAATCAATTCAGCGAGGAACACCGCCCGCAGACCGGCGGCCGTGACCGGGTCGGGGGCCAGGGTGGCCATCCAGGCGTCGAGGTGGGGGCGAGCCGCCGCTGCAACTGGACGCGGGTCGTCATGCGGACCTCGGGGCGGGGTGCGTTAGTGTACACGCGGCCGGGCGGGGCTACGACCCACACGGTTGCACCCCGGCCGACGCCGGCCTACAACAGCTCCGCTCGCACCTCACCCCCTCCGAAGGATTCTCCCATGACCCGTTTCCCCCTGCTCGGGCTGACGGTCGGCCTATTGGCCCTGACGGCCGCCGCCGACGACAAGCCGATGCCGCTCGACCCGGCCAAGCTGGTCGGCGACTGGACGGTGGTCGAAGGCACCAAGGCCGGCGATAAGGCCGAGAAGCTGGACGGCACCCTGACCGTGGCCAAGGACAAGCTGACCCTCACGGCCGGCGACCTCAAGTTCGTATTCGCGTACAAGCTGGACGAGAAGGCCGCCCCGGCCACGATCGACATGACCATCCTGGAGCCGGAGAGCTTCAAGGACGGCAAGGCCAAGGGCATCCTCAAGATGGCCGACGGCAAGGTGAGCCTGTGCTACCACCCGATGGGCGGCGACCGGCCGAAGGAGTTCAAGTCCACCAAGGAGGACGGCAACTTCCTGTTCGTGATGAAGAAGAAGGACGAGAAGAAGGAAGACAAGAAGTAGCCGACCGGGCAAGCGGCCGGTGTGAGCCGGCTGAGGGGCGCCAGTGGGGGCACAGGCAGTCTGCCAGCCCGCTGGCGCCCCTCGGCCGACTCACACCGGCCGCTCGCCTATCATGCCCCCATGCTCACCCGCCGTCACCTCCTCGCCGCCCCGGCCGTGTTCGCCGTCGCCGCCCGCCCGGCCGCTCCGCGGTTCTGTCTCAACACCAGCACGATTCGCCAGCCCGAGGGCCAGTGGGGTAAAGCCCGCCCGCTGGTGGACACCATCCCCATCGCCCAGCAGGCCGGGTTTGCGGCCATCGAGCCGTGGGTGAGTGAGGTGGACGAGTACACCGCCGGCGGCGGCACACTCGCCGACCTCGGCAAGCGGTTCGCCGACGCCGGGCTGGCGGTGCCCAACTTGATCGGCTTCGCCGAGTGGGTGTGCGAGGACGAGGGCCGCCGCAAGAAGGGGCTAGAGCAGGCCAGGCGGGACTTTGACAAGGCGAACCGCATCGGCTGCCAGCAGCTCGCCGCCCCGCCGGTCGGGGCCACCGGCGGCGGCTCCCGCCGCGACGACCCGAAGGCCAGCCCGGCGGTGGCCCCCCGGGCCGCGGCGGATCGTTACCGGGCGCTGCTCGACCTCGGCAAAACGATGGGCGTGACACCGCTGGTCGAGCTGTGGGGTCACTCGAAGACGCTGTCCCGGCTGGGCGAGGCGTGGCTGGTGGCGGCCGAGTGCGGGGCGGCCGGCGGGGCCGTGCTGCCGGACGTGTATCACCTGTACAAGGGCGGGTCCGACTTCGCCGGCCTCGGGCTGCTCAGTGCGGCAGCCGTCGGCATCTTCCACGTCAACGACTACCCGAAGATCGACCGCGGCACCATCGCGGACCAGGACCGGGTGTACCCCGGCGACGGCGTTGCCCCGCTGGCCGAGGTATTCGCGACGCTCAGGCGGATCGGGTACGCCGGGTTCTTGTCGCTGGAACTGTTCAACCGCACGTACTGGCAGCAAAACCCGCTGACCGTAGCGAAGACCGGGCTGGCGAAGCTGAAGGCCCTTGGTTCGTAGCCCGACGCGCGACCGAGGGAGGATGTCCCTCGCTCGCGCGTCGGGCTACGAACCGAAGACCTTACCGCCCGCGCAACCGCTTCTGCGGGTCCACTTCGAGCGCGCCGAACGCCTGCTCGTGCCGCTGGACGATCTGCGCCAGGCTCTGGAGCAGCCGCTTGGCCACGAACGGGTTCATCACCAGCCGGTGCGTCAAGGTGATCGGCTCCATGCCCACCGGGGTGAGGATGCCGGTGTGCAGGCCGACGTCCATGACCACCTCCTCCGTGCTGCTGCTCAGGCTCAGCCGGACGAAGTTGGCGTAGATGGTTTCCATCTTGGACACGTCCACCTGCACCTGAACCGACCCCGACTGCTGGGGGGCGGCGGTCAGCGGCACGTCGGCGGACTTGGTCTCGTCGGCCATCGGGGAACTCCACGGTACGGTGTGTCGAGGGGCGCGGGCCGCGGCACTCGGCCGGGCGGGTCGCGCGACAATGGGACGGCCGTGGGGCCGTCACGGGAGGTCACATTCTAGTGGCCGTCAGGCCGGCGGCAAAGGGCGGGCCGCCGGCAACCCGGCCGGGTCGGCGTCGAAGTCCACCGGCTCCAGTTCCAGTTCCGGTACCCGCACCGGGGACTTGCACACCAGGCAGGCGATGACCCGGCCGCGGTCGGCCGGCTCGACCAGCATGTACTTGCGACAGCCCGGGCAGCGGACGGCGGCGACCATGAGTGCCTTTCGTAGGGTGGTGCCGAGTCGTCGAGGCCCACCGTCGGGCGGTTGGTCGTGGACGGTGGGCCTCGACGACTCGGCACCACCCTACTTCTTGCCCTTCAGGTAGGCGTCCACGTACTTCTTGGGTTCGGCGTTGAACTCGTCCCGGCAGCCGGAGCAGCACACGTAGTACGTCACCCCCATGTAGCTGACGGTCATCGACCCGGTGCCGCCAGTGACGATGCACTCCTTCTTCGGCCCGCTGCCGGCGAACGACTCGCCGTCCTTGGTGGCCCCGACCTCGTACCGCTTGGTGAACGGCCCCCGGCCCTTCGGCTGGTCCTCGACCGTCTGGATGAGCCGCACCCCGTCGGCCACGGTGCGGAAGGTAAGCCGCCGCACGTCCCCGGTGGCCGCGTCCTTGCCGTCCAGGGTGAGCCGGCCGCGGTCCAGCTTGCCGACGTAGGTCCACTCGCTGCCGTCGGCGTCCGTCCCCTTGAGGGTGTACGTCTTCTCCTTCGGCTGGAACGTGAGGGTGCCGGCGGCCAGCCCCTTGGCGTCCTTGATTTCCAGCTTCAGGGCCGGGTCGGTGCCGGTGAACTTCCACCCCCAGGTGACGGTCTGCCGCCACAGCAGCTTGGTGCCGGCCGGTTTGCCGTCGCCGGCCCCGTTCCAGGTGCCGACGAAGCCGCCCACCTGCTGGAGGCCGGCCTTCTGGGCCGGGTCCGGGTCGGCGGCTACGGCCGCGGCGGTGACGAGCAGCAGCAGACAGGCGACGCGGGGCATGGCTGACTCCGAGGTTTCCGGCCGATCGCCTTAAGGCAACTCCAACAGGTACGCCGTACCGTCGGCGTTGCCGACGGCCAACGTCTTGCCGTCGGCGGCGAAGGCGGCCGCCTGCACCGGCCCCGGCAGCGGCCACCGCCGCAGTTCCTTGCCGTCCAGGCCGAAGGCCACCACCAGCCCGTCGGGCGAGTAGGTGGCGAAGCGATCGGCCCCTGCCGTCACGCCGCCGGCGCCCGGCAGCTTCACCGTCGCCCGCACGGCCCGCCCCCCGACGGCGGCCACGGTCACGGTGCCGGTGTCGTCCAGGGCGACCAGCGTCTTGCCGTCCGGCGTCAGGCTTACGTCGGCCAGCGGGGCGTCCCCCAGCTTCCAGTCGCCGCCGACCGCCCGCTCGCCGGTGGCCAAATCCCACAGCCGCACCGAGCCGTCCGGCCCGCCGGCCACCGCCAGTCGGGCCACGGCCGACACCGCCGCACACGTCGCCGCCCCCACCCCAGCCACCCGCCGCGGCTCCCCGCCGGGGGGCAGCACGTCAAACCCGGCGGCCTCCTTGTCTTTCACCGACCAGGCGGCCAGGGCGGTGCCGTCGGCGGCCACGCTCATGGCGAAGGTTCGATGCGTCGGTCGGCCGCGGAGTTCCGCCCCGGCCGGCGAGTACCACCGCACCCGCCCTTCGGCCGACGCCACCACCACCTCGCCGGTGGCCGCGAACCCAACCGCCCCGACGGCGTCGGTCGGCCCGACCAGCACCGCCCGCTCGGCCCCCGCCTGCGTGTCCCACAGCTTCACGGTGTGGTCGTCCGAGCCGGTGGCCAGGGTCTGGCCGTCCGGGCTGAGGGCCACCGCGTTGACCGGGCCGGCGTGGGCCGGCGGCCGGCCGCCGCCGCGGGTCAGTGGGAAGGCCCGGGCCGTCTTGTCCGCCCCGACGCTCAGCACGGTGCCGCCGTCCGGGCTGAAGGCCACGGCCGTGGCCGTGTCGGTGTGGCCGCGGAGGGCCTGCCGCTCGGCCCCGGCGGCGGTGTCCCACACCCGCACCTGGTCCCCGCCGGCGATCGCCAGCAGCCGGCCGTCCGGGCCGAAGGCTAGTCCCAGCACGGCCGTCGGCTGGCCGGTCCGGGCCGGCGGGTCGATGCGGCCGACCGGCAGCGGCCCGCCGGCCGCCGGCCGCCACAGCCGCACCACCCCGTCGCCGCCACCGGTGGCGATCAGACCGCCGTCCGGCCGGGCGGCCACCGCCAGCGTGCCCCGGGTGTGGGCGGTCGTGTCGCCCAGCGGCTTCGGCTCGCCGGCCACGTCGAGCAGGGTGAGGCCGCCGTCGGCCGTACCGACCGCCAGTCGGTTCCCGGCCAGCACCGCCAGGCCGCACACCGCCGACTTGTTGGCCCACGTCCAGACCGGCTTGCCGGCCGGCAACTCCCAGGCCCGCACGGTGCCGTCGGCGGAGCCGGAGTACAGTTGATCGCCGGTCGCCGCCAGGGCCAGCACGGTTGAGGTGTGGCCCTTCAACTCGGTCGCCGTGCCGGCCTCCACGTCCCACAGCCGGATGAGTTTGTCGCCGCCGCCGGTGGCCAGCCGGTCGCCGGCCCGGCAGGCCACCGCCACCCCGTGCGGGTGGCCGGTCAGCTCCTCCACCACCCGGCCGGTGGCCGGGTCGAATACCTTCAGCGAGCCGTCCAGGCCGCCGACCGCCACCCGCCCGGTCGGCCCGTAAGCGACGGCGAACCCCGGGGCCGACAGCGGCAGCGTGCGGTGGATGTCGGCGTCGGCCAGCGGCCACACCCGCAGCCGGCCGTCGGCCCCGCCGGACACGATCTCCTTGCCGTCGGGTCGCACGGCCAGGGCCGTCACCGCCCCGGGGTGCCCCTGGAACACGCGGAGCGGCTTGCCGGTGGCCGGCTCCCAGGCGCGAACGGTGCCGTCCTCGCCGGCGGTGGCGAACAGCTTGCCGCCGGGGTCCGCCGCGACGGCCAGCACCGCCTCGGCGTGGCCCTCCAGGACGCGGACCGGGCTGCCGGTCGGGGAGTACACCCGGGCCAGCTTGTTCTTGCCGCCGACCAGCACCGCCGTGTCGGTGACGGCCACCCCGTACAGCGGCAGCCCGCCGGCTTCCTCCCGGGCGACGGTGTAGACCGGCCCCTGACCCGGCTGGGTGGCGTCGTACAGCACCACCTCGCCGAGGACGTTGACGGTGGCCAGCAGCTTCCCCGTGAGGGCAACCCCTTCGAGCCGCTTCCGCTGGTCCGGGAAGGCGTGCCGGGGTTTGCCGGCGGCCACGTCCCAGAGGAGCAGTCGGCCGCCGTCGTCGGCGGCGGCCAGGGTGGCCCCGTCCGGGGTGAAGGCGAGGCCCCGCACCGCCTCGGCATGGCCGCCGGAAAGCACCCGCGTCCGCTCGCCGGTGGCCGCGTCCCACAGGTGGATGTCCGGCCCGCCGGCCGAGGCGACCAGCTTGCCGGACGGGTGGACGGCCACCGCCGCCGCGTTCAGGGCGCTGGCCGGGGCCGGGTGGCCGCGGTAGGCGACCACCTCCCGGCCGTTGAGCAGGTTCCAGACGCGGGCGGTGCCGTCGACGGAGCTGGACGCCACCCGGGAGCCGTCGGGGAAGTAGGCCAGGGCGGTGACGCGGTCGGCGTGGCGGAGCCGGGCTGCCCCGAAGGTGCGGCGGACGTGCGGCGGCAGCCCGGCCGGCGGGGCCGGCAGCAGCCAGCGGGCGTCCCGGGCCAGCCGCCGGGAAGTGTCCGCGTCCCCGGCCTTCGCGGCGGCGGCGGCGTCGGTGGCGGTGGCGTCGGCGGCGGCCAGCTCGGCCGGCGGGGCGGTGGCCGCGGCCCGTTCAACGCGGAAGTCGGCCAGCGGGTCGGCGAGCAGGGCCGCCAGCAGCAGGGACATCACGGGGCGGCCTCCGGCGGGTCGGACTGGAGCAGCGGCACGAACCCGGCCTGGCGGAAGTGGTGGTCGGCCGTCAAGGCGTCGGTCAGCCGTTGATCACCCATGACGAGGAAGGAGATGCAGTCCGTCAGCGACCACTCCTTGTCCATCCGCTCGGCGTAGAGCAGCCAGCCGCGGTCGAGCAGTCGGTCGGAACGCGGGACGACGCGGTAAGTCGGTCGAGTGCGGATCGACCCGAGCAGGGCCAGCCATGTCCCTCGGTGCGGCGGCTGGGTCAGGCTGTTCGCCGTCTCGATCAGCACGTCTTCCGTGGTGACGATCAGCCCGCGCACGACGAGGGACCACTTCCTGGCCCGGGCGTGGTGCTGGTCCCGTTTGCTGACCAGCCCGACCCAGTACAGGGTGTCGGCGAACACCGGGCGGTTGAACGCCGTCATCGCTTCGGCGTGCCATACAGGTAGTGGTCGTGCTGGGCCGCCAGGTCCGTCGGCAGGGACGGGTCATCGACGGCGATCCGGTCAATGAACTGGTCAAAGCTTTCGTCGTCGCCCTGGGGCTGGGGCCATGGCGCAGGCGGCTTGAGCGGCACCTCGAAGGTGACGCGGACGCGCTGGCCCGGCACCAGCTCGACGAGCGAGTGGTCCAGCACGAACGCCGTGCCGTTGTAGGTGGCCGAAACACTCGTTGTCGGGCTGCTCACGGCTGACCCTCGGGCGGATTGGTCTGTCCCATCCTAACCTCACCCTCACCCCCGGTACAGCCCCCGCTCGCGGACGAACTCCTCCACCGCCCGCGGCACCGCGTACCGGATGCCCCTACCCGCTGCCACTCGCGCCCGCAACTCCCGGCTGCTCAGCGCGACCAGTGGCATCTCGACCAGCGTCAGCCGCACCGGGCCGCCGACGGCTGCCGCCACCTGGTCGGTGGTCCACGTCTCGAACCCCGGCCGCGGCACCGCCACCAGCCCGACCTTCGCCAGCACCACGGCCGGGCGGTGCCAGTTGGGCAGGTCGGCGAGTGTGTCCGCCCCGACCAGCAAGTGGAAGTCGTGGCCCGGGTGCTGCCGCTGCAACTCTTCGACGGTGTGCAGGGTGTAGCTCGGCGGCGGCAGGCCCCGCTCGATCGGGTCCACCCGGAACTTCGGCTGGCCGCTGACGGCGAAGCCGAGCATGTCGCAGCGGTGCTCGAACCGCGTCAGCTCCCGGCCCTTCTGGTGCGGCGGCTTGTAGGTGGGCACGAACCACACCTCGTCCAGCCCGGCGTCCTCCCGGCACCGCTCGGCCAGCAGCAGGTGCCCGAGGTGGACCGGGTCGAACGCCCCGCCGTACAGCCCGACTCGCATCCGTCACCCTCCGGCGTGGTACTGCTTGTAAATCCGGGTCAGCCCGACCGGCTCCACCTTCAGGTCGGTCAGCGACAGCCCGGCCAGCCACCGTAGCAGTTCCGGCAGCGGCCCGCGGTACTCCAGGTCCAACAGCCCGTCCGCGATGCTCAGCGGCGCCCCGTCCGGCCCGACGGCCGGTGCCTCACCCAGCACCCGGGCCGTGACATGCCGGCCGTCCCGTAACTCGGCCAGCCCTTGCAGGTGGACCAGCCGGCCCTTCCGCAGGATGGCCACCCGGTCGCAGACGGCTTCCACCTCTTGCAGCACGTGCGACGAGAACAGCACCGCCTTGCCGGCGTCCCGGGCCTGCTTGATCTGCTCCAGCAGCTCGTCCCGCATGGTCGGGTCGAGGGTGTTGGTCGGCTCGTCCAGAATGATGAGCGGCACCCGCGGCAGCAGCACCGCCAGCAGGGCCACCTTCCGCTTCATGCCGCTGCTCATCTGCGTGAGCGGGCGGTCGGGGTCGATGTCCAGCTTCTTGGCCAGCGTGTCCACCTCGGCCCCCGGCGACTGGCCGCGGAGTTTGCCCAGGAAGGTGACGAGCTGCCGGCCGGTCATCGTCTCGTACAGCCGCAGCTCGCCGGGCAGGTACGTCACCCGCTTGCGGGTCTCGACGCTATCCCGCCAGCAGTCGAACCCGCCGAGCGTGACCCTCCCCGCGGTGGCCCGGAGGAAGCCGAGCATGAGCCGCAGGGCGGTCGTCTTGCCGGAGCCGTTCGGCCCGAGCAGGCCGACCACCTCGCCGGGGGCGACCTGCAAATCCAGCGCGTCGAGGGCGCGGAACTGGCCGTAGTCTTTGGTCAGCTTCTCGGCGACGAGGAGGGGGCCGGGCGGCGGTAGAATGTGGGTGAACCTCTCTCTTTCGAGTCATGTTATGGACGCCTACATCCTGTCGGCCGCCCGCACGCCCATCGGCAAGTTCCTTGGGGGGCTGGGCGACCTGCCGGCGCCCCGGCTCGGGGCCGTGGCCATTGCCGAAGCCGTCAAGCGGGCCGGGGTGGACCCGACGTTGGTCGATGAGGTGGTGATGGGCAACGTGGTGTCGGCCGGGGTGGGGCAGGCGCCGGCCCGGCAGGCGGCCCTGTTCGCCGGGCTACCGGACACGGTGCCGGCCCTGACCGTCAACAAGGTTTGCGGCAGCGGGCTGAAGGCCGTCATGCTGGCCGCCCAGAGCATCCGGGCCGGGGACGCGAATGTGGTGGTGGCCGGCGGCATGGAGAGCATGAGCCGGGCGCCGTTCCTGCTACCGGGGGTGCGGGCCGGGTACAAGTACGGCGACCAGAAAGCCGTCGATGCCCTGGTGCACGACGGCCTGTGGTGCGCGTTCGAAAACTGGCCGATGGGCGAGGCGGCCGAACACACGGCGTCCAGTTGTGGGGTGAGCCGGGCCGACCAGGACGCCTTCGCCGCTGACAGCCACCAGCGGGCGGCGGCGGCCTGGGAGCGGGGCGACTTCGTGGCCGAAGTGGTGCCGGTGACGATCCCGGCGAGCGGCGGGCGTAAGCCCGCTGAGGTTTCCCGGGACGAGGGCATCCGTGCGGACAGCACGGCCGCCGGGCTGGGCAAGCTGCGGCCGGCGTTCCGGCCGGACGGCACGGTGACGGCCGGCAACGCCTCGCAGCTCAGCGACGGGGCTGCCGCCGTGGTGGTCGTGTCGAGCGCCGCCGTCGGCCGGCTCGGGGCCAGGCCGCTGGCCCGGATCGTCAGCTATGCGACGACCGGGGTGGCCCCGAAGGACATCTTCATCGCCCCGGTGTCGGCGGTGCGGCTGGCCCTCCAGCGGGCCAAGCTCGGCGTCGAGGACATCGACCTGTTCGAGCTGAACGAGGCGTTCGCCAGCCAGATGCTGGCGTGCAGCCGCGGGCTACAACTGGACCCGGAGAAAGTGAACGTGAACGGCGGGGCGGTGGCGCTCGGCCACCCGATCGGGGCGAGCGGGGCGCGGGTGCTGGTGACGCTGCTGCATGCCATGCGTAAGCGGGGGGCGAGGCGGGGGCTGGCGTCGCTGTGCCTGGGCGGCGGCAACGCCGTGGCGATGGTGGTGGAGGGGGTGTAAACTGGGGCACCGGGAGGGCGACTCATGGGCAAGCTGATCGACCGGCCGGCAACGGCACCGGCTGCGGTTCCGTCGCTACGGGAAGGCGACCGGCTGACGGCGGCGGAGTTCCTCCGCCGGTACGAGGCCGATGCGGACGTGACCCGGGCCGAACTCATCGGCGGGGTGGTGTACGTCAACGCCCGCAAATCGGGCGATGTGTCACCGGACCAGGACATGTCGCCCATTTCGAACGTGTTCCACTCGACCCCGCAGTTCCGGCTGACCGGGCTGCTGGCTGTCTACGCCGTGTCCACCCCGGGGGTGGACGGCGGCGGCCCGACCACCATCCACATCGGCGGGGCCAACCTGCCCGAGCCGGACGCCCACCTGCGGCTACTCGCCGAGTGCGGCGGGGCGTCCGACAACACTCCCGACGGTTACCTAGCCGGCCCGCCCGAACTGCTGATCGAGGTGGCCAACACGTCCGTCGGCCGCGACATGGGGCCGAAGTACGACGCCTACCAAACGGCCGAGGTGGCGGAATACCTCGTCTGGCGGACGGCCCATCGAGAGGTGTTGCTGTTCGCTCATCGCCGCGGCGCGTACCGGCCGGTGACGCCGGTCGAGGGGATACTCCACAGCCTTGCTTTCCCGGGACTGTGGATCGACGCCGCTGCGATGGTCGCTGGCGACTTCCCGACGACAATGGCCACACTTCAACTCGGCCTCGCCAGTCCGGAACACGCGGCGTTCGTGGCCAAGCTCGCCGCCCGGGCCAAGCGGAAGCGGAAGTAGCCGCTGCCAAACCGACAGGTCGGGCCGGCCGCACCCGGACCAAGTTGGCAGGAACGCCGCCTGCTACCGCCTGGTTAGAAGTCGCAACTCGTTCGTGAGCAGCAACCTGCGCCGTCGTCTCCCGCCGGGCACGGGCTTTGCACTAACACGCGGCACTCACCCGCGAGAGCCAGCCGCATGGACCTGCAACCGATCGGCGACCGCATCATCGTTCGCCGAGAAGCCTCGGACGCCAAGTCGGCCGGTGGGGTGTTCATCCCGGACGCCGCCCAGAAGAAGCCGCAGCGGGGCACCATCCTGGCCGTCGGCCCCGGCAAACTGAACAAGAAGACCGGCGACCGCACCCCACTGCAACTGAAAGCCGGCGACAAGGTGCTGTTCACCTCCTGGGCCGGCGACGAGTTTAAGGACCGCAAGAGCGACGAAGTGCTAGTCATGCACGAGGAAGACGTGCTGGCTGTGATCGAATAACCCCGTCCTGACGCACAGACACTCCTACCCCACTGACAGAGGCTCCCATGAGCGCCAAGCAGATCGCGTTTGACACCGAAGCCCGCGCCGCCATGCAGAAGGGTATCGCCAAGCTGGCCCGCGCGGTCAAGGTGACGCTCGGGCCGAAGGGCCGCAACGTCATCATCCAGAAGTCGTTCGGCAGCCCGACTGTCACGAAGGACGGAGTGACGGTGGCCAAGGAGATCGAACTCCCGGACCACTACGAGAACATGGGCGCTCGGATGGTCCGGGAGGTGGCGTCCAAGACGTCCGACGTGGCCGGCGACGGCACCACCACGGCCACCGTGCTGGCCGAGGCCATTTTCAACGAGGGGCTGAAGGCCGTGACGGCCGGCACCAACCCCATGCTCATGAAGCGGGGCATGGAGAAGGCGGTCGAGCAGATCACCGAGCGGATCAAGGCCGCGGCCATCCCGGTCAAGAACAAGAAAGACCTTGAAAACGTGGCGACCGTAGCCGCGAACGGAGATTCCAAGATTGGGATCATTATCGCCGAGGCGATGGACAAGGTGGGTAAGGACGGGGTGATTACGGTCGAGGAGGGTAAGACCACCGAGACCGGGCACGAGTTCGTTGAGGGGATGCAGTTCGACCGCGGCTACCTGTCGCCGTACTTCGTGACGAACGTCGAGTCGATGGAGTGCGAGCTGGACGACCCGTACATTCTGATTTACGAAAAGAAGATTTCGTCCAACCGTGATCTGGTGCCGGTGCTCGAAAAGGTGTTGCAGCAGGGCAAGCCGATCCTGATCATCGCCGAGGACGTGGAGGGCGAGGCCCTGGCCACGCTGGTGGTGAACAAGGTCCGCAACCCCGGGGCGTTCAAGGCGTGTGCCGTCAAGGCCCCGGGGTACGGCGACCGCCGCAAGGCCATGATGGAAGACATCGCCACCCTGACCGGCGGCAAGGCCATCTTCAAGGACCTGGGCATCAAGCTGGAGAACCTGACGCTCGCCGACCTGGGCAAGTGTAAGCGGATCAAGATCGACTCGGAAAACACGACCATCACGGAAGGGGCCGGCAAGAAGGCGGCCGTCGACGGCCGGTGCGAGACGATCCGCAAGGAGATCACCAAGACGGACAGCGAGTACGACCGCGAGAAGCTCCAGGAGCGGCTGGCCAAGCTGGCCGGCGGGGTCGCCCAGCTCAAGGTCGGCGGGGCCACCGAGACGGCCATGAAGGAGCGGAAGGCGCTGTACGAGGACAGCCTGGCCGCGACGCGGGCGGCGCTGGAGGAGGGCATCGTGGCCGGCGGCGGGGTGGCCCTGCTGAACGCCCGCAAGGTGCTCAAGACCAAAGCCACGAACGACGAAGACATCGGCCAGTTGGTGCTGTTCCGCGCGTTGGAGATGCCGTGCCGCATGATCGCCGAGAACGCCGGCAAGGACGGCACGGTGGTCGTGGCCCACATCCTCAAGTCCAAAGACAGCAATCAGGGTTACAACGCCGACACCGACAAGTACGAAGACCTCCGCAAGTCGGGCGTGGTTGACCCGGTGAAGGTGACGCGATCGGCCCTACAGAACGGGGCGTCGGTCGCCTGCCTGCTGCTGACCAGCGAGGGCGTGATCGCCGACATCCCGGAGAAGAAGTCGGCCGGTGGCGGCGGGCACGACCACGATCACGGCGGCGGCATGGGTGGGATGGGCGGCATGGGAGGTATGGGCGGGATGATGTAATCGCTATAAGCCCGCCCGCTGTATCGGGCGGGCTTCGACCACACATACTGAATCACACGACACACCTGCGGAGAGTACTCATGGCGAAGGGCGATAAAGCGCCGGCGGCGACCAACCTGCGGCCGCTGGACGACCGGGTGGTGGTGGAAGCCCTGGAGGCGGCCGAGAAGACGGCCGGGGGCATCCTGCTGCCGGACACGGCCAAGCAGAAGCCGCAGCGGGGGCGGGTCATCGCCGCCGGCCCAGGCAAGCTGTCCGACGAGGGCGTGCGGCTGGTGCTGAGCGTCAAGGTCGGCGACGAGGTGCTGTTCGGCAAGTACAGCGGCAGCGACGTGGAGGTGGGTACCAAGGAGTACAAGATCCTCCGCGAGAGCGAGCTGCTGGCCAAAGTCACCAAGTAATTCATTTCACCACACAGACACAGAGGACACGGAGGAGATAACAAACAGAGTTCAAGACAAGACTTCGTCCTATTTTTAGAACTCGCTTTTTGTCTTCTCCGTGCCGTCTGTGTCTCTGTGGTTAAACTCTTAACGAGACTCCACCCATGCCGAAGCAACTGCTGTACACCGACGACGCCCGCAAGAAGCTGCTGACCGGGGCCGAGAAGCTGGCCAAGGCCGTCGGCATCACGCTCGGGCCGACCGGCCGCAACGTCATCATCGACAAGTCGTTCGGCGGACCTACTGTCACAAAAGACGGTGTGACCGTTTCGAAAGAGATCGAGTTGAGCGACCCGTTCGAGAACATGGGTGCCAAACTCGTCAACGCCGTGGCCCAGAAGACCAGCGACACCGCCGGCGACGGGACGACCACCGCCACCGTGCTGGCCCTGGCCATCTACCAGGAGGGGCTGCGGAACATCACCGCCGGGGCCAACCCGACGGCCGTCAAGCGGGGCATCGACAAGGCCGTGGCCAAGTGCGTCGAGTACATCGAGGGCACCCTCACCAAGAAGCTGACCAAGAAGGACGAGATGGCCCAGGTGGCCGGCATCTCGGCCAACAGCGACCCGGTCATCGGGGCCATGATGGCCGACGCGTTCGAGAAGGTCGGCAAGGACGGGGTCATCACGGTCGAAGAGGGGAAGACGTCTGAGACCGTACTGGAGTTCGTCGAAGGCATGCAGTTCGACAAGGGGTATATCAGCCCGTACTTCGCCGCCGGCAACGCCGACCTGAAGTGGGAGGTCGAGAACCCGCTGGTGCTGCTGTACGAGAAGAAGCTGAGCAACGTCCGCGAGTTCCTGCCGCTGCTGGAGAAGGTGGCCCAGGTCCACCGGCCGCTGCTCATCATCGCCGAGGACGTGGAGTCCGAGGCCCTGGCCATGCTGGTGGTGAACAAGCTCCGCGGCCTCTTGGACATCTGTGCCGTCAAGGCCCCGGGGTTCGGCGACCGCCGCAAGGCCATGCTGGCCGACATCGCCACCCTGACCGGCGGCACGTTCGTGTCCGACGACTTGGGTGTGAAGCTGGAGAACGTCACCCTGGAACACCTCGGCAGCGCCGACCGGGTGAGCGTCGAGAAGGAAAACACGACAATCATCGTCGAAAAAATGGACAAAGACCGCCGCGGTATGGTCGAGAAGCGGGTGGCCCAGATTCGCACGCAGATGGAGCAGACCGAGTCGAGCTACGACAAGGAGAAGTTCAGCGAGCGGCTGGCCAAGCTCGTCGGCGGGGTGGCCATCGTCCGGGTCGGGGCGGCCACCGAGGCGGAGATGAAGCAGACCAAGGGGCGGGTGGAGGACGCCCTGCACGCCACCCGGGCGGCCGTGGCCGAGGGCATCGTGCCGGGCGGCGGGACGGCCCTGCTGCGGTGCATCCCGGTGGTCGAGGAGCTGGCCGAGAAGCTGAAGGGGGACGAGCGGATCGGGGCCGAGATCGTGGCCCGCGCCCTGGTCAAGCCGGCCCGGCAGATCGCCGAGAACGGCGGCAAGGACGGGGCCGTGATCGTGGACGAGGTCCACACCCGCGGGGAGAAGTCGCCGAACATCGGGTACAACGCCGCCACCGGCGAGTACGTCGACATGTTCAAGGCCGGGATCATTGATCCGACGGTCGTCACCCGATCGGCCTTGCAGAACGCGGCCAGCATTGCCGGGCTGATGCTGACCACCGAGGTGATGGTGACCAAGATCGACGAGGACGACAAGCGGTCGAAGGTGGCCGGGTCGATCGCGTGACGCCAGGTTTTGGCGAGCGGCCGGCGTGAGCCGGTCCGGTCCGCGGCCGGACGCGCATCCGTCCCGGACCGGACCGGC